>DASVSV010000362.1:0-8339 GCA_036387915.1 Thermoanaerobaculia bacterium
CGGGGTCGATGGTCTGCTGCACATCACTGACATTTCGTGGGGCCGCGTCAATCATCCATCCGAGTACTTCAACGTCGGCGACGAGATCGACGTGCAGGTGCTGAAGTTCGATCCGCAGGCGGAGCGCGTATCGCTCGGCTACAAGCAGAAGCACGCCGACCCCTGGTCCGACGTGCAGGACCGCTATCCGCTCGGCAGCCGCGTGAAGGGCAAAGTGGTCTCGCTGACCGACTACGGCTCCTTCATCGAGCTCGAGGAAGGCGTCGAGGGTCTGATCCACGTCAGCGAAATGTCGTGGACCAAGAAGATCCGCCATCCGGCCAAGCTGATGAACATGGGCGACGAAGTGGAAGCCGTGGTCGCGGACGTGAACGTCGCGAACCGCCGCATCTCGCTCTCGCTCAAGGCGCTCGAGCAGAATCCGTGGGACACGATCTCCGAGCGTTATCCGGTCGGCACCGTGATCGAAGGTCGCGTGCGCAACCTGACCGACTTCGGCGCGTTCGTCGAAGTCGAGGAAGGCATCGACGGACTGATTCACATCTCCGACATGTCGTGGCACCGCCGCCTCAAGCATCCTTCTGAAGTCCTGAAGAAGGGCGACACGGTGAAGGCGCGCGTGATCAACGTCGACGGCGACAACCAGCGCCTCTCGCTCTCGATCCGCGAGTTCCTCCCGAACGAGTGGGACACGTTCGCCAAAGGCCACGCCCTCGGCGACGAGATCATCGGCCACGTCTCCAAGATCACTGACTTCGGCCTCTTCATCCGCCTAGCGGACGGAGTGGAAGGGCTCGCGCACATCTCCGAGGTGGAGCGCGACCAGCGGCAGAAACTCGACAAGACTTTCGTGGTCGGCGATCCGCTCCGCGCGCGCATCATCAAGATCGACACGAACGAACGGAAGATCGGCCTGACCACCCGCGGCGTCGAGCCGATCTCGGATGAAGAGCGCGCGCAGCTCGAAAGCGCGCAGCATGCCGCGCCTGCCGAGTCGCACGACGAGGGCCAGGAAACGGGGCACGGAGCTCCGACCGAGACCGATGCGGCGCCGGTGAGCGAAGCCGAGCCTGAAACGGAGCCGCAGCAGAGCTGACTCGACCATGTCCGACTTCGAGTCTCCGACTGCTGAACCGGCTGCGTCGTCTCAGCCGCCTTCAGATCCTCCGGTGTGGAATCCGCCGCCAGCTGCCACCACACCGGAGCCTCCGCGCAAGAAGTCGCGCGCGGGGATGTTTTTCGCCGGTGCGCTGAGCGGCTGCCTGCTGGTCGTCCTCGGCTTCGTTCTCCTGGCCGCCATCGGCCTTGCCGGCGGCGACACGAGCGACGTCAATTTCGCCGCTGAAAAAGTGGCCATCGTGCCGATCGAAGGGGAGATCCTCGAGGCGCGCGAGACCCTCGAGCTGCTCCACAAGTACGCGCGCAACCGCAGCGTCAAGGCCATCGTGGTGCGGATCAACAGCCCCGGCGGCGCCATCGCGCCGTCGCAGGAGATCTACTCCGCGATCCGCAAGATCCGCGCGGACGGCAAGCCGGTCATCGCGTCGATGGACAGCGTGGCCGCGTCGGGCGGCTACTACATCGCCGCCGCTTGCGACCCGATCATCGCCAACTCCGGCACCATCACCGGCTCCATCGGCGTGATCCTGCAGTGGTTCGACATGAAAGAGCTGGTGCGCTGGGCGAAGCTCAAGCCCGAGACGATCACCAGCGGCGCCCTCAAGGACGCCGGCTCGCCGTTCCGCGAGCTGACGCCCGAGGAACGCCAGTACTTCCAGGGCATCGTCACGCAGCTTCACTCGCAGTTCGTGCGCGACGTCGCCGCGGGCCGCGCCAGCAAGATGAAAGCGGAAGAAGTGGCCCGCGTCGCCGACGGCCGCATCTTCACCGGCGAGCAGGCCAAGGGGCTGAAGCTCGTCGACGAGATCGGCACGATCGACGACGCCGTTCGCACCGCCGGGAGGCTCGGCGGCATCGAGGGCGAACCGTCGAAGATCTGGCCGCGCCGCCGTGAGGACGGGTTGTTTGGACTCCTGACCGAGGACGGCGCCAATGCGGTACTCGAGCGCATCGTCAGCCGCAAAGTGCCGCAGTTTCTATTCCGGTGGTGATTGAGGAGGGGAACCTTGGACGAACACGATGATCTCGAGCTCGATCGCGACGACGCGCACGACGACGAAATCGCCGTCGCCGCCGGCGTGATGACCAAGGCCGAGCTGGTCGACGAAGTGGCGCGCGTCGTCCAGTTGACCAAGAAGCAGGCCGAGACGATCGTCAACATCGTCTTCGATTCGATCGTCGACTCCCTCCGCGCCGGCCAGAAAATCGAGCTGCGCGGCTTCGGCAGTTTCCGTCTCCGCAGCCGCAAGTCGCGCACGGGCCGCAATCCGAAAACGGGGGAGAAGGTGGAAGTGCCTTCCAAGAAGATCCCGTACTTCAAGCCGGGCAAGGAACTGAAGGAATTGATCAACAAGGCCATGGCGGAAGCGGAAGCGGCGGAGGTTGCCGAGGGAGGGGCGGCAGCTTCGGCAGAGTGACGGACATCCTCTTCACGCCCTGGAGATTCTCCTACTTGACCTCTCCCAAAGGTGATCAGCCCCCCGGCTGTATCTTATGCATCGCCGCCTCCTCGGACGACGTCCGCCAGACGCTCACGCTCTACCGCGACGCGGACGCGCTGGTGATGCTGAACCGCTATCCCTACACCAACGGCCACCTCATGGTCGCACCGGTCGCACACGAGGCCCGCCTGTTCGAGTCCGCCGACCGCTCGCTGCGCGCGCTGATCCGCCTTACCGCCGAGGCGCAGCGGATTCTCTCGGACGTCTATCACCCGGATGGCTTCAACGTCGGGATGAACTTCGGCCAGGTCGCAGGTGCGGGCGTGGCCGATCACTACCACATGCACATCGTGCCGCGCTGGAGCGGCGACGTGAACTTCATGACCGTCACCGCGCAAACGCGCCTGGTCCCGGAGGAGCACGACACGACCTTCGACCGTCTGGCGCCGCACTTTCAGAAAATCCGCGGAGAATCGCTCGGCGAATGACGCGCGCATTCGTGGCCATGGCTCTCGCCTTCGTCGTCCCCGGCGCCGGCCACTTCTTCCTCGGCCGCCGCGCGCGTGCGATGGCGTTCTTCGCGATCGTGGTCTGCATGTTCCTGATCGGTATCTCGATCGAGGGTGGCCTGTACCTGCTCAGCGAGACGCGCGGGCAGGCGCTGCCGCAACTCGCGAGCGTCGCCTCGATGGGCTCCGGCGCGCTCTACTGGCTCGGCAACACCATCGGCCCGAGCGGCAACATCCGTGCGGCCACGTACGAATACGGCCGCACGTTCACGCTCACCGCGGGCCTGATGAACCTCCTGCTCGTCCTCGATTGCTTCGACATCGCACGAGGCCGGAAGCCGTGAGCCTGCTGCGCACCCACGTCGTGCTGATGTTCCTCTACGCGCTGGCCACGGGCCTCTTCTTCGCGCTGCTCTGGAAAGAAGAGCGCCGCGAGCGCCTGAACCTCTTCCTCGTCGTCTTCTCCTCTCTCTTCCTCGGTGCGATCGTGGTGGGGTGGGTGATGTACAGGCTTCCGGTGCGATGAAGATCGCGGTCGTGGCCGGCGAGGCGTCCGGCGATCTGCATGCATCCGAGGTCGTGCGCGAGCTGAAGAAAATCGACCCGTCGCTGGAGCTGTTCGGCATCGGCGGCGACCTGCTGCGCAAGGAAGGGATGACGCTGCTCCATCACGCCAGCGAGATGGGCATCGTCGGATTGTTCAACGTCCTGCGGCACCTGCCGATGTTCCGCCGCGTGTTCAAGGAATTGCTCGAGCGGATCGCGCGCGAGAAGCCGGACGCGGTCTTCCTGGTCGACTATCCCGAGTTCAACCTGCGCGTGGCCAAACGCTGCAAGGAGCTCGGCCTCCCGGTCATCTACTACATCTCGCCGCAGATCTGGGCGTGGCGGCAGGGGCGCGTGCGGCACATCGCCAAGTACGTCGACCGCATGATCGTCATCTTCCCGTTCGAGGAAGAGTTCTATCGCGAGCACGACGTGCCGGTGACGTACGTCGGCCATCCGCTGATCGAGCAGCTCGCCCACGTGCACAAGCCGCCGCGCGAGCATGGACGCCTGCGCATCGCGCTGTTGCCGGGCTCGCGGCGGATGGAAGTGCACTCGCTGCTGCCGGCCATGCTCGACGCGGTGCGCATCCTGCGCGCGGAGCGCGAGGTCGAGGCGTACATCATCCAGGCGCCGACGATCGAGCGCGCCGCGCTGTCGACGATCGTCGAGCAGAGCGGCGTCGACGTCGCCATTCTTCCTCACGATCGCGGAGAAGGCGTCGCCGCTGCGGACATCGCACTGTCGTCCTCCGGCACCGCCACGCTCGAAGCGGCGGTCCTCGGCACGCCGGTCGTGGTGATGTATCGGTTGAGCCGCGCGACGTACGCGCTCGGCAAGCGGCTCGTACGGCTGCCGCACTGGAGCCTCGTCAACATCATCGCCGGCAAGGAGGTCGTGCCGGAGCTCATTCAGCGTGACGTCAACGGCCCTCGCATCGCGGACGAAGTGCGCCGCCTCGTCGCGCCGGAGCAGTACCAGCAGGTTGCGCGCGAGCTCGAGGCCATCCGCGGGAAGCTCGGCACGCCGGGTGCGGCGCGGCGCGCGGCCGAGGAAATCCTTAAGATGGTGGCGGGATGAAGATCCTGCGCCGGCTCTACCGCTACCTCCGCGCGTACAAGGCGTGGGCGATGGTGGCGTTCCTGTCGATGATGGTCTTCGCGCTGTCGCAGACCGTGCTGGTCGCGCTGGTGCAGCCGCTCTTCGACGAGGTCCTCTCGCCAGCCAACGCACAGCCGAAAGAAGACAGGCGTCTCGAAGCGGTCGAGCGGATGCCGGTCATCGGCTCGGCCAAGGCACGCTTCGACGCATGGTGGAACGCGGACGCGGCGGGTAAGCCGCGACGCGTGCTGATCCTGATCCTCTGCGTATTCGTGCTGCGTGCGTTCACGTCGTTCTTCTCCGAGTACTCGTTCCAGAAAGTCGGCCTCTCCACCGTGCGCGACCTGCGCAATCAGCTCTACGAGCGGATGATCGGGCAGAGCCATCGCTTCTTCACCGAGCGCTCGACGGGGGAGATGGTCAGCCGGGTCGTCTCGGACGCCGACGCCATCCAGGCCGCCGTCTCGACGCGCATGGGCGATCTCCTGCAGGAATCGGTCACGCTGCTCGGCCTGATCGTCTACGTCTTCTATCTCAACCCGATGCTGGCCCTGGTCAGCCTGGTCGGCGCGCCGCTGATCGTCACGCCGGTCGTGCAGTTCGGCAAGAAGCTGCGCAAGACCACGCACCGCTCGCAGGAGCGGATGGCCGAGATCGCGACGCTGCTCGAGGAGACGATCCGCGGCGTGCGTATCGTCAAGGCCTTCACCATGGAGCCGTTCGAGATCGGCCGTTTTCGTGAGGCCACGCGCAAGCACCTCCGCTGGACGCTCAGCGCGCAGCGCGTGCAGGCCATGACCTCGCCGGTGATGGAGCTGCTGGCCGGCGTCTGCATGATCCTGCTCTTCAGCTACGCGCAGCGCCGCATCGCCGCCGGCACGCTGACGACGGGGGAGTTCGTCAGCTTCCTGACCGCGCTGGCGATGATGTACGCGCCGATCAAGAAGCTGAACAAAGTAAACCTCTCGCTCAACACCGCCCTCTCGGCCGCCGAGCGCGTCTTCAGCATGCTCGACGTGCCGAACGAGGTGGTGGAGAAGCCGGACGCGGTCGTGTTGCAGGGCGTCGGCAAGGGCGTAAAGTACGAGGACGTGACGTTCACGTACGGGAACGATCCGGTCCTGCGCAACATCACCCTCGACGTCGCGCCGGGAGAGATCGTGGCGCTGGTCGGCGGCAGCGGCGCCGGCAAGTCGACACTGGTCAATCTCCTGCCGCGCTTCTACGACGTGACCACCGGCCGCATCACGGTCGACGGCGTCGACGTGCGCGACACGACGCTGCACTCGCTACGCACGCTGATGGGCTTCGTCACCCAGGAAGTGATCCTCTTCAACGACACGGTGCGCAACAACATCGCCTACGGACGCGCCGACGTCGCCGACCAGCAAGTGATCGACGCCGCGCAAGCGGCCAACGCGCACGAGTTCATCAGCCAGCTGCCGCAGGGTTACGACACCGAGATCGGCGAGAGCGGCGTGCTCCTCTCCGGCGGCCAGCGCCAGCGCCTGGCCATCGCACGGGCATTGTTCAAGGACCCGCCGATTCTCATCCTCGACGAAGCCACGTCGGCTCTGGACACGGAGTCGGAACGTCTGGTCCAGCAGGCCCTGAACAACCTCATGCGCGGCCGCACGACCCTCGTCATCGCACACCGGCTCTCCACGATCCGCAGCGCGCACAAGATCGTCGTGCTCGACAAGGGCCGCATCGTGGAAGTGGGCACGCACGAGCAGCTCCTCGCGCACCGCGGCGTCTACCGCAAACTGTACGACCTGCAGTTCGTGGAGGACGAAGTCTCGCCGGTCGTTTCGTGAGCGGTTTAGTCGTTCCGTTCGATCTGAGCATGGGCAAACCCGCCGGGGAATTGCATCCCACAGGGGTGAGATCTATATTGAGAGAATGCTAAATGCCTGGCTGGCGGCGCTCATTGTGGCTTTGACCGGCGCGGCCGTACCAGTGGCCCCTAGATCCGAGGAGCCGACCGTAATCGTCAGGAGGTCGAATGGACTTCCCCTGTGGATTCCCGCGACTGAGGCATTTACCGACTCAGGAGACCTCCGCGAAGACCTGTTTCCGCCACATGTGCGAGCACAACTCCACCAGGTCCGCGACCTTAATCCCGAGCGTTGCGAGTATGCGGCTGTTGCGCCGTCACTGGAGATCTTCGAACCTGTCGATTCGCTAGAGAACCTCGCCATCTCCGCTGAAAGCGTCTTCAGCGGAGCGATCGTCGCCGCCGAACCAGGGTTCTACGATGGCAACCCCGGCACGTTGTTCTCCATTCAGGTTGATAGAGCCTTCAAGCGTGGGCATGCCGCTTCGACGGTGCCGACCGTTTCCTTGTTTCTGGGTATTGGCGAGATCAAGACCCCTCGCGGTCATATCTGCGGGAGGGGCCTGCGCGGGGCTGTCGCCCCAAACTTAGGCGATGAGGTGCTCTTTTTTGCACACCTCGCGCCGATGGACCTCGGCGGACGAATCTTCGTTGTGGAACCACACAAAGCGCTGCTCGTTCAATCGAAGTCGCATCTTACGATGCCGTCTGCTTTGGTCGATGGTCATGCTCCTAAAGACCTTGCCGAAGCGATCTCTCGGGTCCGCTCCGTTCTCGGCACGGATCGGACGAGCAAGCTGCACTGATGATGCGGCCGCTCATCGCGATGCTGCTGGGGTACATCGCCGTCGGGGCCAGTGCGCAAGATACCTGTGTGACGAGTCTGGGGTTCGCACAAGGCAGAGCAAGTACTATTGGTCTTTCCGTCGGCACTGATGTTCCGGCCGACGTTGTTCAATCGGCGGTCGAGATGTGGAACACCTGCAGCGACTACGCTACAGGCTTTCCGTCGTTCGTGACAGCTGCAAACGGCGACATCACGGTCTCGATCGCCTTCGCCGAAACCGGCGCGACTCGCGGATGTGGCCAATTTCATCCTGTTGTGAACGGCTCGAATCAAGTTACGTCGGGCACGATAACTCTCTTCGGCGGAGCGCTATCGCTTTCCTCGCGGTCGATCGCAACGGTAATTCAATCGTTGACAACGGCGCGGAACTCTTCGGCAACTGGACCGTTCTCGCGTCTGGGTTGCGAGCGCGGAACGGCTTCGAAGCGCTAAGGGAGTTCGACTCGAACGGTGATGGCTGGGTGACAGCCGATGACTGGCGTTGGTCGGCGCTGATGTTGTGGACAGACACGAACCACGATGGCATCTCACAGCGCGATGAGCTTCAAAGGATCGCCTCGACGTCCGTTTCTGCGTTAGCCACTCGTTACCACTGGACTGGCCGCCGCGACCGGAGCGGGAACTTCTTCGGGTACGAGGGGTTAGTGAAGGTGGGCGGCGTCCGCCGCGCGTTCTACGACGTCTACTTCCGCTCCGTTCCCTGATTCCGTCCGCCTGACCCGCGTTTCCACCGCGCTACTCGTCGGCGGTTTCGGATTCACGGCGTGTCGCGGCTGCGCGTCCGCCGCAACAGCGATCCTGTCCCGCGCGCTACCACCCGCCGGTCACTGAACCGCGGCGGCTCAGCCCTCAGCGCGGCGGTTACGGTCACAGGCTCGCCCTTGCCAAAACGCCGTTCCGCGCGAAAGTAACTATGGAGTGCGGCGGCCTGCGCCGCC
>DASVSV010000363.1:0-12014 GCA_036387915.1 Thermoanaerobaculia bacterium
TCGATCTGCTGCTTCATCCGCTTCTCGAGGTCGCGCCAGTCCCACTGGGTCATGGCCAGCACCTCCCCGATCGGCTGCCCGGGGATGTCTTCCTCGATGTAGAAGCCCGACTCCTCGTCCGGGTCGAGGAACACATGCACCTCGTTCACGCGGCCGAAGAGATTGTGGATGTCGCCCATGATGTCCTGGTACGCGCCGGTGAGAAAAATGCCGAGAAAGTACGGCTCGTCGGACTTGATCTCGTGCAGCGGCAGCGTCTCGCGGACGTCCTTGAGGTCGATGAATTTCGAGACCTTGCCGTCCGAGTCGCAGGTGATGTCGACCAGCGTCGACTCGAGCCGCGGACGCTCGTTCAGACGATGAATGGGGACGATCGGGAACAGCTGTCCCAGCGCCCAGTGGTCGAGCAGCGACTGGAAGACGGAGAAGTTGCAGATGTGCTGGTCGGCGAGCTCGATGTTGAGATTGCGCACGTCCTCCGGCACTTCCTCCGGGTCCATCGTGCGCACCAGGAGCTGCATCCGCTCGGCGAGCTGCCAGAACAGCGATTCGACGCGCGCCTTGACGTCGAGGTCGAGCAGGCCGACCTCGAACATCGTCTGCGCCTGCTCCTTGATCTGCTGCAGGTCGTGCCACGACGACTGCACCGTTGCCGGCGAGAGCGCCGCGTCGATGTCGATCAGCTCGCGCACCAGCTTGTGGTCCTTGGCCAGGATCTCCCGCGGCTCGAGCGGCGTCTTCTCGATCGCGCCGAAGGCCTGCACCACCAGCACGGAGTGATGGGCGACGGTGGCGCGGCCGGACTCCGACACGATGATCGGGTGCGGCACCTTCTCGTCGTCGCAGACGTCCATGATGTTGTAGACGATGTCGCTGGCGTACTCCTCGATCGAGTAGTTCATCGAGGAGTGGAACTCGGAGCGCGAGCCGTCGTAGTCGATGGCCAGTCCGCCGCCGACGTCGATGTACTCGAGGCGATGGCCGCTCTTGTAGAGCTTCGCGTAGTACATGGCCGCCTCGCGCACGGCGCGCTTGATGGTCAGGATGTCGGGGATCTGCGAGCCGATGTGGAAGTGGAGGAGCTTGAAGGCCGAGGCCATGCCGGCCTTCTCCATGATCTCCATCGCCTCGAGGATCTCGGCCGTCGACAGTCCGAATTTCGCGTGCTCGCCGCCGGACGTGGCCCACTTGCCTGAGCCCTTCGCGAGCAGCCGCACGCGCAGCCCGATCCACGGCTCGACGCCCATCTCCGCGGCGATCTTCACGATCATCGCCACCTCGGAGATCTTCTCCGCGACCAGGATGACTTTCTTCCCGAGCTTGCGTCCGGTCAGCGCGGTCCTGATGTACGTACGGTCCTTGTAGCCGTTGCAGATGATGATCGACTCGGGATCGGTGTGCACCGCCAGGCCGGCGAAGATCTCCGGTTTCGAGCCGACTTCGACGCCGTGGTGGAACGGGCGGCCGGCGTCGAGGATCTCCTCGACCACCTCACGCAGCTGGTTGACCTTGATCGGAAACACGCCGCGGTACGCGTTGCGGTAGTTGTGCTCGCGGATCGCGCCGTTGAACGCATGGTTGAGCACTTCCACGCGATGGCGCAGCAGGTCCTGGAAGCGGATCAGCAGCGGCGTGGAGAGGCTCATCGACTGCGCCTCGCGGACCACGTCGATGATCGGGACTTCGCTCCCTTTGTCCTGCAGCGGGGTCACGGTCATGTCGCCGTTCTCAGCGACGTGAAAATAGCCCGCGCCCCAGCGGTCGGTCATGTAGAGCGAGACCGCGTCGTCGGTCGTCCACTGCTTTTCCTGCGGCTGCCTTTCGATGAGCTCGTGCGTGGTCAATTCCTGTCGTGTGCCTCCAGTTCGTCGCGAAGAATAGAACAAATCACGAGCGATCGAACTCCGTCTCGTCGATGGCCAGAATTTCGTCCGGCGCAAGGACGAGGTCCGCGGCCTTTGCACTGTCCGTCGCGTGCTCGATGCTGCGCGCCGCGGGGATCGGCACGACCGTCGCGGCCTGTGCGCGCACCCAGGCGATGACGACAGCGTGGACGCTGCGATCGTGCTTCCGCGCCAGCTCGACCAACACGTCGAACTGCGGCAGCTTCTTCGCCAGCCGTCCGCCACCGACCGGGCTGTAGGCGAGGAAGGTGATGTTGCGCTCCGCGCACGCTTTGGCCACCTTGATCGACTCGCGAAAGTACGGATTGAGGCGGTTCTGCACCGACACCACCGGCAGGATGCTCCGTGCCTGATCGATTTGCGCGACGCTGACGTTGCTCAGTCCGAAATGCTTGAACTTCCCCTCACGCTGCAACTCGGCGAACGCTTCGACGCTTTTCTCGAACGCGACTTTCGGATCGGGCGCGTGCAGTTGATAGAGCCAGAGCTGTTCGGTGTTCAGCGAGCGCAGGCTCTGCTCGCATGCTTCGCGGATGTGTTCGGGAGTGGCGTCGTTGGTCCACGCACCGCGGGGACGGCGCAGGCCGGCCTTCGTGGCGATGCGCACGTCGTCGCGGCGGCCGAGCGCGGAGGCGATCAGGCGCTCGTTGTGGCCGATGTCGCGGTCGTCGAGACAGTAGACGTCGGCGGTGTCGATGAGCGTCATCCCCGCGTCGGCCGCCGCGCTCAGCACGCGGCGGCCCTGCTCGTCGTCGGGGCGTCCCTGGATCGACAGCGGCATGCCGCCGAAGCCGATCGCGGAAATCGTTTCGCCGGTGTCACCCAGCGCGGTGCTCTGCATGTCCCGTTCTCCTCGCCCACCAGCGCCGCAGGCGGAAGCGGCGCAGGTACTGGCGGTCGTCCGGATGCACAGGCATGGCCAGATCGAGGAGCAGATAAATCCAGAAACCGACGCCGTCGGCCAGCAGCAGCGCGACGAAGATGATGCGCAGCAGCCGCACGTCGATGTTCGCCGCTTCGGAGATGCCGAGGCAGACGCCGGAGAGCATGCGTCCCGGGCCGAGGCGCTTGTAGAGGCGGCGCTTGCCGCCGCGCGCCTTCCGGCTCACCAGCGAGAACACGAACAGCATCAGCGCGAACACCAGCAGCGAAACGACGTACACGCCGCCGGCCATGAACAGCATCTCCCGCGGTTCCGCGTCGCCGAGGCGGACGATACCGGTCGCGGTGACGACCACGAACAGCAACAGCACGCCGGCGATGACTCTCAGCGCGTGCCAGTAGCGCTTGCGAAACACTTCCTCTTCCGCGGCCGCGATGGTGTCCGCCGCCTCGGGCGGATGGATGCCGTTGCCCGCGAGCAGCGTCTGAAACTGCTTCGCCGAATCGAGCAGCTCCCGGCAGCGATCGCACGATTGAATGTGCGCGCGCTGCTCGTCCGTCATGTTCGTTCCTGATTCCAGCGACGCCACCAGCGCCGCCACGGCTTCATTGCAGTTCATCGGATTCCCTCATCAATCTCAGTCCGTTGTGAATCCGGCTCTTGACGGTGCCGACCGGAATGCCGAGCCGCTCGGCCACTTCCCTTTCCGACAGCTCTTCGAAATAGCGGAGCAGGATCGCCTGTGCGAGCCGCTCCGGCAGGCGCACCACCATGGCCCGCACGTGCTCCGCGCGATCGGCCTCCACGGCCAGGTCCTCGGGTGAGCGCTGACGCGAGGGCATAGTCACGAGGTCGACGGTCGCGGTGTCGACACGCCTGGCCCAGCGGTCCTTGACCAGATTCCAGGCGATGGCGAACAGCCACGCGCTGAACCGCTGCTCCGGATCGTAGCGATGCGCGCTGCGCACGACGCGGATCCACGTCTCCTGAAAAACGTCCTCCACGTCCGGCGTGCGCCCGAGCGCGCGCTGCAGCAGCGCCGCCAGCGGCCGCTGGTAGCGCTCCATCAGCGGACGAACCGCGTCAGCGTCGCCATTGACGATCAGGCCGATGAGGTGGGCGTCGTTCACATGGACTGATACCGGCTGAAGAGGAAAAAGGTTCACGCGCAGGAGCGCCGGTCTTCAATTGCGGAATTGTCGGGTGAACTCGCGTGCGTAGCACGCGGAAGGAAATAGCCCCCGGCTTCCAGCCGGGGGAACAAGCGTGCCCTTGATTCCAGCCCGTGTAGCGGGCGACAGTGCCTCTGGACGCGATCTGTCGCCCGCTACACGGGCTGGAGACTTGGGCGTCACGTTCCCCCGGCTGAAAGCCGGGGGCTATTGTCTTTGGCGTGCTACGCACGCGTTGGTCCACGCTTAGTACAGCTCCCCGGAAGAAAGGGTCCGGAGATTGCGAGCGGCGATCGGTCAGATGCGAGGCGCCGCGACGAGGCGATGCGGGGCCATCGGCGAGGAGCGGCAACGAAGCAGATGGCCGGTCGCCGCCGCAAGATCTGGACACTTTCTTCCGGGGAGCTGTACTTAGTGAAGACCGTTGCTCCTAAACCCGCGGGACGAATTTCAGGTTCAACCCCTGCTGGAAATGAATCGCGGCGTTGAGCAGAAACGAGTCGTTCCCCGGCGCGGCGTTGAACTGGATCGACGTCGGCAGGCCGTGGTCGCCGAAGCCGTTCGGGATGGCGATGCCGGGGGCGCCGATGAGGTTCATGCTGCCGATGACGGAAGGGCCGCTGCGCACGTCGCGATAGACCTCGTCGAAGTTCGGGCCGATCGGGAACGCCACCGTGGCGCGCGTCGGCGAGACGAGCAGGTCCACCTTTTCGAAGAGCTGCATCAGCGTCGTGCGCACCTTCGCGCGGATGCGTTGCGCGCGGATGTAGTCGATGGCCAGCGTGGCCGCGGATTCGAATCCGCCGAGCTGGTCGGCCTTCGAGCGCAGCAGCCTGGCGCGGCCGTCGCGCAGGATGTCCTCGAACGCGCTCGCCCCCTCGGCCTCGACGATCACGCTGACCGCGGGGCCGTACGGCAGGTCGGGATAGTCGATCGCCGTGACGGTGTGGCCGAGGGCGCGCAGCACGTTGACGCTCTCGAGGAAATTCTCGCGGACCGCGGGCTGCACGTTTTCCCACGAGCCCTTCACGAGGCCGATGCGCGCGAGACGTTTGTTCGCCGGGCGCGACATCACGTCGCTGTGCACCCACGACGCGCGCCCCGAGGGGAAGACGCCGCGCTCCACGATCGTGCCGAAGACCGTGTTGCAGTCGGCAGCGGTGCGCGCCAGCGGGCCGATCTTGTCGAGCGTCCACGACAGCGCCATCGCGCCGTGGCGGCTCACCGCGCCGTACGTCGGGCGGAAGCCGGTCACGCCGGAGAATGCGGCCGGCGTGACGATCGAGCCGGAGGTCTCGCTGCCGATCGAAAACGCGACGAGCCCCGCGGAGACCGCGGCCGCGGGACCGGTCGACGAGCCGCCGGACCAAAACTTCGTGTTCCATGGCGACCGTCCGGGGCCGGTGAACGACGCGTCGGCGTTGTTGTAGCCGAAGCCGCCGGCCAGCTCCACCATGGCCAGCTTCGCGCAGAGCACCGCACCCGCTCCGGTCAACTTGTTGACCACCGTGGCGTCGAAGTCGAACTGCTGATTGCGATACGGCTCGGCGCCCCACGTGGTCGGCGCGTCCTTCGTCGCCAGCAGGTCTTTGACGCCGTACGGGATGCCGAGGAGCGGGCGGTTCTGCGTGTTGCCGGCGGCGAGGGCGACGTCGGCCGCGGCGGCTTCGCGCAGCGCGCGCTCGCGCGTAACGGTGACGACCGCGCCGAAGGTGGGGCCGTGTTTTTCGAGGCGGTCGAGGTAGAGCTTCGTCAACTCCGTCGACGACACTTCGCGCGCGCGCAGGGCGCGTCCCAGGTCGGCGACGGTGGAGAACGGGTCGATCACACGAAGTCCGGTGCGTCCGCGTTCGTCAGCGGAAACGCGCGCAGCCGCTCGAGCGACGGCGCGCCTTCCTTCAGATTCTTCTCGATGCGAGTGAGCTCGTCGCTGGTGAGGCTGTTCGCGAACGGCACCAGTGGCGGACAGGCCGCCAGCACGGCGATCGACTTCGCGAAATCGCGGCGGCTGGTGGTCATGCGTGAATGTTTTTGGTCACCACTTTACCCGGCGGCGTGTCGTGCGTGAACATCTGCAGCGCGGCGCGCACGACCTTCTTGTGCGTCTCGCGGTCGCCGGCGCGGCCGACGATTTTGCCGATGGCCGTGCCCTCGAACGTCATCGCGCGCGGCGGACGCACCGACTCCGTCGCGGCCGGCGACGCGCTGATGATCAGCGTCGGGATGCCGCGGGCCTCGATCTCGCGCGCCGCGTTGGCGATCGAGCGATGGCAGGTCTCGGGACAGCCGGCGGTGAGGAGCACGAGCTTCGTTTTCGAGCGCTCGATCTTGTCGGCGATCTCGGGATACGTCGTCTCGTACAGTTCGCGCAGGCGCGTGGTGAAGCCGAGGCTGTAGTGCTGCGGGTTGACGGCGCCGATGACGCCTTCCGCCGCGAGCTCGCGCAACGTCTCCAACGGAAAAACAATGTTCGGATCGGTGTCGGCCTCGGCGTGATCGTAGTGGCCGTGCACGATGCGCATCGCGCCGAGGTCGCTCTCGGCGGGGATGACGCGATAGGTGATGTCGCCCGGGTCTTCGCCGGGGAACGGCTCCTGGTCCGCGAGGAAGACGCCGGTCGCGGAGACGATCGTCACGGTGGCGGAGGAGAGGTCCTTGTCGTATGGGGTGAAGGGGACGCACTTGCGTGCGATGCTGAGCATGATCGTTTGACCTCATGACGGGCCCGTGGACGGCCCGTCGTTACTGACTTAGTCGAGCTCTCGTAAAACGTCGCGCAACTGTTCGTTGTCCGGCGCTTCGGAGATGTCATGGACGTCGACGTAGCGGACGATGCCCTGCTTGTCGACGATCACGATGGCGCGCTCGCAGATGCCTTTGTCTTCTTTCCAGACGCCGTATTTCTTCGAGACATCGCCCTTGGGATGGAAGTCGGCGAGGAGCGGATACTTGGTGATCCCGCCGATCGATTTTGCGAATGCTACGTGACTGGGAACTGAATCCACCGATATGCCCACGACCTGGGCATCATACCGTTCGAAGTCGGCCGACTCGGCCTCGTACGACGGCATCTGAACGGTTCAGACAGGGGTCCAGTCGAGCGGGTAGAAGACGATGACGACGTTCTTCTTCCCGCGGTAATCACTGAGTTTGATCTTCTCGTCGCCGCGATGACTCGGAAGCTCGAAGTCGGGAGCCTGATCTCCCACCTTGAGCGTCTGCGTCTGGCTGGCAACGGAAGCTCTTCCGAAACTGACCATGGAAGCTCCTCCTTTGTTTCTCGGCGAGGTCCACGCCCGCCGCTTGTCGTGTGTGATGCATTCTATGCGTCTGGGGACGGCAGTCTCATAGTCTCAAAGTCTCACAGTCTCATAGAGTGAGGCATCGCGAGCTCCGAGACTCTGCCACTGTGAGACTGTGAGGCTCTGAGACTGTGAGACTCACTGCCTTCGCGTCGTCGTGGTGACAGTCGTGGTGTTCGTCGTAGTCGCCGCCGTCGTCGTCCGCGCGTCCTTCGCCTCGGCCTGCGCCTCGCGTCCCTGGCGGGACAGCGCGTCGCCCGCGGCTTCGGCGGCTTCGCCGGCGCCCTGCTTGATGCCCTGTCCGGCTTCGCGTGCGCCGGCCTCGATGCGCTGGCCGGCGTCGGAGTCGCGCATCGCCGCGGCGCCGTCCTGGACGCTCTGGCCGAGGTCCTGCGCGCCTTCCTTGAGCTGCTGACCGGCGTCCTTCGTCTCCTCGGCGGCCGCGGCCGTGGCGGTCTGCGTCTCCGCCGTCGGTTGCACGTCACCCGTCTTCTCGTTGACCTGACACGCGGCGAGCGCGAGCAGAGCGAATACCAGCACGATGTTCTTCATGCTCAGGTCGGAAGCAACTCCCGCGCCCCCGCGTTTCCACCACTCCAATGCAGCAGACTCAGGACCGCATCATTCAGGGGATGGCCGTCGACGGCCACTTCCGCGTTCTCGCCGCCCAGACGACCACGGCCGTGGAGACGGCGCGTGAGATCCTCGACCTCGCTCCCGTCGCCGCCGACGCCCTCGGCCGCGCCATGACCGGCGCGCTGCTCCTCGCGCGCCTGCTCGACAAAGACATCCGCAACCAGTACGTCTCCCTCCGTTTCGAAGGCGACGGCCCGCTGGGCACGCTCATCGCCGACGGCACGAACAGCGGCCACGTCCGCGGCTTCGTCGCCAATCCGGTCCCCGAGGATCCGGCGCTGGACGTGGAGAGCGGGATCGGGAACGGCAAGCTCACCGTCGTGCGCGGCACGCCGCCGGCGGGGAAGCCGTACACCTCGCAGCTCCTGCTGGCCGGCACCGGCATCGCCACCGACCTGACCCGCTACCTCATGAACTCCGAGCAGATCGCCTCGGCCGTCCTCCTCGGCGTCTTCAACCGCCGCGACGGCGTCGCCTCCGCGGGCGGCATCATCGTGCAGGCCTTCCCGCATGCGAGCGAAGAGGCCATCACCGCCATCGAGCGCTGCATCAGGGAAGCGCCGCCGCTTTCGACGCTGCTCGAGAAGATGGAGATCGAAGACGTCGTCGCGACCGTGTTCCACGGCGTCGGCTACAAGCAGATCGACGACGGTCACGCCATGCCGGTCAGCTACACCTGCCACTGCACGCGCGACCGCGCTCTGGCGCCGATCGCGCTGTTCGGTGAGGAAGACCTGCGCGAGATGATCGACGAGGGCGGCACGGAGGTGGTCTGCCAGTTCTGCGGCCGCAAGTACCAGTTCACCTCGGACGAGTTGCTCGCGCTGACCGCGAAGCACGACGCCTGAGGTTGACGTTAACCCTGAGCGCAGCGAAGGGTCAGGGGCGCCTTGTCGCTGCGCTCGCTTTGGGCGCACGCACGTGCACTCTTCTCTGGTAACGGTCTGCGCGAGGGCTCCATTGACCCTTCGCTGCGCTCAGGGTTAAAAGCTTGCCATGCGCTCAGTCATCACCGGCAGCGGTATCGGCATCCCGAAGAACGTCGTCCCGAACGAGAAGCTCGCGCGGATCATGGACACCACCGACGAGTGGATCCGCACGCGCAGCGGCGTGGAGCAGCGCCACTACGTCGACGACGGCCAGGGCTCCGCAGACCTCGGCATGATGGCCGCCGCCGCGGCGCTCGAGTCGGCCGGGCGGACGAAGGAAGACATCGACGCGATCGTCTTCGCCACGATGACGCCCGATCACTTCTTCCCCGGCAACGGCCCGGTGGTGCAGGCGAAGATGGGTTTCGCCGAGTCGGTGCCGACCTTCGACATCCGCCAGCAGTGCTCCGGCTTTCTCTACGGACTCGACCTCGCCGACTCGCTGATCCGCAGCGGCAAATACAAACGCATCCTGCTGATCGGCTCCGACGTGCACTCGCCGTTCATGCCGTGGCAGAACGGCTGGGCCACGACCATCGGGCAGGAAGACCGCGACGTGACGCCGGAGGAGTACGCGGCCAACACCGCCATCCGCGACCGCACGGTGCTCTTCGGCGACGGCGCGGGCGCGGTGGTGGTCGAAAGCACGGACGGCGATCGCGGCGTGCTGTCCACGAAGCTCTTCACCAACGGCGGCAACATCGAGGCGCTCTACGTCCCCGGCGTCGGCTTCCGCCGCCGCCCCTTCGTGACGCACGAGCAGATCGAGACGAACGAGATCATCCCGGTGATGGAAGGGCGCGCCGTCTACAAGGAAGCGGTCTCGCGCATGCCCGACGCGGTCCGCATCGTCTGCGCCGACGCCGGCATCGAGCTCGCGCAGATCGACCTCCTGCTCATCCACCAGGCCAACCTGCGCATCATCGAAGCGGTGGCCAGGCAGCTCGGATTGCCGATGGAGAAGGTGCCGCACAACATCGAGCGCTACGGCAACACCACCGCCGGCACGCTGCCGATCCTCTTCCACGAGTGCCTCTCCTCGGGACGGATCCAACCCGGCATGCTGATCTGCTTCACGGCACTGGGAGCGGGGCTGCACTGGGGCGCAGCGCTATACCGCGCTTAGGCGCGGGATTGAGGATTGAGGATGAAGGATTGAGGATTGGGGTCCCGCTCAATCGTCATCCTCAATCGTCATCCTCAATCCTCAATCCTCAATCCCGAATCCCGGTTCTATGCGACTCTGAGCCTATGAGACTGCTGCTCGTCCTCACCCTCACCCTCGCCGCAAGCGCGCAAACGCTCCCCTTCCTCACCGAAGCCGAAACCTCCGCCCTGGCCACCGAGATCTCCGGCGAGACGGCCAGGCGCAATCTGGAAGGGCTGTCGCGCGAGCACCGCATGCGCGGCTCGCGCGGATTCCGTGCAGCGGCGGACCAGGTCGTTGCGGAGCTGAAGCGTTACGGCTACGCCGACGCGCACGTCGAGTCGTTCCCTACCGACGGGAAGATCTTCTACGGCACGCAGCGCTCGCGGCCGGCGTGGAACGCGGAGCGTGGCGAGCTGTGGGAGCTCGGGGACGACGGCGTTCCCGTGCACCGCATCGCCAGCTGGGACGCCGCGCCGATCACGCTCGCGCAGGACAGCTGGTCCGGCGACGTGAAGGCGGAGCTGGTCGACGTCGGCGCCGGAACAGCGGACGCGGACTACGAAGGCAAGGACGTCAAAGGGAAGCTCGTCCTCACTGCATCGCAACCGGGCGCCGTCGCGGCGAAAGCAATCGCTCGCGGTGCGGTGGGCATCATCAGCTACGCGCAGAACCAGCGCACGGCGTGGTACGGCGAGGACGAGACGCTGATCCGCTGGGGCCACCTCGACACCTTCGCCACCGAGAAAACGTTCGCGTTCATGGTCTCGCTCAAGACCGCGCGCGCCTTGCAGGCTCGCCTCGCGCGACGCGAGACGATCCGCCTGCATGCGAGCGTCGTCGCGGGACAGGAGAACGGCGCGTACGACATCGCCACCGCCACCATCCCCGGCAGCGAGCCGGGGGAGATCGTCTTCAGTTGCCACCTCGACCATCCCCGTCCCGGCGCCAACGACAACGCCTCCGGCTGCGCGGCCATCCTCGAAGCCGCACGGACGCTGAAGAAACTGATCGCCAACAAACGCCTCGCGCCGCCACGACGGACGATACGCTTCGTCTGGCCGCCGGAGATCGAAGGCACGCTGGCCCTGCTGAACGGACGTCCGGAGGTGGCGAAGTCCATCCGTGCGGCCATCCATCTGGACATGGTCGGCGGCGGACCGGAGACCAAGGCCATCTTCCACGTCACGCGCGGCCCGGCTTCGCAGCCGTCGTTCATCTACGACATCGCCGATTCGGTCGGCACGTTCGTCAACGAACAGACCGCGGCGTACGCGATGACCGGCACGGCGCGCTTCCCCCTGATTGCAGCCGACGGCTCGAAGGACCCGCTGCGCGCGGCCCTGGTGCCGCTGACGCAGGGCAGCGACCATCAGGTCTACAGCGACAGCTCGTTCGCCATCCCGGCCATCTATCTCAACGACTGGCCGGACCGCTACATCCACACCAATCGCGACGTCCCCGCGAACATCGACTCGACGAAGCTCGGCCGGGCCGCGTTCATCGCCGCCGCCAGCGGCTACATCCTCGCGCGCATCGCGCCCGAGGACGCACCGGCAATCAACACGCTGATGGAACCGTTCGCGCTCGAGCGCCGCGCGCGTGCGCTGCGACGCAAGTCGGTGCCGTTCTCGGAGTGGTACGAGCGCGAGATGAAAGCCTCCGTGGCGCGCTTCTTCACCGGACCGCAGCCGGTGCGGCGGAAGGTCCGCGGCCCGATGAGCGCCTTCGGCTACGACTACTTCACCGCGCGCTACCAGGGCCCCGCCATCCGCCTCAACGGCGAGTACCAGTACGAGGCCCTGAACCTCTGGGACGGCAAACGCACCGACGCCGAGATCCGCGACATGCTCTCCGCGATCTACGAGCCGGTGAAGCTCGAGGACGTGACGCAGTACCTCGACGCGCTGGGCGCGATCGGGGTCATCACGCGTGAGTGACTATGGAGTGCGGCAGCGATTTTGTTTGTGGCTGCCGCTTTCCTATTCGGGTCCGGCCTCCGCTGCGGCTGACGAATTAGAAAGCGGCAGCCAGAACCAGA
>DASVSV010000364.1:0-5065 GCA_036387915.1 Thermoanaerobaculia bacterium
GAAGTTTGTTGCCCTTCGCCCCGCGAGGCGGGGAGAAGGTGCCGAAGGCGGATGAGGGGCCGGCTCTCGCCTGAAGTTCGCGTTTATGACGGTGTTTGGCGGTCACATTCACCAGTACGTCGTGGTCACGCTGCAATCACCCATGACCACCGCCTGACACGCCATCCGCTCCCCCTCCGCAAACCCGCGTGCGAAGCGAACCTCGATCGAGGTCGGCGCGCTGAGGTTCTCCGCTCCCTCCACCACGCGCACTTTGCAGCGCGCGCAAACGCCGACGCCTCCGCAGCTGTTTCCCAGGGGGGCGCCGACGCGGCGGGCGACGTCGAGCAGGGTCTCGTTCGCCAGGGCCTCGGCGGCACGTCCGAGGGGGGTGAATGTCACGAGTCTTGACGGGGTGTTCACTGGGAGTTGGCAGCGGCGGACAAAACTTTCGCCCGCCGCATGCGTCTATACCAGCATGAGAACGCAAAGCAAAGTGACCGACGAAAACCGCATCGCAGAAGAGATCGTGAGTGTTCTTCCGCCCGGCGTCGCGCGTGCGTGCTCACCGGAGAAGAATTCGATTCGCTACACGATCCGTGTGGAGGGGCTGAAGCTCCGCACGATCGTCTTCAGCCGTGAGTCGCTGCGCCGCCTGCTCGAGGACCCGCAGTCCGACGTGAAAGTCGAGTACCTCAAGCGCGACCTGCTCGACAGCGCCACGAAGCGAACCGCTTTCCAGTACCCGCGCGTCCACATGCACGTGACGCCGTCGTTGCAGCACCTCGGGCTGCGCGGGTTGCTGGTTGCCAGTTGCTAGTTGCTGGTGCCTCTCGCCACGACGCACTAGCAACCAGTAACCACTAACTCAAACGATTCGCAGCTCCGTGACTTGCTTTTCCGACGAAACGACAGCATATTGCTTTCGTGGCAGTCGAATTGGATGAGCTGGACCTCCGGATCGTCGCGCTTCTTCTGAAGGACGCGCGTACGCCGGCCGCGCAGATCGCCGAGCAGATCGGCCTCTCGCGACCGGCCGTCGCCGACCGTCTGGACAAGCTCGAGCGGCAGGGCGTGGTCCGCGGCACGACCGCGGTCGTCGACCCGGTCGCGATCGGCCGCGTCGTCACCGCCTTCATCGCCGCGCGCGGCGCGACCCTGTCCTCCGGGACGTGGAAGAAGTTCCGCGAGCTGATGCAGCGCGACGAGATCCTGGAAGTGCACACCGTCGCCGGCGACGACTGTTACCTCATCAAAGTGCGCGCGGACTCGATCGGCGGCCTGAACCTGCTGGTGCAGCAGCTCACGGCCCTGTCGCTCTCGACGCGCACGACCATCGTCATGGAAACGCACTGCGAGAAGGTCGGTGGCATCGACCTCGGGAGGAGCGACAAGTGAAGCACGAGAAAACCGTCGCCTACGTGGCCTTCGCGATCGTCTGCGTCGTGTGGGGCACGACCTATCTCGGAATCGCCATCGCTCTGGAGACCATTCCGCCACTGCTCCTCACCGGCTCGCGCTTCGTCGTGGCGGGCTTGGTCATGCTGCTCATCGCCAAGCTGCGCGGCGAGCAGATTCCGCGCGATCGCCGTACGCTGGCCAACCTGGCGCTGATCGGCTTTCTGCTGGTCGGCGTCGGCAACCTGGCCGTGGTCTGGGCCGAGCTCTACGTGCCGAGCGGCATCGCCGCGCTGCTGGTCGCCACCGCGCCGTTCTGGATGGCCATCATCGAGATGTTCCGCCGCGCTGGCGAGCGCGTCTCATTGCAGGCCGGCATCGGCATGGCCATCGGCTTCCTCGGCGTGGCGCTGCTCGTCACGCCGCGCGGCTCGGGCGGGAAGCTCAGCACCGGATTCCTCCTCGGCGCGCTGGCCATCCAGATCGGCGGCATCTGCTGGCAGCTCGGCTCCGCCCACGGCAAGTACAACCTCAAGCACGTGCCGCTGCTCTCCTCGTCCGCGCTGCAGATGCTCTTCGGCGGCGCGATGGTGACCATCGCCGGCTTCGCCATCGGCGAAGCGCCGCGCTTCGTGCTGACGGCGCGGACCTTCGGCGCACTGCTCTACCTGACCGTCTTCGGCTCGATCATCGCGTACAGCGCGTACGTCTTCGCGCTCGCCCACATGCGCACCACGCACACCTCGCTCTACGCCTACGTGAACCCCGTCGTGGCCGTCTTCCTCGGCTGGCTGATCCTCAACGAGCCGCTGACCTGGGTCTCGGTGCTGGCCATGGTGGTCATCCTGGCCGGCGTCGCGTTGGTGCAGACCGCGGGCTGGGGGAAGAAGCCGGCGGTCACGCCGGCGGAGCCGGTGCGAAAGGCCGCTTAAGAACTTCGGCCCGGCCACGCCGCGGTCGGTGTGACGTTTCAGGAAATGCGAAATACGTCCGCGAGCCAGATGGAGGCGCCGATGCTAAGGTCTGCGCATGAGCCGCGTTCACGCACTCCTGGTACTTCTGCTGCTACCCGCAATGCTCGCGTGTAGTGTGACTTCCTCACCAAAGCGTCCTTCGTACGAGGAGGAACGCAACCCTTACGGCGCACCCGATCTCGCCGACGAGTACGCGCGCCTCAAAAGGCTGGGTGAGCGAACCGACTTGAATCCACCGCAGCTTTACGAGCAGGCCCAGGATGCGCTGCAGTCCATGCGCGCCTACTCTGTGACGCTCGATCAGGAGCGGCCGTCGCTCGCGGAGCGCACTCTCGCTCTGGGGACCGCAGCGGAGCACACTCTTGCGCTGGCCACCGCGGCGGACCGGAATCTGGCGCGATGGAGCTGGCTCGGGCCGGGCAACATCGGCGGCCGCACGCGTACGCTCGTCATCGATCCGCAGCAGACGGAGACGATGTACACGGGTGGCGTGTCGGGAGGCGTCTGGAAAACCACCGATGGCGGCGCCGCGTGGCGTCCGACTGGCGACACGCTCGCGAACATCGCCGTCAACTCGCTGGTGATGGACCCTCGTGACCACAACAGACTTTATGCGGGGACAGGGGAGGGGTACTTTCGCGAAACCGTGCGGGGCACCGGACTGCCGCTCCGAGGCGGTGGGATCTTTGTCTCGACCGATGCCGGAGAGACCTGGTCGATTCTCGAAAGCACGCGCACCAGCGACTTCCATTTCGTGAACGATCTCTTCGTGAGCTCGGTCGACACGAATCGGATTTATGCAGCGACCAGGACGGGCGTCTTTCGATCGTCCGATGCAGGACAGTCGTGGAAGCGAATCCTCTCTGTCGATGTCTCAGGCGGCTGTCTCGATCTCGCTGCGCGTCCGCATGCCGCGTCCGACTACCTCTATGCATCGTGCGGCACCCTCGGTCAGGCAACCGTCTATCGCAACACGGATGCGGCAGCGGACGGCGCATGGAGCGCGGTGCTCTCGGAAACCAACATGGGACGAACCACGCTTGCCGTCGCGCCGTCGAATCCCGACGTCGTGTACGCGTTGTCAGCGAGCAACGTTTCCGCGCCGGGCAACTTCTATCAAGGACTGCTGGCGGTCTTTCGCTCGAACGAGGCGGGAGCTGCAGGAACGTGGAAAGCGGCCGTGCGAAACACGGCCACCGACCGGCTATCGACGCTTCTCCTTACCAATCCCGTCGCCGCTGCTGAAGTGGAATGCAAGTTCAGTAACCAGAATAAGTTCGTGACGATGGGGTGGTACTGCAACACGATCGCTGTCGATCCGACCAATCCCGATCGAGTATGGGCGGGTGGCGTCGATCTGTTCCGCTCCGACGACGGTGGTGCCACCTGGGGAGTCGCGTCGTACTGGTGGGCGAATCATGCAAAACCTTCCTGGGTTCATGCCGATCAGCACGCGGTCGTTTTCCATCCGAATTTCGACGGGAAAGCGAACGACACCGTCTTCGCGGCGAATGACGGCGGCATCTTCAAAACCAATGAAGCTTCTGACGAGGTGCAACGCGGAGTCACCTCGCTCTGCAATCCTGATAACGGGAAGATGGCGTGGCAACACATCAGCGGCAACCTCGGGATCACGCAGTTCTACCACGGCGCAGTGTTTCCGAACGGCCGCGAATACATCGCGGGCGCGCAGGACAACGGCACGCTCCTCGGACGCGATGACCAGGGTGCAAACGGGTGGATCCCGGTCGCGGGCGGTGATGGCAGCTACCTCGCGATCAATCCCGTGACACCGAGCACTTTTTACGTTTCATCGCAGGTCGCCAACATCCTGAAGACCGTGGACGGCGGAAAGACGTTCAAAAATTCAACCGCGGGCCTCTCAGATGATTTCCTTTTCATCACTCCGCTGATGATCGATCCCGGAACTCCGCAGGTGCTCTGGACCGGTGGCCGGAAGCTGTGGCGAACGGACAATGCCGGCGCCAACTGGAGTGCCGCAAGTACCACGCTCGGCACCGGAAGAGTGAGTGCCATCGCCGTATCGGGCTCCCGAGTTCTTGCCGGAACTTCGGACGGCTTCATCTATAGAAACGATGACGCGCGCTCGGCGACGCCGGCCACCGCGTGGCCCGGCGTGCGACCGCGCGAAGGGTTCGTCTCGTCCATCACGCAGCATCCTGGAGATGCGGACGTCGTTTATGCAACGTTTGCCGGGTTCGGCGGACCACATGTCTGGAAGAGCACGAACGGTGGTGTTTCGTGGGCGCCGCTGGACGGAGAAGGTGACGGTCAGATTCCCGACATTCCCGTTCACTCACTCGTGATCGATCCGCACCGTTCGCAACGCCTCTTCATCGGCACGGACCTCGGTGTGATGGTTTCGACCGACGGCGGTGCTCACTGGATGACGGAAGTGGACGGAATGCCAAACGCGGTCACCGAATGGCTGGCGATCGCCGACGCCCCCGAGGGGACGTCGCTGTACGCGTTCACCCACGGCCGCGGCGTCTGGCGGGCAAAGTTGACGCACGCACCGACTCCGCGCCGCCGGTCGGCCAGGAGCGGGGGCACATAACCCGCGCTCCAGGAAGGCGACCAACTCTAATCAGGGCTGCCTCTCGTCACCGGCAGGCGGCTTAGTGTATGGAGTGCGGCGGCCCGGCCGCCGCTTTCCAATTCGGTGGCAAGCCGCGCTGAAGTCGCAACATCCC
>DASVSV010000365.1:0-3900 GCA_036387915.1 Thermoanaerobaculia bacterium
CGAATCGGCGCTCGGAAAATATGACGCGCCGGGCAGCGTGGTCACGGTCTGCTTGCCGGCGTTGATCAGGTCGGGATCGACTTCGGCTTCGGTGGGAAACGGTCCCAGTCCGAGGATGCCGTTCTCCGACTGGAGAATCACCTCCATCCCCTCGGGGATGTAGTTCGCGACGAGGGTCGGCATGCCGATGCCGAGGTTCACGTAGTAGCCGTCGCGCAGTTCCTGCGCGGCGCGGCGGACGATCTGTTCGCGCGTCAGTGGCATGGCTTATCCCTTCCTCACCGTGCGCTGCTCGATGCGTTTCACGCGCGGCGCGACGACCACGCGGTGCACGAAGACGCCGGGCGTGTGGATGCAATCGGGATCGAGCTGGCCCGGCTCCACGAGTTCCTCCACCTCGGCCACGCAGATCTTCCCCGCCGTCGCGGCCATGGGGTTGAAGTTGCGCGCCGATTTGCGGAAGACGAGATTGCCGAGGCGATCGCCCTTCCACGCGGCCACGAGCGAGAAGTCGCCGACGATGCCGCGCTCCATCACGTACATGCGTCCGTCGAAGTCGCGCGTCTCTTTCCCCTCGGCGACGACGGTGCCGAAGCCGGCGGGCGTGTAGAACGCCGGGATGCCCGCGCCGCCGGCGCGCATGCGCTCGGCCAGTGTGCCCTGCGGCACGAACTCGACTTCGAGCTCGCCGGCCAGATACTGGCGCTCGAACTCCGCGTTCTCGCCGACGTACGAGGAGACCATCTTGCGGATCTGCTTGGTCTGCAGGAGCAGGCCCAGTCCCCAGTCGTCGACGCCGGCGTTGTTGGAGACGCAGGTGAGGCCGGTGACTTTTTTGTCGACCAGCGCGTTGATGAGGTTTTCCGGAATGCCGCAGAGACCGAAGCCGCCGACGACGAGCGTCGCCCCGTCGGGGATGTCCTGCACCGCCTCGGCCGCGGACGCGATGACTTTGTTGATCATGGCGGGGCGGAAGATATCAGAGAGCGCCACGGGCGGGAGGCCTGAGGGGGCAGGCAGCAGGGCGCGGGGCGCAGGAGCGACGGCGTCCCTATGGAGTGCGCGCGGCCTTAGCCGCCGCTTTCGTATTCGGGACCCAGCGGCGGCAGAGTCGCCCGTCTCCAGAACGGTCCGGCGGCACGTTCCCCGTAGAGCGCGCCCGGCGCCGCGAACGTGCACGAAGAGCTGCAACCTTCGCCGCCGCGTTGCTCCCGAATATGAAAGCGGCGGCTAGGCCGCGCGCACTCCATAGGGACGCAGTTTTCTCCTGCGCCCCGCGCCCTGCCACCTGCACCCTCCCATCAGCGCGGCGTGTGCGACGCGCAGCTCAGCGCCTCGCTGAGCCGCTTCGCCGCGGGGCACGCGCGCTGCGCGCCCCATCCGAGGAGGCCGGAGAGCACGAGCACGATCGCGAAGGGCCAGAGCGTCGCGCGCCAGACCGCGCCGATCCATCCCGGCCCGGTCGCTTTGCGCGTGCGGCGCGCCAGTGCGCCGGCGAGTGCGGCTTCGAACGCGGCTTCGCTGAGTAACGCGGGCGCGGTGTAGATGAAGTAGATCGCGAAGCCGCAGAGGCAGACCACGATGACCACCAGGATGACGACCAGCACGATGTCTTCGAGATCGCCGCCGAGATCGAGATCGGGACCACTCCACGAGCCGCTCGAGCCACCGCCGTGGAAGCGCGGCCCGTTTCCGGAGGAGAGCGCGATATCGGCGGCATCGCCGATGAGATCGAGGTCGATCGTGTGCCCCGAGCCGACGTACACCAGCCAGAGACGAATCAGCACGAGGAACGCGAGATACGCCGCCGCGACGGCGACGACGTACCGCACCGCTAGATTGTTCACACCGCCGAGCATCAGCACGCGCGTCATGACCAAGCCGGCCAGGAAGGTCCCGCCGAGGATGAAGGTCATGTGCCAGCGCAGGAAGAAGCGCTCCTCGAGCCACTCGCGCAGGCGCGGTCTGGTCAGCACGCGGGACAGTATAGAAGCGTGCAGTGGAGCGCCGGCTGCCGGCCGGCCGGTCCTCCAGCCGCTGCGATGCTACGGCACAGGACTGAAATAGACGTCGTAGATTGCCTCCGGGAGGCCGTCGATCTGCGCACGTCCCTGGTAGCCGAAGAAGTTCCCCTCCTGGTCACGGCGTCCTGTCCAATGATACGAGGTCTGC
Organism: Thermoanaerobaculia bacterium; assembly: GCA_036387915.1. Classification (GTDB taxonomy): domain Bacteria; phylum Acidobacteriota; class Thermoanaerobaculia; order Gp7-AA8; family Gp7-AA8; genus QHVT01. The sequence goes on from DASVSV010000365.1 coordinate 2,173, forward strand.
AACGCTTCCACCGCTCTCCCGCTGAGCGCTTGCAGTTCCACTGCTTGCGACACACCGTCGTGATTTGCGTCAATCCAGAGCCGAAGAGCAGTCCAGCGAGCATCGAGACGGGTGACCGCGCCGTCGCCATTCGAGTCCAGCTCTTTCAGTGCCTCGAACCCGTTTGCTGCGCGAGCGCCCGTTCTGAGCATCGTCCAATTCCCAAAAAGCTCGGCGCCATTGTCGATGATGCCGTTTGCATTGCGATCGAGAGCGAGAAACGCAATTGCGGCTTCGCGCTTCGTCCAGGTGATTCGATCAGGCACCCCGTCGGCGTCGATGTCAAACGACACAGGATCGGCTGCCTCAGCAAGACTCCACTCGCCGCGGTTGAGGTTGATGAGGATGGGCGAAGTACAGGGCGGGCCGCCAGGACACGAGTCCTCATTCGGATCTTTGTCGAGATCTTCCTGATTGTCACAAACATAGTTCATGTTCAGGTCCTCGCACGGCATACGAGCACACGCGCGCGCCGAGGCAATCTCGTTTTCGGCGTATGTCACGGACCGTGACGACAGCCGTGCTCTGTAGCAATGCTCGGCCTCCGTCGTTCCGCCGACCGCGGCAACCCAAACCGTTTCACCGAAGCGACAGCTCGCGCATTCGATTTCGGCCACGGTGGTCCCGCTCGTCTCGTCAACCACCCACGACCGAGCATTGAACTCACCATTGTATTTGACCATGTAACCGTTGTAGCAGGTCACCCGCGCGTCACCGGAATAGGTACTTGAGTCGGCGCGAAACGATACGTGTTCCATATACAGATAGTTACATGGCGCGGCCCTGGTCGCGAGTGACGCAGCGGCGCTGAACGTCAGAACGGCAATGCGGCACGCGACCATCCGCACGTGATTCACCGGCATCCTCGTTCGAGCCACAATGACCATTCCTCGGCTGGCGCGGCATGCGAGGAAAGAACACCACGAGGTGCGATGGCGAGGTACAAAAACTCGTCGAACCGGCGGTATTTCGCCCGCATTGCCGTGAGAACGTCGAACCTCGCGTTGCACAATGAACGCGATTCCTCAGTGCTTGGCTCATTCGCTGCCGAACGCAGAATGTCGTCATAGGTGGTGCTAGCAGCATCGAGATGGCGCCAGAATTCCGTGGGCTCCCACCCGAGCTCCCGAATCGCGCTCTCATGGTGCGCCCGATTGCGTGTCGTTTCGGCCGTGCTGGCCGTTTTCATGCCGAGCAAAAACGCCATCAATTCATGCGACAGAAACAACTCTGGATTACGCCTCCCGTCGATCGCGAATCCGGCATCGGGCCGGGCCAGCCGAGACGAATCGACCATGTCGGCCTCTCCGTCGCTGGCATGCGCTGCATGGCGACGCGCGGCGAGCCGTTCCTCCGCTGTCCAGTCCCAGACCGCTTTCTCCGGCGCGCGATCGCGCGTGTCTCGCTCGATGGCCGCCGCTTCGACTGTGAGAAAGCAACAGACGACGATCGTGGGCAATAACCGTCTTTCCATCATGGTCACAGAACCTTTCCGCAGCATTACGTGTGGCAGATACAACAACGTAGGTCGGCGCATGCGCGGGTGCAACCCGGTCCGCGGTCGTTGAGCGTTGTTGTTCCCACGTGTGTCCGCCGTTGCTTGGGGCGGCCTCCGCCGCTCTTGACTGGATGCGCCGAACGTAGGGCGTGGCTTCAGCCCGCCCGCCCCACGGGAGGGGCGGGCTGAAG
>DASVSV010000366.1:0-1855 GCA_036387915.1 Thermoanaerobaculia bacterium
CCATCCCCGCGCTCCGCCACGCCGCCAAGAACTACGCCATCGTCTCCTCGGCCATCAATCCCGAGTCGTTCAAGACGGTCAAGAAGCGGAAGCAGGTCGGCACCGTGAAACAGAAAGTCGGCAAGGGCAAGAAGCGGCGCACCGTCACCAAGCCGAAGTTCCAGACTGTCTTCGAGAAGATCAAGCTGATCGACCTCGAGAAGAAGAGGAAGAAGGAGGAGTACGAGCGGCTGGCCAGCGAGCGCCTCAAGGACCTGCTGGCGCTGCCGCTCGACAACGACCAGCGCGTGGACGTGCTGAACGCGCTCATCGCGCGTGCGACCTCGAAGAACCAGGACGCGTACGTGATGGAGCTCGTGCCGCAGCTCATCAAGATCGACCGCTCCGCCGATCCCTCGCTGCAGCACTTCTGGGACAAGGGCTGGGCGGCGTACGCGCGCGGCGACCTGGCCGGCGCGAAGAAACTGTTCCGCTTCATCGCCGACACGTACACGCATCCCAACGTGCGGCGGCAGTCGGAGTACTGGTACGCGCGCTCGCTCGACCGGCAGGGGCAGAAGGAGGCGGCCAGGACCATCTACCAGAAGCTCGCCTCCGCACCCTACGAGGACCTCTACGCGCAGCACGCCGTGACGCGCGGCGCGAAGCGCGAGGTGAAGAAGGCCGAGAATCCGCTGAAGCGCGAAAGGCCGGACTGGCAGGAGCTCGCGGAGAAGGAGATGCCGGACGAGCTCGACCTCGCGTACGAGCTGACCGCGCTCTCGGCGATGCGCGACGCGCAGGCCGAGATCCGGAAGAACGCGCGCCGCGGCAACGACCGCTTCGCCAACGCGCTGCTGGCCGACATCCACAACGCCAGCGGCGACCGGCTGCAGATGTACACCTCCCTGCGCCGCGCCTGGCCGCAGCTCGCCACCGTCGAGCAGGACACGGTGCCGCTCTACTTTTTTCGGATGTACTACCCAATGCGGTACAGCGAGGAGATCGAGGAGCACGCCAAAGAGCGCGGGCTCGACCCGAACCTCGTCCGCGGCCTGATCCTGCAGGAGAGCTACTACAACCCGAAGGCGAAGTCGCGCGTCGGCGCCACGGGACTGATGCAGCTCATGCCGCCGACCGCGAAGGAGCACGCGAAGAAGCTGCGCATCGTCTTCGCCGTGTCACGCCTCGAGAATCCGGACGTGAACATCCAGCTCGGCACGTTCCACCTGCGCATGCTCATCGACATGTTCCGCGGCAACGTCTACATGGCCGTGGCGTCGTACAACGCCGGACAGGGCAACGTCCTCAAGTGGCGCCGCGCCGCCCCCGGCAAACCGACCGACGAGTTCCTCGAGTCGATCCCCTTCCAGGAAACGCGCAATTACGTGAAACGCGTGACGATGCTGAGAAGCACGTATCAGCGGATCAATTCGTGATTGGTTGCTGGTCGCTGGTTACTGGTTGCTAGTGCAGCACCCGCTGAAGGCCTCGCTTTTTACGCTGTCATCCCGAGCGTGAGTCGAGGGACCTGGGTGGGCGGGGGGGCGTGAACGTGACCCAAAGCTCGTTCAGCGCGCCCCCCCCCCACACGGTGTCATCCCAATGGCCTTAACTTAGCGCAATTTGCACGACCCCTCACCCGCCCTTCGGGCACCCTCTCCCCGCTCACCGCGGGGAGAGGGGCAACAAACATGGCTCTCGCCAGACGCTCCCTTTGTTGCCCTTCTCCCCTCGTGAGGGGAGAAGGTGCCGAAGGCGGATGAGGGGTTTTCGCTCGCGCTAAGTTAAGGCCATTGCACTGTCATCCCGAGCGTCGAGTCGAGGGACCTGGGCGGGTGGGGGCGCGCTGCATGAGCTTCGGGGACACGATGCG
>DASVSV010000367.1:0-10269 GCA_036387915.1 Thermoanaerobaculia bacterium
CATGAACAGGTTGAGGTACGTGAAGAAGCGCGTGAAGCCGGTCTCGTGCGACATGTACCCCGTCGCATAGACGTGGATCAGGAAACCGATCCACGTGACGATCATCAGCATCGTGCAGGACAGCGGGTCGACGCGGAACGCGAGGTCGATCGAGAAATTGGCGATCTGGCTGCCGACCGTACCGATGCCGGCCGGGATCCATTCGTAATACGAGAACTGCTGCGCTTCACCCGTCTTCACGAACGGCAGCACGACGAAGACCGTTGCGATGAGCGCGGAGAGAAACGTGGCACCCAGAGCCACCGCTTTGGTGATGGTGCGGTTCTTCGGCGCGTGCGGCACCAGGAACGCGCGCAGCCCGTTGATCAACGCGCCGAGCGCGGGCAGCAGGACGACGGCGATCAGCGCTGTCTGCATAGTCCATCCTGAGAAAAGCGAAGGATCAAGGGAGCCGCCACGATGTCAACCATTGAGCGTTCTCACCTCGTCCACGTTCACGGTGGAGCGGAGCCGGTACAACTGAATGATGATCGCCAGCCCGACCGCGGCCTCGCCGGCGGCGATGGTGATGACGAAGACAGTGAAGACCTGTCCTTCGAGATTGGCGAGATGGTGAGAGAAGGCGACGAGGTTGATGTTGACGGCATTGAGCATCAGCTCGATGCACATCAGCACCGTGATCATGTTCCGGCGGATGATCACGCCGACCAGGCCGACGGCGAACAGAGTGCCGGACAGCATGAGGTATTGGGCAGTACTAGGCATGGTGTCCCCCGCGAGCCACAAATCCTGAGCGTAGCGAAGGATCAATGGAGCCCTCACGATGCGTGGCCACTGCAGCGAGGGGGCTCCATTGACCCTTCGTCGCTGCGCTCCTCAGGGTTGAGGAATGATCAGGCACTCATGGCCTCCTTCACTTCCTTCTCCGTCTCGGCGCGCTCGAGGATGAACTGCGGGGTCGCCTCTTCTTCCTCGGCGGACAGCTCCCGTTTGCCGATGACGATCGCGCCGATCATGGCCACGAGCAGGAACAGCGACACGACCTCGAACGGCACGAGGTAGTCGGTATAGAGCGCCATCCCGACGGCTTCGGCATTGCGGTTCTCGCGGTCGCGCGTGCGGCGCACGAGCTTCGTCGGATCGCTGGGATGCTCGGTGAGATACGTCTCGCGCACAGTGGACAGTTTCCGCGCCGCGTCGGGCGCCTGATCGGCGTACGCGCCGTTGCGCACCAGCGAGAAGAAGAGGACGAACACCGCCACTCCGACGCCGATACCGCCCAGCCACACCTTCGACAGCAGGCGCTCCTCGGGGAGCTGCCGGTAATTGATCAGCATGACCACGAAGAGGAACAGGACCATGACGCCGCCGGCGTAGACGAGCACCTGCACGGCGGCCACGAACTCCGCGGAGCGGATCACGAACAGCACCGCCACGCAGAGGAACGTCAGCAGGAGGAAGAGCGCGGAATGCACGGGATTGCGCATCGCCACGACGAGGATCGACGAGGCCACGGCGATCGTGCCGATCACCATGAACACGAGGAGGGGCATCTGGGAGCCGAGATCGTCCATTGCTATTTGAGGAGCCGCGCCTCGTCGAGCTGCGGCTTCCCGTCCTCCTCCGGCAAGCCCGTGTACTGCGGACGGTCGTCCCAGTACTCGAGCTCCTGCATGTTGAAATAGAGGTCGTTGCGGTCGTAGGTGGCCAGCTCGTACGTCTTCGTGGTCAGCCAGATCGACTTCGGTTTGGTGGGGCAGGCCTCTTCGCAGAGCGCGCAGAACATGCAGCGCTTGACGTCGATGTCGTAGCGGTCGAGAACCTTGATCTTCTTCTTCTTTCCCGCTTCTTCGACCGTCTCGTCGTGCACGTCGATGTAGATGATGTCGATCGGGCAGGCCACCGCGCAGAGTTTGCAGGCGATGCAGCGGTCGTACGAGAACTTGAACATGCCGCGGAAGCGGTCCGCCGGCTCCATGCGCTCTTCCGGATAGCGGATCGTGACCTTCGGCTTGAAGAGCTCGCGCAGCGTGGTCTTCAACCCCTCCAGCATGTCCAGCAGGAGGAATTTGTCGGACCAGCGATTCTTCGGATACTCAACTTGCATGGACCACCTTCCGGGGCGTGCGCACGCGGCGCGGCTTCGGCTTCATGAGGTAGGCGATGATGGCGGCGATCGTGGCGATACCGATCCAGTAGAGCATCCGCTCCTGTCCCGCCAGGATGAAGATCGCGGTGACGAAGATGTTCGCCAGCGCCAGCGGGATCAGGAACTTCCAGCCGAGGTCCATGAGCTGGTCGAAACGGAAACGGGGGAACGTCGCACGCGTCCAGACGTAGGCCAGCAGGAAGAACATGACCTTCGTCACGAAGATCACCAGCCCCAGGATTCCGCCGAACACGCCCATGCCGCGCAGCACTTCGGTGGTCAGTCCGACGCCGAACATGCCCAGCGTCCAGCCGCCGAAGAAGAGCGTCACGATGAGGCACGAGTTCACGATCATCATCGAGTACTCGCCGAGCATGAAGAAGGCGAACTTCATCGCCGAATACTCGGTGTGATATCCGGCTACCAGCTCCGATTCGGCCTCGGGCAAGTCGAACGGCGTGCGGTTGTTCTCCGCGTTCATCGAGACGAGGAAGATGAAGCAGGCCACGATCTGCGGGAGGAAGTTCCAGGCGTTCACTTCCTGGTAGCGGACGATGGTCACGAGGTCGAGCGAGCCGGTGAGCATCAGCACGCCGACGATCGAAAGGCCGAACGGCACTTCGTAAGAGACCATCTGCGCCGCCGAACGGAGGCCGCCCATCAGCGAGTACTTGTTGTTCGAGGCCCAGCCGCCGAGGATGATTCCGTAGACGGCGGTGGAGGTCAGCGCGAGGATCAGCAGCAGACCGACGTTCACGCGCGTGACGGTGAAGGTCGGCGGCGGCCCGTACGGAATCAGCGTGAAGACGATGAAGGCCGGGATGAGCGGCAGCACGGGGCCGAGGAAGTGGCCGACCTTTTCCGCGCTCGTGGGGACGATGTCTTCCTTGAGCAGGAACTTGATCGGGTCGGCGATGATCTGCAGCAGGCCGGCGGGGCCGACGCGGTTCGGTCCGAGGCGCGCCTGGAAGAGCCCGAGCAGCCGGCGCTCGACCCAGTTCATCGCCGCGACGATCCCCTGCACGATGATGAACGCGATCGAGAACTTCACGACGGGCCAGATGAGGTACGTCATGAGCGCTTTGTTCAAGGTGCGACCTCCCGCTCTGCCGGATTGAGAATTGAGGATTGAGGATTGAGGATTGAAATCCCCGGCCTCGTCATCCTCAATCCACAATCCTCAATCCTCAATCCCGTCACCGGTCCACCTCGCCCAGGACGATATCGATGGTCCCGATCAGCGCCACGAGATCCGACACCAGGTGTCCCTTGGCCATCGCCGGCAGCGCCTGCAGGTTCACGAACGACGGCGGGCGCACGTGGCAGCGATACGCGTTCTGCGTCTTGCCGTCGCTGACGATGTAGTAGCCCAGCTCACCCTTCGGGGACTCGATGGAGTGATAGACCTCCCCTTCCGGCGGGCGGATCACTTTGGAGATCTTCGCTTTGATGTCACCGGCGGGAGTGGCGCGGATGAGCGGGAAGCACTGCTTGAGGATGTACGTTGACTGCCGCATCTCTTCCATGCGCACGAGGTAGCGGTCGTAGGTGTCACCGTTCTTGCCGATGGGGACGTCGAAGTCGAGCTCGGGATAGATCTCGTACGGCTGCGCGCGGCGGAGGTCCCACTCGACGCCCGAGCCGCGCAGCGGGGGGCCGGTGATGCCCCAGTCGATGGCGTCTTCCGGCTTCAGCACGCCGACGCCGATGGTGCGCTTTTTCCAGATGCGGTTGTTGGTCAGCAGCGACTCGTATTCGTCGATGCAGGCCTCGAACTTGTCGACGAACGCCTCGACGTCCTCGAGCCAGCCGTGCGGCAGGTCGTCGGGCATGCCGCCGATGCGCATGCAGTTCAGCGTCAGGCGCGCGCCGCAGTAGGACTCGAAGAAGTCGAGGATCTGCTCGCGCTCGCGGAACGTGTAGAAGAACGGCGTCATGGCGCCGAGGTCGATTGCGTGCGTGGCCAGCCAGAGCAGGTGCGACGAGATGCGCTGCAGCTCGGAGAGCATCACCCGCATGATCTGCGCGCGGCGCGGGATCATTTTCGTGACGCCCATCAGCTTCTCGACCGTCTCGACGAAGCCGAGGTTGTTCGTGGCCGAGGCCACGTAGTCCATCCGGTCCGTGTGGGGGATGCACTGCGGATAGGCCATGTGCTCGAAGAGTTTCTCGGTCCCGCGATGCAGGTAGCCGATGATCGGCTTCGCGTCGATGATCCGCTCGCCGTCAATTCTGAGCAGCACGCGCAGCACACCGTGCGTCGAAGGGTGCTGAGGTCCGAAGTTGACCTCCATCTCGTGGACGTCGAACATCAGGCCTCCTCCTCGGACTCGGCGGCTGCCGGCGCAGGCTCCGCTGCGGCTGCCGGCGGCGGAGCCGCGGGCGCGGCCGCAACCGCGGCTTTCGCGGCGGGCTTCGGCGCGGCGACAGCAGGCTTCGGAGCGCCGCCGATCTGCGCGAGCGGCCACGTGCCGTATTTCTTCCACTCACCTTTATAGATGTTGACGTCGGTGACCGGCTTGCCGGTCGAGCCGGCCTTCGGTCCGCCACCCTCGGGGAAAACCTCGGGATAGATGCGTGCGCCGGTGTCGATGCCGCGCACCGGAAAGTCCTTGCGCAGCGGATAGCCGTTGAAGCCTTCCCACATCAGGATGCGCTCGAGGTTCGGATGTCCGGAGAACTTGATGCCGAACATGTCGAACGTCTCGCGCTCGTGCCAGTTGGCGGTCCGCCAGACGGAGGTCACCGAGGGCACCGGCGTCTCTTCGTCGGTCCAGACGCGCAGACGCACGCGCGCGTTCTTCTGGAACGAGTAGAGCGTGTACGCGACCGAGAAGCGCGGGCCGGCGTGATTGGGGAACTTGGAGTAGTCGATGCCGGCCAGGTCGACGAGATAGACGAAGCCGGATTCCTTGAACGTCTGCGCTACTTCGACGATGCGGTCGCGGTCGATGAAGAGCGTCACCTCGCCGACCATCTCCCGCGCGTCGATGACCGCGTCGTCGACGCGGCTGACCACCGCCGCCACGAGCGGATCGCGCTTGATCTCGTCGACCGTACGAGCCGTCGGCGCATCCGGAGGGGGCGCGGCCGGAGGCGTGGCAGCCGGAGGCGGAGCTGGGCTTGGTGGAGTTTGCTCTGACATTGTGGGTTGCTAGTTCCTGGTTACTGGTTGCTAGTGCAGCTCGGCGAACGCACTAGGAATCAGCAACCAGCAACCAGCAACAGCGCCTCAGGCGCCGGTGAAAGCCTTCCCCTTCTCTTCCATCAACAGCTTCAACATGTCCAGCGTCTCCGACTCGCCGGGGACGCAGAGAGAGATGTCGTCGGTCTCGCCCTCGGCGAGCGCATTCGCGTAGCCTTCGCAATCCCAGCCGCACGCGCCGCAGTCCGTCTGCGCCATGGCGGCGAACATGCGCGTTTCCCAGCCGTTGCCCATCTCCTGGGCCATGGCCATACGCTCGGGCAGCGTGAGGTCGTCGCGATGGAACGGCGCCGCCGGCGAAGCGCCGTCGGTGGCGTCGCCCGGAACGACTTCCGGAGCGGCGGCCTGTTCGATCTCCGCCTGCGACACCTCTTCTCCTTCGGCGCCCGGAGCGGCCGCGGGTGCGGCGGCCGGTGCGGCCTTCGGAGGCGCGGGCGCTGCCGGCGCGCGTTTCACGCCGGAGATCGGCGCGGGCTTGAGTTGCGCCGCCTGCTCCGCGCGCAGCGCCGGACCTTCATGCGCCGGCCGGAGCGAGTCACGCACCGCCGCACGGGCGAAGTCGTACGCCTCGCCGCCCTTGCGGAGGATGTGCATCTTCTCGATCTTCTTCTGCAGTTCCATCAGTCCCCAGATCAGCGCCTCGGGGCGCGGGGGACAGCCGGGGATGTAGACGTCGACCGGGATCAGGCGGTCGACGCCCTGCGTCACCGCGTACGTGTCGTACGGACCGCCGCACGTCGCGCACGAGCCCATGGCGATGACCCATTTCGGATCGGGCATCTGGTCCCAGAGGCGGCGGACGATCGGCGCCATCTTCTCGGTGACGGTGCCGGAGACGATCATCAGGTCGGCCTGCCGCGGCGTGGCGCGGAAGACCTCCGCGCCGAAGCGAGCCATGTCGTGGCGCGGGTCGAGGACGGCCATCATCTCGATCGCGCAGCAGGCCAGGCCGAACTGCATCGGCCAGAGTGAAGATTTACGGGACCAATTGAAAAATTTATCGACGGTGGTCGTCAGGACGTTGGAGTCGAAGCGACCCTCGATCAGACCCATGTCAGGACCTTCCTCTTCCAGGCATAGAAGTATCCGACCAGGAGAATCGCAAGGAAGATTGCCATCTCGACAGCCCCGAACCAGCCGAGCTGTTTGAACCGGATCGCCCACGGGAAGAGGAACACCGTCTCGACGTCGAAGATGATGAAGAGGACCGCGATGAGGAAGTAGCGGACCGAGAATCGATGGTCGAAAGCGAGTGAAGTCGGGGCAACGCCGCACTCGTACGGTTCGAGTTTGACCTTGTTCGCCTTGTGCGCCCGAACCAGCGGCGCGAGGATGAACAAGGTCAGAATCGGAACCGACAGCACGATGAGCACGGCTACCAGCAGCACTGAGTAGTTTGCCATTATCCGCTCGCCTGACTTGAAGACCGCGGCCATTCTAGCCCGCAAGTCTGGAGAGTCAAGAAAGGAACATCATCGAGCGAGCGCGCGGCCGATCTTCTTCGCATTTTCGGCGCTCAACCGGCCGCTTTGCAGCAGTTTGGCAAGCGTGTACGCCGCTCCGCGCCGCGGCCGCCATCGATCGTTCCTTCCAGCGGGCAGGCGCGCCCGCCGGAGGAACGATGATGAGAGGCGGCAGCCTTCTCGAAGCGCTACCCACGTGTGATTAGTGACGCGAGACGCCAAACCGTTTCAACAGATGTCATCCCGAGCGTCGAGTCGAGGGACCTGGGCGGGTGGGGACACGCAGCACGTGCCGCAACCCGATGCGCGCTCACCTGTCATCCCGAGCGTGAGTCGAGGGACCTGGGCGGGTGGGGACACGCAGCGGCTGCGGCACATACAGCGCCTCCCCACCCGCCCAGGTCCCTCGACTCACGCTCGGGATGACAAATCAATACAGCGGCTTCTGGAACGGCCACCCCTCGAGGTCCACGTTCTTCGCCTGCACCAGCACGCGCATCTCTTCGCCGATGCCGTCCGGCAGCACGAGCCGCCGCGCCGCCTCGCGCGCGTCGATCAGCGCCAGCCCTTCCTCGGTAGTCGTGATCCCCGACTCCTCGACGGGCCGGAAGATCTCGTGCGACATCACATCCAATGTGAGGAGGAACTTCGCCAGCCGGTCGAAGTAGAGCGTCTTCGCCCCGTGACGCTCCCCCGCCCGCTCCAGGTCGCTGAAGTTGATGTGGGCGGTGAGGTCCTGCGCGCCCGGATCGGCCAGCAGGTCGCGCGAAACGCGCTGCCCCGCATACGCGGCCGCCGTCCCGAACCGCCGCGCCCGCGGATGAAACAGCTTCGCCGCCGGGAACCCATAATCAATGGTGACGACCAGGCCGCGCTCGACGAAGCGCAGCACGTCGGCGTGAAACGCCTCCCACTCCAGCGACACATCCGCGAACTGCCCCTCCGCCAACTCGATCCCGTAGCGCTCGAAGTAGTGCTCGTACTCCCCCGACGCGTGCTCCTCGCTCCAGTCGAGCACCCCGTCGCGCTCCTGCACGTGCAACTCATGCAGGTGCTCGCCACGCCGCACGAGCCGGGCGAAGGGAAAGGCGTCGTAGAGCTCGTTGGAGAGAATCAAGAGAGGCGCGTCGCGAGGAACTTCGTCCAAGGTGCGGACGAAGGTTGCTAGTTGCTGGTTCCTGGGGCTGACCCGTTCCAGTGCACGGTCCACTCCGAAGAACCGAACGGCACTAGAAACCAGCAACCAGGAACCAGCCAACTCCCCGATGAGTTGGCCATCCCCGCATCCAATGTCCACAATCGAGCACACCCCGCCCTCGTTCCGGCGCACGAACTCCCGGACGAGGTTGCCAAGAGCGTACGAAAAAACGGGGCTGAGGACCGGTGCAGTCACGTAATCCGCCCCTTTTCCGACCGGATTCAGGGGCGTGGCGTAGTACCCCGACTCGGGGTGATAGAGGGCCAGCTCCATGAAGTCGCGGAACGATAAGTCTCCGTAATGGAGCACGTTACGCAGCACGTCGCGCATCGGCGGAGGGGGCGGCACGGCGCGAATGGTACACCTTGGAGGTTGTCATTGGCGCCATTTACTGCCGTAGTTATTTGGTGGTTGGCAGTACCGTTGCGATAGAGGGAGCAGAACAACAAGGAGAACTCACATGAAACAGTTCATCGCAGCAGTGCTCATCGCCACCCTCACCGTCCCCGCGGCCTTCGCCGCCGACGTCGCCACGTCGCGGGACAAGACCAAGAAGGGTGCGATCATCGGCGGTGTGGCTGGTGCCATCGCCGGCACGATCATCGGAAACAACAAGAAGCTCGGCGGCAAGGGCAGTTCCAAGCGCGGCGCCGTCGTCGGTGGTGTGGTCGGGACCGCTACCGGCGCGATCATCGGCGCCATGATGGACAAGCAGGAGCGCGAGCTCCGTCAGATCGAAGGCCTCGACGTCAGCCGCACCGACGAAGACGAGCTGAAGGTCACGGTCAGGAACGAGATCCTGTTCGACTACAACTCGGCCGCCCTCCGCGGTACGTCGCGTGACGAGCTCCGCGAGATGGCCGAAGTCTTCAACCGCTACAACGACACCACCATCGTCGTGGCCGGCCACACCGACTCGACCGGCTCGAATTCATACAACGAGCGCCTCTCCGAGCGCCGCGCCAGCGCCGTCTCGAACTATCTCGAGGACGTCGGCGTCCGCGGCTCGCGTCTCGACGCCATCGGCTACGGTGAGTCGCGTCCGAAGACGGACAACGGCACCGCCAGCGGCCGCCAGCGCAACCGCCGCGTCGAGCTCTACGTCCGCGCCACCAACGGCTAAACCCCAATGCGGTACCAATGTTGAAGAGACCCCAAGACGCCCGGCAACGGGCGTCTTTCTTTCTTAGGAGGTATTGATGGTTCGAAAATTCAGCGTACTCATCCTCATCGCTCTCTTCGCCTTCGCCTGTGCGACGACGACGGACGACCCCAACCGTAAGACCAAGCGCGGCGCCGCCATCGGCGCGGCCGCGGGTGCCATCGCCGGCGCCGTGATCGGCAATCAGTCGGGCAGCAACCGCACCGGTGCAGTGATCGGCGCCGCCGCGGGTGCTGCCGTCGGCGCGGCCGTCGGACGCCGCATGGACAAACAGGAGCAGGAGCTCCGTCAGATCGAGGGCGTCGAAGTGACGCGTCCGTCCGAGGGGGAGATCAGCGTTCGCCTGACGAACGACATCCTCTTCGACACCAACTCCTCGGCGCTGCGGTCCGCCTCCCGGACCACGCTCAATGACCTGGCGAACAACTTCCGCCAGTATCCCGACAACCTGCTCGTCGTCGAGGGTCACACCGACGCCACCGGCACCGATCAGTACAACCAGCGCCTCTCCGAGCAGCGTGCCTCGAGCGTCGCCGACTACCTGATCGACAACGGCGTCCGCGCCTCCGCCATCACCGTCTACGGCTTCGGCGAATCGCGACCGAAGTCCAGCAACGACACCGCCGAAGGCCGCCAGGCCAACCGCCGCGTCGAGATCCACATCCGCGCCGCGGAAACCGCCGGCCCGTAAACACGCATCCGCCCGCAGTCACTCACACGCTCGCCGGGATCACTCCCGGCGGGCGTTTGTTTTACGCCAGGAGCGATGCTGGCAGACCGTCGCAAATCAACCGCGGCGCCAGGGAATCCGGACAGGTGAGAACGTAGGGCGTGGCTTCAGCCCGCCCCCCGGGGGGTGGGCGGGCTGAAGCCACGCCCTACGTCGCCTCCTGCAACGATTCGATGACGGCCGGCGCAGTCGCGGCTTTCCTTCGCTACCCTGCCGCGCACATGAAACTCCTCGGGTTGCTCGTCCTTCTCGTCGCCGTCGCGTGTGCGACCGCGCCGCCGCCTCCGCCGAAAGTCGTCGACGAGCAGACCCGCAACGCCATCAAGGGACTGACAGAGGCCGTCGCGAAGCAGCCTGCGAAC
>DASVSV010000368.1:0-5750 GCA_036387915.1 Thermoanaerobaculia bacterium
CCCCCGGGGGTGGGCGGGCTGAAGCCTACGCGCGGGTACGCCTCCACCCGCCGGCCTTCCGCTACGCGCTCAAATCCCGCTGGGATACGTCTCCGGCGGCTCCTCCGAGCGCCAGTGGCCGCCGCGCTCGAGCGGCTCCACGGCTCGCGTCTCGTCGAAATGGATGATGGCGTCGAACTGCCTGGCCACCCGGGCGTGAAAGTAGTGACTCTGCCGCTCGGTGTCCGGCCGGTAGATGACGCCGATGGCGCGCTGCAGCCGCGGCTCTGCGAGCTCCTCGGACGCCGCGCCGTGGCCGCGGAACAGGAGGTAGTACGGCGTCGTCGAGACTTCGTGCAGCACCTCTTCGTAGCTTCCGCGCAGCCCCGGCCGCACGCGTTTGCGCTGCGCCGGCGAGTCCCAGTCGTCGGCCGCGGTGACGGTGCCGGTGTACGTGCTGAAGCCGATCAGCACCGCGCGCTCGCCGTAGCGCTCGCGCATCAACTGGCCGACGTTCAGCTCTCCCTGTTCGCCCATTTCGGTGAAGCGCGCGTCGCCGAGGTGAGAGTTGTGGGCCCAGATCACGACTTTGGCCGGGCCGCCGTTGCGGCCTAGGAAGCTCACCAGCGCCTCGACGGTCTCCGCCATGTGCCGGTCGCGCAGGTTCCACGACGACACCCGTCCGCCGAACATCGACCGGTAATACTCCTCGGCATTGGCGACCAGCCGCGCGTTCTGTTCCGCGTCGAAGAGCTCCTCGCTGCCCGCGGGCTGCCGCGTCAACTCGGTCAACTGCTTGACCACTTCCTCTTCGCACGATTCGGCGGCACCGAAGGCCGCGGCGTAGCCGTAGTTCTGCGCCTCCTGTCCGAAATGATCGAAGCAGGAGTAGCGCTCGCGCGCTCGTTTGGCGGCGGCGGGATCGACCTGTTCGAGATAGCCGATCACCGCTTCGATCGAAGAGAAGAGCGAATAGAGGTCGATGCCGTAGAAGCCGGCGCGTTGCGATTCCTCACGCGCGTCGTTGTAGCTGCGCAGCCAGCCCACGAAGTCCAGCACGTCGGCGTTGCGCCACATCCACGTGGGGAAGCGGGTTTTGAATCCTGCCAGCGCATCCGTGGCGTCCTGGTCGTCGCCGGTCCCGCGCACATAGCGATTGACGCGGAAGGCGTCGGGCCAGTCGGCCTCCACCGCGACGGCATTGAAGCCTTTCTCGTCGATGAGGCGCTTGGTGATGTTCGCGCGCTCCCGGTAGAACTCGTGCGTCCCGTGCGAGGCCTCGCCGAGGCAGACCACGGTCGCGTCGCCGATCATGTCGAGCAACGCGTCGTAATTCTTCGCGGAGTGCGCGGCGCGGCGAAGGTTCTCGACGTTCATGCCGGTGCCCGCAGCCGCAGACGCGTGGTATGTCCGTCCGTCGATTCGATGGCCACCGCCTCGTCGGCCCCGCCGCTCTGCTCGACGGTGACGCGCGCCGCCTCGACGGTGATGACGCGGTGATGGCGAACGTCGGCGCCGAGGTGGATGACGATGCGTGTGTCGCGGGCCACGATCCCTTCCAGAGGGAGGGATTCCTTCTCGCCGTCGACGTGCACCAGCCAGTGGTCGTGCGTCATGGTGAAGGACTCGAAGAAGCGGCCCCAGTCGTTACGCTCGATTTCTTTCAACATCGTGGTTTGCATCTCGTGCAAACGGCGTGCGGATTGCTTTTTCACCCGGCGGAGGACAACTGATGAGAGACGACAATCGTGGTCCCGATCCGAAGGCCGGATCGCCGGACCGCAAGACCCGCGTCAAAGGCAACCGCGTCATCCATACCGTCAGCGGAAATCTGTACAAAGGCGACCGTTACGAGGGGCCGCGAGGCCTCACCAACGAGCAGGCCGAGGAGCGGCGTGTGGGGACGAAGATCGACGAGCGGCAGGGGCGGCAGTATGCGCACGGCAGTCACGACGTCAAGCCGGGCATCAGCCGTCTCGACGGCACCGACGATGTCACGACGGTGAAAAAGGGGAGGTGAGTCGCACCCGGCTCGCGCTCGACCTGCTAGACTGCGCCGGTTCCCAAAACTTGTGCAGTCAAGACGCATAAGCGTCACCCAGAGCCCGAGCGATGAATCCGGAGAAGACCTACCTCCAGCACCTCGCGACCATCGAGCGCATTGCCGCGTTCGTTGCGCGCAGGAACCATTTGAACGCGGACGAGACTGAGGAGTTCGTGCAGATCGTCCGCGTTCGTTTATTCGAGAACGATTACGCGATCATCCGGAAATTCAAGGGCGACAGCCTCCTCTCGACGTACCTGACCACTGTCATCGTGCGGCTCTTTCAACAATGCCGCGTCGAGCAGTGGGGCAAATGGCGCCCGTCCGCCGAAGCCAAACGCCTCGGCGGCCTGGCCATCACCCTCGAGCGGCTCATCACCCGCGACGGCTTCTCCTTTCTGGAGGCGGTCAACATCTTGACCGTACGGTCGGGCGCCCCCTCCACGGCCGCGGAACTGGAAGCGCTCTACCTCCGCCTGCCGCAGCGCAGTCCGCGGCCGGTGCTGGTCTCGGACGACGGTTTGCCGGATGCGGTGTCGGTCGAGAGCGACGCGGATGAGCGTCTGGAGTCGCGCGACCGCGAGCGCACCGCCCGCCGCATGTGCGAAGTCGTGGACGCTGCCCTGGTGGGACTGCACCCCGAGGACCGGCTCATTCTGAAGATGCGTTTCTGGGACAACTCCAAAGTGCCCGACATCGCGCGGCAGCTGCACATCGACCAGAAAAAACTCTATAAGCGGCTGGAAAAGCTCTTCGCCATCCTCCGTCGCGCCCTCGAAAAGGCCGGTTTCAGCCGGCCCGACATGGACAACATGCTCGGAGGTGGCGATCAGGAGCTCCGTCTCGACCTTCAGACATCCGAGGAAAACCCCGATCCCGGTCCCTCCAATGAACCGGGCGAGGGAAAAGTCAGAGGGCGGAAGGGGAAACTGCCATGACCGCGCCTGAAACCGACCTGATGACCGACTGCCCCGTAGACATCGAAGAACTGGCCGGCTTCATCGACGGCCGCCTGACCAGCGAACGCCGCGCCCGAGTCGTCGAGCACCTCGACACGTGCGCCGACTGCAGAGAGATCGTCATGACCGCCGACGAAATGGCAATCGCCGAAGCCTCCGTGGCACCCAACGTCGTGCGCGGGAAGTTCTGGAAGCGCGCGCTCCCCGCGGCGGCCGCCGCCGCGATGATGACCTGGCTGTTCGTCGGACCGCTGAACAAGAGCGGGATGGAGAAGCTGGTGGCGGCGTCGGAGAACGAGCCGGAACGCGCGAGCGACGCACGCTTCAGTGCGGCTTTTCCTTATAGAGACTACAGCCCCACGCGAGGCGGCCCCGAACCGCGCGGCGAATACGCGATGGAAGCGGCGGCGGCGGACGTGGCGGACGTCAGCGATGGTGCGTCTACGAAGAAACTCCACGCTGCAGGCGTAGCGTGGCTGCACCTGGATGAGATACCCGGCCATAAAAAAGTTGCGATACAAAAACTCGAAGAGGCAGCGGCGAAGCGACCGCGTGACGTCGCGATCCTTACAGACTTGTCGGCGGCATACATTGCCGACGGTCAGGCCGGCCGTGCTTTGGACGCCGCGAACCGGGCCCTCGTCATCGCGAAGACTCCGGCCGCATTATGGAACCGCGCGTACGCGCTTCAGACCCTTCGCCGTGTACCAGAGGCGCGCGCCGCTTGGGATGCTTACCTGCAGGTCGACCCGTTCTCGCAGTGGGCGACGGAAGTACGCGAAGAGCACCTGAAGAACCTCGAGTAGTGACGCCTAGTCGCACGCGTCGCTCAACCCATACAGGACACGATACCGGTTCGGGTGGCGTACGAATCACTGGGGCCTTCCGCGTCAGCTCGTAATCCGCTGTGCTACCCTCCGCGCCAAGTTGCGAGTCGTCCTCCCGGTCACCGGAATTGCGGTCTTCGTTCTCGTCTGGCATCTCGCGGTTGCGACGTCGCCGGGGACGCTCGTGCCTTCGCCCGTTGCGGCGGTGAGCGGCATCGTCGAGCTGGCGGAGAAGGGGCTGCTGGCCCGGTACGTCGTGGCCAGTCTGTTCCGGGTCACGTGGGGGTATCTGGCGGCGCTGGCGATCGCGGTGCCGCTGGGCGTCTGGCTGGGATTGTGGAAGCGCGGGGAAGTGGCGGCCAATCCGGTGCTGCAGCTGCTGCGGCCGATCTCGCCGCTGGCCTGGATCCCGATCGCCATCCTCTGGTTCGGTGTCGGCGACGTCGCGGCGGTGTTCCTCATTTTCCTGGCCTCGCTGCTGCCGCTGACGATGACCACCATCCACGCGGTGCACAACATCGAGGGCGTGCATCTCGCCGCCGGGCGCAACTTCGGACTGACCTCGCGCGAGCTCGTGCGCAGCGTGATCTTCCCCGGCATCCTGCCGCAGCTCATCGTCGGCATGCGCATCACCCTCGGCATCGCCTGGCTCGTGGTCGTGGCGGCGGAGATGATCGCCGTCAACTCCGGCCTCGGCTTCCTGATCATCGACGCGCGCAACGCCGGCAACCGGTACGATCTGGTCGTGGCGGGGATGATTCTCATCGGCGCGATCGGCGTCGGCCTCGACGTCCTGATGCGCCGCCTGGAGCGGCTGCCGGGCGTGCGCTGGGGGTACGTGGCCGAGTGAAAGTCGTGTTCCGGAACATCGGCATGAGCTTCGGCGACGTGCGCGTGCTCGACGACATCAATCTCGACGTCCGGGCCGGAGAGTTCGTCTGCATCCTCGGCCCCTCGGGCTGCGGCAAGTCGACGCTCCTCAACATCGCCGGCGGCTTCGTCAAACAGAACGAAGGCGGAGTGACCATCGACGGCGAGGCGGTCACCGGACCCGACCCGCGGCGCATCTTCGTGTTCCAGGAGCGCGGCGTTTTTCCGTGGCTGACCGTCGAGCAGAACATCGGCTTCGGCCTCTTCCGCGAGACCGACGCCGCCAAGCGCGAGCGCATCGCGCATTACGTGCAGCTGGTCGGCCTGCGCGGCTTCGAGAAGTCCTATCCGCGCGAGCTCTCCGGCGGCATGAAGCAGCGCCTCGAAGTGGCCCGCGCGCTGGCCGTCAATCCGGACGTGCTTTATCTCGACGAGCCGTTCGGCGCGCTCGACTCGATCACGCGCCTGCAAATGCGCCGCGAGCTGCTGCGGATCTGGGAAGCGGAGCGCAAGACGATTCTCTTCGTGACTCATGACATCGAGGAGTCGGTGCAACTCGCCGACCGGGTGGTCGTCCTCTCCGCGCGTCCCGGCCGCGTGCGGCGCGTCGTCGACATCGACATCCCTCATCCGCGCGATCTCTCCGACCCGCGCTACATCGCCCTGCGCGACGAGATCTTCGGCGAGATCGGGCTGGCGCACCAGGTATGAGACTCGAGCGCCTGGCCCTTCCCGCCGCGCTGCTCGTGCTCTGGCACGTCGCGGTGGTCTTCACCGGGACGAAAATCTTCCCGTCGCCGGTCGACGTCGCCAAGGGTCTCCGCGATCTGCCGCACCTCGTCGCCTATACACGCGACTCGCTCTTCCGCGTCGCCTGCGGCTACATCGCCGCGGTCGTTCTCGGCGTGCCGGTCGGGCTCGCGCTCGGATGGTTCAGCGGGCTGGCGAAGGCGGCCAATCCACTGATCCAGATGCTGCGTCCCATCTCGCCGCTGGCCTGGATGCCGCTGGCGGTGATCTGGTTCGGGGTGAGCAACCTCGCGCCGATCTTCCTCATCTTTCTCGCTTCTT
>DASVSV010000369.1:0-10290 GCA_036387915.1 Thermoanaerobaculia bacterium
CCTCCGCGGGTGGGGCGGGCTGAAGCCACGCCCTACGTTTTCACCGTCGCTCCAACTTCTTCAGCGCCTTCCCCGCCAGTTTCCCCTGCCGCGGGCAGAGACAGCGCGCCTCCCACACCTCGCGATAGAGCGCCATGGCCGCGTCGCGCCGCCCGGCGTTCGCGTGGCGGCGGGCGGCGTCGATCATCGAGTCGGCTTGGAACGTCCGCGTGTCGAGCTCGTCGCGCACGAGGTCTTCCACGTCCGCGACGTCATCGCCCGACACGCTCCCGATCACGCGTCCATTCCGATCCGCGAGCACGGCCACCGGCAGCTCGCCGTCTACGCCGAGGCGGGCCAGACGCACGTCGTCGTCCAGACGGACGACGCGCATGGCCACGCAGCGCGCGGAGAAGCGCGTCAGCTCGTCCGAGGTGAGGAGCGGGGAGCGGCGCATGGCGGCCGCGGAGTCGGGGATCCAGAAGAGCGTCAGCGGCGCGTTGACGGCGTCCGTGGGAGCGAGAATCTTCCACGGGACCAGCGAGACATGGCGCTGCTCTTCCGGCGATGCAACAACGCCGGAGGCGACCAGGGCGACCACCACAATCGTGCGCACCCAGTGCATCGAAGCAGCCTCGGGGGGAAAAGCGTCGCGATTATACGCGCGCGACCGGTAGAATCCGGCCCTCCGGCCGTCCATGGGAAGCATTCGCGAAACACTGGGTCACTACGAGATCCTCCGGCCGATCGGATCGGGCGGGATGGGCGAGGTCTTCGTGGCCCGCGACGCGAAGCTCGGGCGCAAGGTGGCTATCAAGATGCTGCCGCTGCGGCTGGCGGCGGAGAAGGACACCCTGACGCGCTTCACACGGGAGGCGCGCTCGGCCTCGGCGCTCAACCATCCGAACATCGTCACCATCCATGAAGTCGGCGCCGACGAAGGCTCGCCGTTCATCGTCATGGAGTACATCGACGGCCGCGACCTGCGCTCGCTGATCGCGGAAGGTCCGCTGCCCGTGCGCCAGGTGCTCGACATCGGCGTGCAGATCGCCGACGGGCTGGCGGCGGCGCACGAGCGCGGCATCATCCATCGCGACCTCAAGCCCGAGAACATCATGGTCACGCGCGACGCGTACGTGAAGATTCTCGACTTCGGCCTGGCCAAGATCGTCGGGCCGACGCCCGAGGGGGAGCACACGCTGCAGCTCGACATGCCGGGCACCACGCCGGGCATGATCCTCGGCACGGTCGGCTACATGTCGCCGGAGCAGGCCACCGGCAAGCGCATCGACTTCCGCTCCGACCTCTTCGCGTTCGGCGCGATGCTCCACGAGCTCGTGACGGCGACGCCGGCGTTCGACGGCGAGACCGCGATCGACACGCTCTCCGCGATCCTGCACTACGAGCCGGAACCGGTGACGCGCTCGAACGTGCTCGCACCGACACAGCTCGCCGACATCATTTCGCGCCTCCTCGCGAAGTCGCCGGACGACCGCTATTCGTCGACACGCGACCTCGCCCGCGAGCTGCGCCTGCTGCGCGACCGCGTGGCGGCGGAGGAGAGCGGGTTTCACAAGCCGTATCCGCAGCCGAAGGACCGTCCGATCGGCGCATTCATCGCCGCGGGCCTGGCGCTGCTGGTGTTCGTCGTCGGGATGGTGCTCTTCACGAAGGAGCGCGGCGCCGCCCCGGGAGACTCCGCGGTCGCGAGACCGGTCGCGAAAAAATATCTGGCCGTGATGCGCTTCCAGGATCTCTCCGGCGACCCGAACGGCCAGCTCGTCGTCGACGGTTTCGCCGAGACGCTCACCGCACGCCTCGCCCATTTCCCGAGCGTGCAGGTGATGCGTCCCGCGGCGACCGATCCGAACACGGCCGACCCGAAAAAAGCCGCACGCGACCTCGGCGCAAACCTGGTCCTGACCGGCTCGATGATGCGCGCCGGCGACCGCATCCGCGTGACCTACTCGGTGCTCGACTCCCGCTCCGGCCGCGAATGGCGCGACCTGATCGAAGGAAACGTCTCGAACCTGTTCGGCATCCAGGACGAAGTCGCCGCCAGCGTGGCCCGCAACCTCGACCTCGGCAACACCCGCACCACGCGGCCCGTACTCGATCCCGCCGTCTCGCAGCAACGCTACCTCGAGGCGCTCGGACATCTGCGCCGCTACGACAGCGAGCAGTCGCTCAACAGCGCGATCGCCATCCTCGAAGACCTCGGAGAGTCCCCCTCGGTGCAGGCGGCACTGGCGCGGGCGTATCTGCACAAGTACGAAATCACGAACGAGCCTCGTCTCGCCGCATCGGCAAACAATGCGGCCGAACGTGCGCTCGCAAGCGATCCCCAAAGCATCGACGTGACCGTGACCCTCGGCGAGCTACGACGCCGCACGGGACGCTACAAAGAAGCAATCGAAGCATTCGTGCGCGTCCTGTCGCAACAGCCAAACAACGTCGAAGCGGTTCTTGGTCTGGCCGAGGCACATCAAGCTGCGGGCGATTACAAGAACGCGGAGACCGCGTACAAACGCGCGATCGCACTGCAGCCGAACTATTGGAGTGGTTACAACAAGCTGGGGTTCTTCTATTACTCACAATCGCGCATCCAGGACGCGGTGCCGCAGTTCCAGAAGGTCGTCAATCTCGTTCCCGACAATGAGCGCGGCTACGTAAACCTCGGCGTGATGTATCAACTTCTGCAGCGGCACGAAGAGGCGCTCCGCGTTTACCAGCAATCGCTTCAACGAACACCGTCAGCGCAAGGCCACTCCAACCTCGGCACCTGCTACTACGCGCTCGGCCGGTACGCCGATGCCGCCGCCGCGTTCCAAAAAGCCGTCGAGCTCACCCCACACGACGCGCTGTACTGGCGGAATCTCGGCGACGCATACCGTTTCGTTCCCGGTAAAGACGCGGAAATGCGCAGCGCGTATGAGCGTGCAGTTGCCCTGTGCGACGAGGCCATTCGCGTCAACCCCAACGATTCTCGTGCGCACCGCACACGCGCAAGCGCGCTCGCTAAGCTCGGCAAGCATCGTGAGGCACGTGCCGCAATCCTCCGCGCACTCGAGCTCGAGCCTCAGTTAGCCAAGAATGCGTATGAAGCCGCCGTCATCGCTCACATCGCCGGTGACGAAGACGAAACCGTCGCGCGCCTTGAACAGGCACTTCGCTTCGGATCCAGCGCCCAGGACCTCCTCCGTGACCCTGAGTTTGCGCAATTGAAGAAAAGCGGTAGGCTGGACGCAATCGTGTCTGGGTTCCGGTCCAGAACCCAACAGTGATGCGCAAACTGAGAGGAGCTTCGCCATGTCCAACGGTCAACCCGATAAAGAAGTCACAATCACGCTGAATGGCAGTGGTCTGCCTGTCCCGAGTGTCGATCCGGTCGAAGTGAAGAAGGACAACCAGAAAGTTCGCTGGTGCGCCGACTTCCCGTTCACGATCCGTTTCGACGGCGGCGCCGGTACTTTCACCAGCAGTCCCAATGGTGACGGCTGCGCGAATCGCGCGCAGTCCAACACGTTCGGCGAGATCAAGCGGTACAAATACACGATCATCGCCAACAACCAGGAAAACGACCCGGAAGTCGACGTCAAGCCGTAAGCACCAAACAGATCGCGCCAGCCGAAAGGCTGGCGCGATTCACTGCTCTACGATCGCCTTCGCCCGATCAGCGAAGGTTCTCGACGAACATCTCCACCTTGCCGGCGGCGCGGAGCTCGGCGGTCTTCTTCGACACGGCCTGCAGCACGCGCTTCGAGTTGCGCGCCAGGAGGAACTCGCGGATGGGGCCCTTCACCGCGTCGAACGTGTCGACGCCGGCCGGGCGCCACTCGTCGACGAGCACGAGCTGATACGAGTCGGTCGCGTCGAGGACGCCGCTGATCGTGCCCGGCTTCATCGTCCGCGCGGCCTGGGCGATCTTCGGGTCGAGCGTATGCGTCGGCACCCAGCCCAGCTCGCCGCCCTGCGGTCCCGACTCATGGTCGGAAACGCGCCTGGCCACTTCCGAGAACTTCACGCCCAATGCGGCCATCGCCGCGGACGGTTCCTTGATGGTCTTGGCGATGTCGCTGCGCGCGGCGAAGATCTCCATCATCGCCTTCGAGATCGTGTCGCGCGCGGCGGCGGGGTTGTCCCCTTTGAGGGCGCGGATCACACGCAGCCGGGCCTGCTCCGGCGTCGCGAACTCGCCGCGGCGCTCTTCATAGGCTTTGCGGATCTCCTCGTCGGTGATCAGCGTCGCGGCCAGGACCTCACGCACATAACGGTTGAAGAGAGCGGACTCTTCGGCAGGCGTGAGGTCGTCCGGCGCGCCGATCTTCGCGGCAAACCCGCTGTTGATCGCGTCCTGCACGATGAGCTGCTTTTCAATGTAGTTCTCGAGGAAGCCCTTCTTCCCGCCGACCTTCGCGTACTGGGCCTGCACCTCGACCGGAATGCGGTCCCAGACCGCGTCGAGATCGCGGTTGGTGATCTCCGTGCCGTTCACGCGCGCGACGAGTTTGTCACCGTCCGTCTGGGCGAAAAGCGGAGCGGCGGCGACGGCGGTGAGAGCAAGGGCGAGCAGGGTCCGTTTCATCATTCCTCCGAGGTGTGACGCGCGCCTTCGAACAAAGTTCCGTCAGAGGTGCATTCCGGCCGGTACGACCGGCGGCGCTTGTTGGCCAAGCCTTATGCGCGATGCCTCAGCTCGACTCCTCTTGCCGCACCTTGGTTCTACAAATGGTGGAACACCCGATACGGGCGGATGGGTCGCCTGAGAGAGTGTCAAGTGTGAAGATCGAGTTTCCCACAGCTGTGGAAAACTTGACGAAAGCGCAGCGTTGGGGCGGATGCCATGGTAGGGGCTGTGAGTTTCCTGTTGGCGGTTGAAACGGGCGCCCCGACCGCCCTCAGAATGCGCGCCACCGCTCCATGACCGTCGCCCAACTTGACGTTACTCTCGACCGCCCGATGCCGCAGTCTCCCGACGCGGAGCGCGCCGTTCTCGGCTCCATCCTGATCAACAACCACGCCTTCTACCGCGTGATCGGGACCGTCGATACCGACGACTTTTTCAAGGACGCGCACCGCACCATCTTCGCCACGATGCGCCGGATGGCCGAGCAGTCCCGCGAGATCGAGTCGCTCACCCTCAAGGAAGAGCTCGCGAAACACGCGCAGCTCGACCAGGTCGGCGGCGTGGCCTACATCTCCTCGCTGCTGGACATGGTTCCGGACGTTGCCAATGTCGAGCGCTACGCGCAGATCGTGAAAGAGAAGTCGATGCTGCGGCGCCTCATCGTGATGGGCAACAGCGTCATGCGCGCCGCCCTCGACGCGCCCAGCGAGCCCGGCGAAGTGCTCACCATCGCCGAGAAGTCGCTCTACGAGATCGCCGAAGGCACCACCGACAAAGGCTTCGCCACCCTCGGCGCCATCACCCGCGCCAACATGACGGCGATCGAGCAGATCCACTCCAACGCCGGCCGCCTCGTCACCGGCCTCCCCACCGGCTACGACCGCTTCAACGAGATGACCTCCGGCTTCCAGCCCCAGGACCTGATCATCCTCGCGGCACGACCGTCGATGGGGAAGGCTCAGCCGCTCGACTCGAAGGTCCTCACCCGCCGCGGATGGACGTGCATGGGATCTCTCCAGGTCGGCGACGAGCTGGCGTCCGTCGACGGCGCTGAGTCTCGCGTCGTCGGCATCTTCCCGCAGGGTGAACGCGAGGTGTATCGCGTGGAGCTCTCGGACGGGCGGAGCGCCGAGTGCTGCCTCGAGCACCTCTGGCGCGTCCACTATCGCGCGTGGGACGAGCCGCGCGTCGTCTCGACGGAACGGCTCATGGAGATGCTGCAGCGGCAGCGCTATCGCGGCCGTCTCTACGTCGAGACGTTCTCGGGCGAATTCGGCAGTGACGCGGAACTGCCGCTCGACCCGTGGCTCCTCGGCGTCCTGCTCGGCGACGGAGCGACGCACGGGACGAGCGTGAAGTTCTCGACCGCGAGCGCGGAGCTCCTCGACGGCGTTCGCGATGTCATCGGCGATGAATTCGAGATCGCTTCGGAAGGTCGATACGACTACCGAATCATCCGCTCAAAGTCCACGACGCGCGGTCCTCACCATCCGAACCGGATCAAGGCAGCGCTGGAATCGCTGGGCGTATGGGGCCGCCGCGCTCACGAGAAGTTCGTCCCGAAGGCGTACCTCTCGACCTCGTTCCACAATCGCAAGCGGCTCCTCAAAGGTCTCCTCGACACCGATGGCTGGGTCGAAAAGTGGGGCAGCATCCGCTTCGCGTCGTCGAGCGAGAAACTGGCGAGCGACGTCGTCGATCTCGTCCGCTCGCTCGGCGGGACCGCCTCGTACTTTCAGAAGCCTACGTCGTACACGTATCGCGACGAGCACCGGACCGGACGCATGTCGTACGTCTGCAACATTCAACTGCCGGCCGACACCGCGCTCGACCTGCTGCAAAACAAGGAAGAGCGCATCAAGCCGCACACGCGCACCCGGCGCCTCACGATCCGCTCCATCACACCGACGCGATTCACGCAGACGCAATGCATCGCCGTATCGCATCCGTCGCGGCTCTACGTCACGGACGGCTTCACGGTCACGCACAACACGTCCTTCATGATGAACATCGCCGAGTCCATTGCCCTGCCGGGCAAGGACGGGTTGCCGCGCAATGGCGGGGACCGGCTGTATGGCGTGGGGGTGTTCTCGCTGGAAATGTCGAAGGAGCAGATCGGCCTGCGCATCCTCTCCTCGGAGTCGGGCGTGGGCAATCATCTGATCCGTTCCGGGATGCTCTCCGAGCGCAACTGGCGCGATCTGGCCGATGCGGCGTCCCGTCTGGCGAAAGGCAAGATCTACATCGACGACACGCCGGGCATGGACCCTCTCGAGATGCGCGCCAAAGCGCGGCGGCTGAAGATGGAGGCCGGCCTCGACATGATCATGGTGGACTACCTCCAGCTCATGGCCGTGAAGGGGAAGGTCGAGTCGCGCCAGCAGGAAATCTCGCAGATCTCGCGCGGTCTCAAGGCCATCGCCAAAGAGCTGAAAGTTCCGCTGATGGCGCTCTCGCAGTTGTCGCGTCGTCCCGAGCAGCGCGCCGGCGATCACAAGCCGCAGCTGGCCGACCTTCGCGAGTCCGGAGCCATCGAGCAGGACGCCGACCTGGTCTGCTTCATCTACCGCGACGAGGTGTACAACAAGGAGACCGAGGAGAAGGGCATCGCCGAGATCATCATCGCCAAGCAGCGCAACGGCCCCATCGGCGACTTCAAGCTGGTCTTCCGCAACGACATCACCAAGTTCTTCAACTACGAGCCGCAGCCGGAGTACCTGCCGCAACAGTAACCAGGGCGCAGGGCGCAGGGGGCGGGGCGCAGAGAGACGCGGCGGCGAGCTTCTGCGCCCGCGCGGTGTCTCCTGCGCGGTGTCTCCTGCGCCCCGCGCCCTGCTCCCTGCGCCCTGATGGGCGACAATGAGCGTTGCCTATCGTGGAGCGACTCTCATGAAGAAGACTCTGCTCGCGCTGCTGCTCCTCCTCTGCGCCGCCGGCGCCTCCGCGGACGTCGTCCGCGTCGTCGTCGACGACGTCATTCATCCGATCAGTGACGAGTACATCGGGCGGGCGCTGGAGCACGCCGCCGCGCGCAACGCGGACGCGGTGGTCATCGAGCTGCGGACGCCGGGCGGGCTGGAGACGTCGATGCGGGCCATCGTCGAGAAGATGATCCGCTCGCGCGTGCCGGTGCTGGTGTGGGTGGGGCCGGGCGGGTCGCGCGCGGCATCGGCGGGGTTCTTCATCCTCGAGGCGGCGGACGTCGCGGCCATGGCGCCGGGGACGAACACCGGCGCGGCGCATCCGGTGATGCTCGACGGCGGGAAGCTCGACGACGTGATGAAGCTGAAGATCCAGAACGACGCCGCGGCGTTCATGCGCACCATCGCCCAGCGCCGCGGACGCAACGTCGCCGCGGCCGAGAGCGGCGTGCGCGAGGCCAAGTCGTTCACCGAGGACGAGGCACTTTCGCTGAAGCTGATCGAGGTCATCGCGGCGGACATCCCGTCGCTGCTGCGCTGGGCCGACGGCCGCACCATCAAGCGGTTCAACGGCACGACGACGGTGCTGCGCGTCGCGCACAAGCCGATCGTCGATTACGAGATGACCCTCAAGCAGAAGGTGCTCTCGTGGATCATGGACCCGAACATCGCCTTCCTCCTGATGTCCCTCGGCATGCTCGCGGTCTGGGCGGAGTTCAACCATCCCGGCGCGATCCTCCCCGGCGTGGTCGGCCTCATCGCGATTCTGCTCGCGGTATTCGCATTGAACCTGCTGCCCACGCGCTTCGCCGCGATCGCGTTGATCCTCGCGGCATTCGTCCTTTTCGCGCTCGAGGCAAAGTTCACCTCGTACGGAGTCCTCGGCGCGGGCGGCGTCGTCTGCATGGTCCTCGGCGCGCTGCTGCTCGTGGACGGACCGATCCCGGAGCTGCGCGTGCGGCTCGTCACCGCGCTCGCGGTGAGTGTCCCTATCGGCGCCATCGCGGTGTTCCTGATGACGCTCGTGCTGCGCGCGCACAAGAACCGCGTCGTGACCGGCACCGAGGCCATGGTCGGGGAGATCGGCGTCGCGCGGACGGCGCTCGGGCTGGACGGCAAGGTGTTCGTGCGCGGCGAGCTCTGGAACGCGACGGCTCGATCGGAAATCGCGGAAGGCGCGCGCGTGCGCATCCGCTCCGTGGAAGGGCTGCGCGTGCACGTCGAACCCGAATGAGCCGGCGCGGCCGCGTTTCGATCTGAATGAAACGTTTCGCGGGTCTCCTGCACTACCAGGGAAAGGAGACTTGCTCATGTCACGACTCATCATTGCAGCGCAGTCCGAAGACACCATCGCCAACCCCGGAAACCGTCAGCCGAACTACCTCGCCGTCTCCGTCACCAAAGAGAACGGCGCGCCGGTCAGCGGTCTGGCCACGAAGAATTTCAAGGTCGATCCGATGATCGTCGGGCCGGGCGGCGCGCTGGTCGACATCACTCGCGTCGCCGCGGGCCGCCTCCCCGGCACGTACCACGTCGACGTCCTCCCGATCCGCAAGGAGACGTGGAAGGCCGGCACGTACATCTTCGCCGTCGCGGTGGAGAACGGCACGGATCAGGGACAGACGCTGACGTCGGTCCTGATGGACTAGCGATCTCGTGGTGGGGCCGGCGCCTCGCCGGCCGTACCGCTGGCCACTGGCCGGCGGTTTTTCGCGGCCGGCTGGGAGCCGGCGCGACGGCCGGCAGGGTGCCGGCCCCACAATCCCTACCGCCCTTCGCCGGTCTTCACCCAGGGCAGTTCCCAGCGGCCTTCTTCTTCGTCGAGGCGCGGGAGGGGGACCGGTTTGCCGAGGCGCTCGAGCTGGCGGAGCTCCCAGAGCTTCGCGTACTTCCAGAAGGTGTAGTAGACGTGCATGCCGACGGAGATCAGGCCACGCGTGCCGTCGAGGAAGCCGAGGTTGACGACGTAGTCGCGAAAGAACTTGCCGGCGGTGTGGGCGAAGATGTCCCACGCGCCGGTGCGCTTGCCGTCGATGTACATCTGCGCCGCACCCCAGTTCGCGTAGCGGGTCATCTTGGCGATCATGTGGTCGAAACTGCGGATGTAGAAGTGCAGCATCTTGTGCCGCAGGTCGACGGTCGCACCGTCCACCACGAGGTCGGCGTGCACGCGTTTGTTGGGATACCGCGCGTGCCCGCGGTGGAAGAGGCGGGTGACACGGTCGCGCTGCAGGCCGCTGAACCGCACTTCCTTCCCGAGCATGAAGTTGCGCCGGCCGACGGAGTACGCCCACACGTCCAGCGGACCTTCGAGTGTGCGCAGCAGCTCGTCCCGCAGCTCAGGCGTGACGCGCTCGTCGGCGTCGATGACGAAGATCCAGTCGTGCGCCGCGCGGTCGATGGCGTAGTTTTTCGTCGACGCGGCGCCAAGGTATTCGCGCTGCTCCACACGCACACGCGGCATCCGCTCGCGCACACGCTCCACCGTCCCATCAGTCGAAAGCGAATCGACGAGGTAGATCTCATCCGCCCATTCAACCGAGCGCAGACACTCTTCGATCTGCTCGACCTCGTTGAGCGTATGGATGATCACGGAGACCGCGGGCCGGGGCATCGCGCGAGATTCTAACGGAGACGACGGGAGGCCTCCGGCGGGCCGGTGCGACCGGCGGCGCTGATTGAGCCCATGCATCGCCCAAACACGTGTTTCGTTGAGTAGGCGTGCAATCAGGCTAGGCCAATCAGCGCCGCCGGTCGCACCGG
>DASVSV010000370.1:0-16815 GCA_036387915.1 Thermoanaerobaculia bacterium
CCTGAGCTTGGCAGCAAGTGCCCCAGTCACCCCACCGGCGACAGCGGTCCAAAGCTGCTTCCCCTTGTCATCTCTCTTCTGCTTTCGCGAAGGCCAAAGCGCGTCCTTGACCTCCTCCCAATAGGCTGAAACCCCTACGAAGATGACTAGGGCCACGAGGCCCGCGATTTCGAGCCCGGAGACTTGGATCAGTGCAGCAGTGAGAACGGTCACGCACACGCCTCCGAAGTGCCGCGCCGAGGCAGCCGACGCGGGCGAATCATGCTGCGTTCCGGACGTTCATCACGCGCCTTTCGACGCGCTTAGCTACTGCACCCGGGATGCTGTACCGGGCGTAGGCCCGCGTACCGGGTGTGGGGTCACTGGCGAAGATGAGCACATCCGGCTCCCGCTGCATAAGTCGCCTGACCTTCTCCCTTGAGACACCCCATCGCTGTGCGAGTGTTTTGATGCTGTAGCAGTAGTTTTCGTCGAGTTCGTTCTTGATCGAGACTGCCAATTGATCTTGATCCATCGATCCTCCGGAGAGGGTCGATGGCTTCGCCGATTCCCTCGACGTTCGGCTAGTCCGGGCTACCTCCGGACGGGGAAAATAGTACGCCCGGCGGAGCTTGCTGTGTGGGATATGTGTGGCCGAACCGGGAATCTAGAGGTTTCGGAGCATTTGGAGTATCGTGTTTTCAGTAACTTACAGACAGGCAACCCCACGTCCGAGTCCGATTCCGTCCCTGGGCACCACCACTTCTTCCCTTTCCCTCCTGGAGCGAGCCGAAGTGCGATCTCTCGAGCCGCCCGCATGGAAGAGGCATCGCTCGGGACGCTTTGGCGCATGCGTTACTCGGCCGCGCGCAGCGTCGGGAACTCCGGCCACGGGTACCCGATGGTCGCGGCTAACGTGTCCAGTGCAGCTGCTGCCGCCAACTGTCCCGCTTCGGGCGTGACGGCGAGGATTCGAAGCGGCGCCTGGGGCAGGTTGTTCGCCCGCCACACGCCGTCGGCGTTCGTGGCATTCGGAACGCCGTAGAGAAAGTGCAATGCTGCGCCGAAGACACGGATTCCGCCCGCCCATACGGTGATTCCCGCGTATCGAGCTGGCATGTCACTGCCCTTGACGAATCGCACCGCCAATGGAGCAGCGGGAGCGGGAAGGCGCAGTTCGAGACCGTCCGTAATGACGACCGGGATACTGCCTGCCTGCGCGTGCCGGACGAGCAGAATCGTACCGGCGATCCTCGGCACCGAGACGGCGCCCGACGCGTCAGTCTGTCCAGACCACAACGCCTGCGTCATTGTGCCTGCGTCCATCAGCATCAGTTGCGCGGCCGAGGCAAGGGTCCCGTCGGCGAGCCGGAGGGTGATCGTGATCCGGTCCGTTGCGTCTACCGGTGTGAGCTCTACGGTGAAGCGCTGCGTCTCGTCGCTGTCGACTACCTGCAGTACGCGCTCGTCCGACAGGTAGTTGTTCGCTTCGACGAGCAGCGGTGTGGTCCCCGGATCGAGCGGCGGGAGCGTTGCCGATCCGCGATCATCCGTAATCGCTCTCTGATGTCTTTGCGCCGCTTCATGGCCGGTCATCGCGACGATCTTCGCGCCCGCGATGGCGGTTTTCTTCTTGCCGTCGATGACCGCGATGACGACGTTCGTCCGAGGAAGGTCAATGTCCAGTTCAGTGTCGCTCGCGAGCTCCCGCATGCCGACGAGAACCGGTGGTGTGCCCGAGGCCGTCGCCTCAATACGATACAGGCCGGCCGTCCACAACCTCGCCGTATAGGTGCCGTCGTCGTTCGTTGCCACGGTCAACGGTTTCCGCGTCCTGAGAGTGAACGCGATGCTTCCGGTCGCGCGTCGCTCGCCCCGAGTCAGGCGACCGCGAATCGTCAAAGCCTCGGGGCGGAATTGAACCGTGTCGTCAAGGCCGTTCGTCAGGTCCACTCGCTGACGAAGCTCAATCTCCGGCGAAAGCAGCACCACTTCGATAGCCTCGGCAGGCAAATGTCCAAGGTCAATGGCCGGGTCATGCAGAGGAACGTCGATCAGTGTCTCTCCGGACAAGCGCCTGGCCTGCACATGAACGTCTCCGGGCAGATCGACGCCCGGTGCGATTTCGACGCGGAGCTTCGGCAGCGGTTGGAGCTGGCCTCGAACTGTGACCACCCGTCGGGCAAGCAGCGGGAACTCGCGTCCCGGAAACATCAGTTCGCGACCGTTCGCGACGACTCGCGCGCGGCGTCCTTCGACGCCGTACCAGACCGCGTACACGCGATCTGATGAATCAGCGAATACGGCTGGTGCCTTTGTCTTTCCGTCGACGTTCAACTGCAAGGTCACGGTCTCAGCATCGCGCCGTTCGCGCGGTCGCGGCCGGTCGAGCGCCAGCAGGATGTCGGTGCCACGTGCGGGCAGTGCGGGCTCCACGTATGCCATGCCGCCCGCCGTCACGTCGACAGGCCGGGCGAGCGCCACCGCGTCTCCGGACATACGGTCGAAGACACCCGCGAGTACGCGCCCCGTCGGCATCCGCACGCGGCGAACGTTCTCGCCGCTCGCTCGCCGGTCAAACGCCGGCGCGAGAAGGGGTCCCGACGCGAAGGAGTCGAGATTGAGCAGGCGGAGCGACGTTCCGGGCCAGGGTTTTCGGAGTCCGATCTCGCCAGCGGAAGTCGTGTCGAATAGAGCCACCATGCCTTTTCCGGCAAATTGCTCCGACACGTAAATCAATTTCGTGGGCGCTGCACTGATCGACGAAGGCCCTTCGATCCATACTTTGTATCTGCCCGCTAGCGGCACGAACCACTCACCGCAGGGGTAGTGAGTTTCGGCATCGGCATTCGTTTCCGGTACCAGTGTCGCCTGACAGCCGATCACGCGACCATCCGCCGGCCACAGAAGAACCGCGCGTTTTCCGTCGATCTCGCCGGCCGCGGCGTCGGGAACCTTATGGTGCTGCGCGAAGGTTTGCACCGTCAGCGCAGCTGCAATCGCGAGAACCACGCCGCCAGAACGCATCAGAAGAGCGGCATCGAAGCCGACGTGCACTGACAATGCGGGGGATTCAGCACGATCATTTCCCTTCTCATGTTCAGGCTCTCCGGCAATCTAGGTCCGAGGGCGTAAGGCGTCAAACTTTGTGGCAACACGAGAGGCGTCACGAGGTGCCGCGTTCGGCAGGGGTGATGCTCGGGACACGGCAGCTCTGCCGAGCAACGAGTAACGAGCAACGTCTCATCCGGCACTCAGTAACGCCGGCACGACTCCTGAGGCAGCTCGTTCGCCGCCCCACCCCTGACCGCAAAGGCGAATGGTTCGCTGGCGTACCGAATCCGCCTGCAGCAATGGGGTACTTAACAAGACGTACGGGAGGACGGGCTTGGCGGCCAGCGAGAAGAAGTCTGACGGTGGAGGGGTTGTCACGAGACGGCGGATGGTCCTGCCGAAAATCTACGCGGCGTTGCTGGACCTGTCTGCCCTGCGCGACCAGGCGCATGGTTTCGCGTCCGAGGCCGGAGAGCACGAGGCAGCACGTTTCCTGGATTGCGTGCAGGTGCTGGAGACGAAGGCGGTCCGCCTGCTCGACCTGGTCGAGACGCGTCGACCGCCCGAACACTGAGTACAGCTCCCCGCGCCGCATCGTTGGATCGGCGATTGCTGACTTGGCGCTCAGCGGGCTGCGCGGCAGCCCGCGTCTCCATGCAAAACGACCGGAGCGCTCGTCCTCAGCGCACGAACTTTCTGGCCTCGCTGCCCGAACGTGACCGGGAACGCCTGGTCGCGATCGGCCGTGTCGTCGCGGCGGACATCGGAACCGTGCTGCACGAGAGCGGCAAGATCACCGCCGACGTCTGCTTCCCCATCGACTGCGTGGCCTCGCTCACCGCCACGATGCAGGACGGAGCGGAAGCGGAAGTCGCGATCATCGGGCCGGAGGGGGTGGTGGGCGTGACGGCGGCCGTCGGCGGAACGGACACGACCTGGAACGACTCGGCAATCCAGATCGGCGGTGAAGTCCTGCGCGTTCCGCTGGAGCTGTTGCGGCGGGAAACGACGCGCAGTCCGGCCCTGCGCCTCCTGCTGCAGCGTTATGCGCAGGCGCTGCTCGTCCAGACCTCACAGATCGCGGCCTGCAATCGTTTTCACTCCATCGAGCAGCGCCTCGGCCGCTGTCTGCTCGCTCTGCATGACCGCGTTGCCACCGACGACATCCCCATGACGCACGAGCGGCTGGCCGCGCTGCTGGGAAGCCTCCGGCCGGGCGTGACGCTGGCCGTGCACCGGCTGCAGGAGCTCGGGAGCATCCGTTCCAGACGGGGACACATCGAGATCTCCGACCGCGATCGACTGGCCGGCGTGGCCTGCGAGTGCTACCAGGCCGTGGCCTCGGAATACGACCGGCTGCTCGGCGCCGATGCAATGCAGCAGTTGACCGTGGCCAGCACCGTTCCGGACGAGACGCTGCGCGAGGTGAACAGCCGGCTGATGGCCGCGGCCATCCGCGAGCAGCGCGCGCACGAAAGAGCGGAAGAGGCCAACGACGTGACGACCCATTTCTTCGCCACGCTCTCCCACGAGCTGCGCACGCCGCTCACGGCCATCCTCGGCTGGTCGGACGTGCTGCAGTCGCGCGAATTCGACGACGAGACGCTGCAGCTGGCCATCGAGACGATCCACAGGAACGCGGAGACGCAGAAGCGCCTCGTGAACGACATGCTGGACCTGGCGCGGCTGCGCGCCGGCAAGCTCCCGTTGCATTTCGAGCCGCTCGACATCACCGCCGCGGTCCGGACAGCGGTGGCCAGCAGCCGCCCCGCTGCCGACGCCAGTGCCGTCGCGATCAGCATGATCGCCGGCGATCCGGTGACCACGAACGCCGACCCGGTACGCCTCTACCAGATCCTC
The DNA here is from genome assembly GCA_036387915.1 of Thermoanaerobaculia bacterium. Taxonomy (GTDB): domain Bacteria; phylum Acidobacteriota; class Thermoanaerobaculia; order Gp7-AA8; family Gp7-AA8; genus QHVT01. Next base: position 4,894 of record DASVSV010000370.1, read on the forward strand.
TCGAACCTGCTCACGAACGCGGTGAAGTTCACGCCGCCCGGCGGGTCGATCGAGGTGGCGGTCGTCACGACGCCATCCGACGTGCAGATCGGTGTGAGGGACAACGGACGCGGAATCGAGCCGGAGCTGCTCCCGCACGTCTTCGAGGATTTCCGGCAGGGACCGGCCGCACCATCTGGCGAGCTGGGGATGGGCCTCGGCCTGGCGATCGTGCAGCAGCTCGTCCGCCTGCACGGCGGCGCGGTCTCCGTGCAGAGTCCCGGCGCCGGCCGCGGCACCACGTTCACGGTCGTGCTGCCGCGACTGGACCGGTGAGCCCGGCCGCTACTCTTTTTCGAGCGCGGCTCGATAGACGCGATGGCCGCGCTTGAGCGCCTTCTTCGCGTAGCCGAGGGTGGTCAGGCGGTTCAGCGCGGCCGTCAGGGCCCCGGCGCTGAGACGCGTGGCCTCGCGCAGCCGCTTCTCGGTCGAGTCGCCGAATCCGACGATCACGTTCAGCACCTCGGCTTCCTCGCTGGTCAGGCCGTGATAGCGCGAGTCCCGTTTGCGCTGCGGCACGGCCGTGATCAGCCCGTGCAGGTCGTCGAGCACGCGGCCGATGACGATCCCTTCATTCGTGATCTCGTACGAGCTGATGTCGGCGCTGTGTTTCCTGCCGCGGGTCTTGATGACCGTCAGGAACGTCTTCAGCTGCCCGTCCACCTCGAAGTAACGCAGCATGATGATGTCGTGCGTGAGGAACGAGATCGCGTGCGGGGTGAACTGCAGCTCCTCGTAGCTGGTGGTGATCTCGACGGTCATCATGATGGAGACACCGTTCCCGGTCAGAGCTCCGATCAGGCGATAGAGCGACTCCGCGTAGTCTTCCTTGAACGTCGGCGCGAGCGCGTTCTCCATGGCAGAAAGCGAGTCGATCACCACCCGGCAGGCGCCGATGCGCTCGACCGCCGCCTGGACGGCGTAGAGCGTCTCGTCCACCGACAGGTCGAGCGGACGGATGTAGACGACCTCCACCTGGCCGGCGTCGATCATCTTCTGCAGGTCGATGCCGAAGCCTTTGGCCTGGAGGACGTACTTCGGGACCGTCTCCTCGAAGAGCGCGATCACACCGGGCTCCCCCTGCTTCACTCCCTCGGCGATGAAGTGCAGGCTGATGGTGGTCTTGCCCGCGCCGGCCGGGCCGGCCACGATCAGCGAGCTTCCTTCGAACGTGCCGCCGCCCAGCATCTCGTCCAGCCGGGCCACGCCGGTGGAGATCAGCTTCTTCGAGACCACCACCTGCGACTCCTCGACCGGCTTGATCATGCGCGGGAACACTTCCAGCCCGTCCCCGGTGATGCGCACGGTGTGCATCCCCGGCTGCGGGTTGCCTCCGCGCAGTTTGTGCACCCGCAGCTTGCGGACCATGGAGTTGCGCACCACGTTCTGGGAGAGGGCGATGGTGCCGTCGGCGATGGTGAAGACGGGGCTTTTCTCGTGTTCGCCTTCGGCGTATTCGCCGACCAGGAAGGTGGTGGCCTGCCATCCGGTCAGCCGCACGGCCAGCTTCTGCACGAACTCCTGCACGCTTCCCTGCGTGCTCGGCGCGACCAGCGAGCGGAAGGAGTCGACGACCACGATGGCCGGCTGCACGCGCTCCATCTCGTTCATGATCGCTTCGAGCGTTTTCGTGAGATCGCCGCCGAGGGCGAGCTCGCCGAGGTTCACGAAGTGGATGCTCTCGTTCACCTTCGCGGCGTCGAAGAACGTGAACTGCTGCTGGTAGCGCAGCATCTTGATGGTCGGCTCGCCGAGGACGGTGAAGTAGAGGGCCGGACGGTCGGGCGTCGCGTTCGCGAAGACGATCTGGTGGGCCAGGGTGGTCTTGCCGGAGCCCGGCTCGCCCATGATCAGGTTGAACGAGAACTCGGGGATGCCCCCTCCCAGGACCAGGTCGAGCTTCTCGATGCCGCTGGTCAGCTTCCGTAAGCCCGTGGCCGTTTTTTCACTCATGTACTCGAGTCCTCAGAAAGTTTGCTGAGCGAGACGTTCGGCCACGCGTGCCGCACGAACCGCAGGGTCAGGTCTTCACCGATGAACGTCATCAACAACCAGATGATGCTGGCCAGCAGCGCCGCGTAGCCTTCGCTGGCCTCTGCGACGCCGAGCCGTCCCGCGGCCTCCGCCAGGCCGGACACGGGACAGTCGGCGCTGGTTCCGCTCTGCACGGTGGCCAGCCAGGGATACTCGCGGGCCGTGATCTGGATGGCACGGCCGATCAACGCCTGCAGGCCGTCCCGGCCCATGACCGTCTCCAGGATCCGATAGAGATCGCCGCAGGAGAGCTCCATCGCCTCCGCCGCCGCGGCGGCGGTGGGCGCCGCGAGAGGCCGGGTCTTCATGACGCGGCGTGCAATCTCGCGAAGAACGCGATCGGGTTTGTTCATGGACGGCGACAGCCGAACGGATTGTATGTCGAAGCCATTGCGCGCGCGTCGCCGCGGCGGCTGTTCGAACGGGCGAACGGCTCATTTCAGGACGTCGTTTTTATCTCGCCGATCACCGTGTTTTTACAGTTATTTGGTACTTCTTTTGTAGTTGAGAACTGCGTCGCAGTTCACAAATGGAGAACGCAATGCACTCTTTGAAACGGTCCTCAGTCTTGTTGCTGCTCGCGCTCGCGAGTGTCCCGGCCTTCGCCGCCGATGCCGACCTCGTCAGCGTGACCACGACGGTCTCGCACGCCACCGCCAGCCGCGGCGGAGCCAATGAAGGAACGGTCCTCATCAACAACAACGTCAACGCTGACGTCCGGGTCAGGATGGACATGCGGGTGGTCTGGTCCAACGGCACGGTCCAGCGCCTGACCGGAATCTCCGATCCGGGTGTGCTCGCTCCGGGCGGCGGATACTTCATGAGCGTCTACTTCGTCATCCCGCCGGACGCGCCGCTCGGCCCCGCCACCTTCGTCGCCGACGTCACCGCCAGCTCGGCAGGCCTCCAGGAGCACGAGGTCTCGAGCGCAGCCTTCGAAGTCGTCCCCTGAACCACCACTTGTAACGCGAAGCGTCCGGAGTGCTGCCGCGCCCCGGACGCTTCGCGTCAGCTCACCGTTATCTGTGACACTCGCGAATCATTTGTTCACCTTCGTCGATGGATCAGACGCGCATCCGCGTCATGACCCGGCAGGGGACGACGAGGGCGTGGGCATCCAGCGTGTTAGGGACGATCCTCCCGCAGCAGGTTCCGGCCGACATACAGCATCGTGGCGATCCTTCGGAGCATCGGCTCGCCGAAATGTTCGCCGTCCGCGAAGTCGCCGCGCGTCCCCCAGTCTTCCATCGACTTCAGGAAGTCCTTGGTGGAGTTTGTCTCCCAGTGATCGTCCTGGACGCATTCCTGGTAGCTGCGGTTCCGGCAGTTCCGCGCGTGCGTTTCGCTGTCTTGCCGCAGCGCGGTCAGGAAGCGGAGAAAGGACGTCTCGTCTTTGACGGTCTCGAGCAGGTCGTAGAGTGCGTTTGGCATTGATTGCTCCCTCTGTTCAAATTCAGCGGGACGTGTTTCGCAGCGCAGAGCGTTTCGGAAGAGCGTCGTCGAGCCAGGCGACCATCCGGTCCTTGTAGCTCGGATCGACTGCCTCCCACTTACCCCATTCCGTGGTCGCCGTCCTTGATGGCGACGAGGGTACAGGGGACCCGTGCCTGTTTGAAGGCTTTCTCGAGACGCAGAGAATTCTCGAACGGCACTTTCGAGTCCGCCGTTCCATGGACCAACAGCACGGGCGGCATGCCGCGGCGCGCATAGGTGATCGGCGACCAGGCGTGCTGCCACGCCGCCAGGTCCCCTTCCGGCATCCCCCAGTACTCCCGAACCATCGGCGGCACGTCGCCATGCTGGACGATGTAACCGAGATCGGCCGGCGTGTAGAACGCGACTACGGCATGCACTTTTGCGTCACCGGTCGCCCGTCCTGCCGCGTCCAGTGCCAGGATGCCGCCCGAGGATTCGCCGATGAGGGCGACTCGCCGCGGGTCGCCTTTGTATTTGCGGGCGTTCGCTTTGATCCAGCGGATGGCCTGATGGACATCGCCGGCCGATGCGGCGAAGCCTGCTTTCGACGGACGAAAGTCGATCGTGAACCAGGTGAACGAGGCGGCACTCAGCGGTGCGAACAGCGGCGTCACATAGCTCTGCTTATCGCCCTTGTTCCCTCCGCCATGCACGAGGATGGCGATCGGAAACGGTCCCTGGCCGGCCGGAACATGCACGTCGAGCTTCAGGCTGAAGCCGGCCGGAGCGGCGTATTCGACATCCCGGATCGTTTGCGCGGCGAGATCGAGCGCCGCCGCGGCGAGCATCATCAGCGCCAGGAGAATCCGCGGAGAGCGACTCATCGAGATGGCCTGGCTTGAAGACCCCGCTTCCAATCGCGGCCCGGCAGCCAATGAGGCGAGAAAACGAGAGCGCATCACGACTAAGCATCGCATGTATACGACGAGTGTCGCTCAATCAGCGCTGCCGGTCGTACCGGCCCGCCGGAGGCCTCCCGGTCGTCTTCTCGCGGGCAGATTGACAGTCACCGCCCCGCCCACGCCACGCCGTCGGGTTTGCCGGCGACGTCGATCTTGGCGCGCATCTTCCCGCTCACGAGGTCGAGGATCATCACCGCGTCCTTGTGCGGCGCGCTCACTGCCGCACTGCGTCCGTCCGGCGAGATCGTCAGCACCTTCGAGCCCGACTCGATCTCGATCCACTGCACCGCCTTCCGCGTCGCCACGTCGTACACGCCGACCTTTCTGGCGAGGCCGAACGTCATCACCGCGCGTTTGCCGTCCGGCGTGAAGCGCAGGCGCATCGGCGACTCCGCGCCGGCCTCGAACGTGTGCAGCACCTTCAGGCTCCTCGCGTCGAACACCGTGACCTTGCTCGTTTTCGAGTTCGCCAGCCACACCTGACGGCCGTTCGGACTGACGTCCATGGCCATCTCCCCTTCGGAGGTCCTGATGTTCGTGATCCGGCCGCTCCTGCGGTCGATGGCCGTCATCCCGCCGCCTTCGAGGTTGGCCGTGAAGGCGCGCGCGCCGTCGCGCGACACGGCCGTCATCCACGCCCCTTCGACGTCGAGCGCGTGGCGCTTCACTTCCTCGCCCGTCCACGGATCGATCTCCAGCAGCGCCTTCTGCCGCGCGCAGGTGATGACGAGCGGGGCGCCCGAGCGCGGCAGCGCGAGATCGTGCGGCTGGCAGTCTTTCAGTTGCAGCGTCCTGACCGCGCTGCGCTTGCCGAGATCGACGAGCGTGACCGTCGTCGCGCCGCTGTCCGCGACCCACGCGAACCTGCCGTCCGCCGACGCAATCACCTCGTGCGGCCCCTTGCCGACCGGCACCTCGGCGAGCTTCGCTCCGGAGGCGGGATCGATCAGCGTCACATGCGACGCCCCTGAAGAGGCGACGACGAGAACATCCGCACGGAGACCGAACGCAAACAGCAGCGCAACCACCCAATGGATTCGCATGCGCCGCATTTCACCGCGTGGCGTCGCGAAACGCTTGTCGCGGCCGTGACGAATTCAGCAACAGTTGTTACGGACCGTCACGGCCGGCGTTGAGTCAGATGGTTGACCGCTGTCGCAGCGTCCAACGCTGATCGTCCGTGCGCCTTTATATGGAGTGCGGCAGCGCTTTTGTTTCTGGCTGCCGCTTTCCTGTTCGGTGCGCGAAAAAGGATAGCACTTGCTGTAACGGCGCAGCGGCCGGCGGCCGGCGCAACGTCGAGTCAGGCGTCGTAACCAGGGTCGTGGCGCAGACGGCGGCTCGCCCGGCGGTTGACGCGCAGCCACAGCAGCGACAGCGGCATGCCCAGGAGGACGATGGACCAGTAAGGCAACATGATCATCCGTGCGCGCACACTGACGGGTCCGGCGGGCCCGTCGCGGTCGTCGACCGCCTGCTGCGCGTCGGCATCCCAGGCGAACCCCAGCCGACGCGCCCACGGGCGAGCGTCCGGCATTCGACCGAATGCCACGGCCCGCGCACGCGCCGGACCCGGCAGGTCAGCGGTCAGCGACGGCGGCGACGCGTATACCGCGCGCAGGTTGCCGTCGTAGTCGATGGTATGAGCGAGCAGCGTCAGTCTCCCGGACTGGCTCCGCGCCCACGCCGCGTCCCAGAACCCGTAGCGCGCGACGTTGGCCCCGTTGACGGGCATCATGAAGACCACGGTCCGCCGGTCGAGGTTCACCCGCGTCAAGTCCGCCGAGTGCGCGATCCCGAGCAGATGCCAGTCGAGCGGCCGCGCGTAGCTCATCGCCCATGCCGCAGCGGCCGTGAGCGACAGCAGCAGCGAGACCGCGGAGACGAGATTGAACAGCCACCGCTTCATGAGTTGGAGTGCCCTCGCCGCCTGACGATCCGCGGCTCACCGGCGCGGGCGACACGCAGAACGTGAAAGTAAAGGTAGCACCACCGAGCCCGCGCCCGGTGCAACCCTTGTTAGTTAGCCGCCGCTTTCTAGCCTGCCTCGACAATCCGAGGCGGTGAAGGTGAAATGACGGAAATGCAGTCGTTCTGCCCCAGCACGAGATACTCATTACCGGGCGTCATCTCACGAATGAAGCCGCGACGCTGGGACTCCTGATCGAGCCACCTGCCACTCGAGACTTCCCAGATCCAGCCGGAAGATCGCGCAGCGTCGCTCCAGAACTCGTTCAAGTTACCTTCGTCAAGGACACGAAAGCCGTTCGGCGCGGCGAAAATAACGTACACCGGCGGTTCCCCTGCCGACAACCGGACACTCACACGGAGTTCCCACAGGTTGTACTCGACACGCTCGATCTCCGGCACTCCACGGGAGTCCTGAGAGGTGTGGATCGTGAGCGTCTCGAGCATGGCTTCGGCGGCTAACGGCTGCGGTTCAGCGGCTTTGGCCCACGCGCAGGCGGTGCAGACATTCCAAGTGTGTGGCGGGCCGAAGTCCGCTGCAACCGTGAGTTGGGCGGCAGCCGTTATCGAACGGTAGTGGCGTCAAAGTTCGGATTCTCGATTATCCCGAACAGATTACCGAAGGGATCCCGAACGGCCGCGACTTTGACTCCGCCACCCACATCCTGAACCGGATCGTGCACCGTGCCGCCCATTGAGATGAGTCGGGTCAGTTCTGCGGCTGCGTCCACCGTGCCCCAGTAAACCTGAACACCGGAAGCACCGGGCTCGCCGTCGGGTATCAGACCGAGTTCGAAACCGCTCGCAGCGAACCCGACATAGAACGGCTCGTCAAAGTACGGTTCGAGTCCAAGCACCTGCGCGTACCACGTCTTCCCGGCTTGGAGGTCGGGTGTTGGGTAAATCGCTGTTCGAAGTCCTTGAATCAAGTCTGTTCTCCTGCCGCCCAACGGCCCGCGGTTCACCGGCGCGGACCGCGCGCGACGACGTGGGCTCTTGGAGCACAGTAAAGCAGCGATTCGCGTCCGGTGCAACCGCCGGGTTAGGCGCCGCCACGTGCCACAGCATCGGCGCTCTCCCACCGCATGACGGTGACATCGTCGCTGTGAGCAGCCAGAGCATACGTGACGGCTCCCACCACCAACAGAAACAGGCGTCCTCCGAACTCCCCGCGAACAACGACGTAGGCGTGATCATCGACAGACCGCTCGACCATGAAGACGGAGACCTGTTCGTCGTCTCTCTCGAGTTCGACCGAGTACTCCTCACCTCTGACGAACTCAGGCCATGTGCGCATCGATCCCGCCAAGTCAGTGGGAAGTGAGAAATAGGAGTCGATTCTGACCTGGCAAACGCGATCTCTCATGGCGCCTGACGGCCTGACGCTCAGCCGCGCCAACCCGCACGCGGAAGAGTAGCAAACTACGACTCACGCGGCGCGGGTTGGCGTCGGCTGCAGCGTTGAGTTAGACGATCCGGCCACGCAGGTCCTGACAGGTAGTGTTCAGAGCGGCGCAGAACGCCGCCTTGTCTTCGGGCGACACCAGAACGCGCTTTTGACCCTGCGCATAGCGGACTTCCAAACGATCGAGTGACGTCGCAGGAGACGCGGTCTCGTCGTTCGATGGCAACACGCTTGTGATTGACTCGCGTTCGATCCTCCATCGGAACATTCCACAACGTATGCGCAAATGTGTGTCGTTTACGGAGTAGCACGTACCGTAGAACACCCAAAGCATCGCAGCTGCGCCGGCCGCCAGCGCGCCAGCAGATACCCAACGACCGCTCAGCGCTTCCGCCGACGAGACCACGAACAGAAGAATCGCAGGAACCCAAATCACCACGCCGAGCCATGCATCGCGCTTCGAACGGAACAATGTTTCCACGCTGCTCCTCCGGTCGTCTAACGGACCAGCGGTCACTGGCGTTGAACCGCACGGGACAGAGTAGCAAACTACGACTCACGCGGCGCGGTTCAACGTCCGGTGCAGCGCCGAGTTAGGCGCTACGCCCGGCCGCGTCGAGAAGCGCCAGATACGGCGCAGCTTCGGTCCAGTCAACGTCGCCCCACATTCGAAACTCCCATTCGCGAGCCGATTTTTCGCTATCCATGAGCGCTCGCAAGGCTCCGGCCGCGACTTCCGGGTGGTTGACTCGAAAGAGTAGCTGACGCTGACCATTCCATGTCTCACGAGCAAGAAAGAGGGCGTTCGAGTATCGAGCACGGCGCTGTCGATCCGGTCGTCAACCGTGTCCAGAATGAGCGTCTCGCCTCGAGTGGGCATACCGCGACCTGCGAGCTCAACTGCCTCGACGATCACGGAGAGATGCCAAGGAAACACGTCGCGGTGTGCGAACTCGCGGAGAGCTGCATTTACGACTACGACCGCCGGCAGACCACTGCGTGAGGTGTCGAAGAGCGAATAGACAGGCTCCGGATATTCGATTGTGATGGTTGGTGGAGTCATGTTCGAGCGCCTAACGAGCCGACTGTTCAGGCCACATCTTCATGCGGAGCGCGTCTCGTCCATGCCGCGCCAAGCGAGCATGGACAGCATGCCCACGACAGCACACTCTGCGCCGAACGTCGCCACCGTTCTCGTTTCGCGGTTCATGGCCGCGCGAACGGCGGGCGCAACTCTCCCGGTTGTCTGTTCGTACTCTCGCAGCACTCCCCGATCATGAATCGATCCCAAGACTACGACGGCGGCGTATATGACCCACACCAGCACGACCCCGACGTGGAACTTCTTTACGTGTGGCGAGACGATCTTCGCTCCGCGGATATGGCCGGCCGTGGCGATGACGGCGCTGATGCCACTCGCAATCGTTGTGGCCAGAAGCAGCAGGACGGCGATCCTGAAGTAGGCCGGCCGAATGATGCAGATGGTCTGAAGCTCGAAGTTCATTCCGGTGCCTCAGTCGGCTAACTCCCTTTTAAGCCTCGCCTTCTCTGCCGGCGATCATGCTCCGGGGGCGCATAACGGGCGAAGGCCCTCGTGGGCTGGTGATCGTAACACGCTCGGTGTACTGGCCTTGCGGCGCGGCTGCGCGTTGGGACGGATGTCCGGCGGCGGGTGGTGACGCCTAATATCGGGGCGGTTCATGGCTCGTCGTGATCGGACAACCCATCGTCCAGCACGTCGAGGGGGCTCTTCACGCCGGATGCCCCCAGACCGAGGACGTGGGTGTAGATCATGGTCGTTTTGACGTCCGTGTGGCCGAGGAACTCCTGGACGGTGCGGATGTCGTGGCGGACTGCAGGAGGTGCGTCGCGAAGGAATGTCGCAACGTGTAAGGGGTCGCTGGCTTGCCGATCCCGATACGCACCCTTGCAGCATGGACGGCGCGCTGGATGACCTGCTCACTGACATGATGCCGCCGCTCGACATTCGTTCGCGGATCGATGCTCCGGACCGCGGCGGGGAAAACCCATTGCCAGCTCCACCCACGATCTGCGCCCGCGTACTTCACAGCAAGAGCCTCAGGCATCCAGACCCTGCCAAAGCCCTCGACCACATCCTCATCGTGCAGCGCTCGCACGCTTTCGAGATGCGTCCGCAGTGCCACCGTCAGCACACGAGGCAGCGTCGTGGTCCGGTCCCGATCGCCCTTGCCCTCCCCTCACCGTCACCTCGCCAGCGGCGAAGTCGAGATCCTTGACTCGAAGGCGCAAGGCCTCGAGGACACGCATGCGGCGTTCCGTGGAGAAGCCGCCCCACAAGCTCGGGCGTGCCGTGCAGCGCGCCGAGCAGCCGCCGCACTTCGTCGCGGGTCAGCACGGCCGGCAGTCGCTCCGGCCGGCGCGCACGCACCAGTTCCGCCAGCCACGGCACTTCCTCCCCGAGCACCTCCCGGTACAGATACAGGAGCGCACTCAAAGCCTGGTTCTGCGTCGATGCCGCCACGTTGCGCTCCACGGCGAGCCAGGAGAGGAACTCGTTGATCTCCGGCGCACCCATCATGCTCGGGTGCCGCTTGCCGTGAAAGAGAATGAAGCGCCGTGCCCATTGCACGCAGGCCTCTTCGGTGCGCGAACTGTAATGCCGCGCACGCAGCAGCACCCGCATCCGCTCGAGTAACCTCGGCTCTGCCACGCCACCAAGGCTCCCTCGGGCCAACAGCGAAGTCAATCTTTCTTCAATGGGTAGAACGCTGAGTGGATTCAGTGTGGAGCATTAACTCTCGAACCAGAACACCAGGCGCGGTTCCTCGTGGAATTCGTTTTCGAGAAACTCGAGGACGCGGAGGGTGATTTCCCATTCCATGCCGAGCGTGTCCCGTGTAATGCCGGCGGTTTCGAGGGCGTTGTGGATTTCGGGGAGGGTGAGCCAGGAGGGACAGGTGGCGTCGGGGCGGGAGATGTGCTGGCGCGTTTCGTCGCGGTAGTGACCGCCGCTGGCGATGATGTCCATCGCTTCGGATGCGCGGATGAAGGGCTCCAGGCCGTCGGCGGCGAATTCGTCGTCGGGGATTACGCGGACGTAGTAGGCGAATTCGGCGGACGCGTCGGAGGGAAAGCCGCGCGGCTGGAGCATTGTGGCGCCTTCGACGCGGATGCCGGCAATGGCGGCGAATACGCGCGAGTCGCGCTCCGGGCTGACGTCGGCGTATGGAAGCCAGACGTCATCCTGCCCGGAGCGGTACTCGATGAATGCACGTATGTCCGTGCCCACAATGACTGTTTCGTTCAGCGCGGAGTGGCGGAGCCGCGCTTGACGGCGCGGGCGAGGCCGAGGGCTTCGAGCAGCAGGATCGTGTACCAGCCGAAGTCGAGCTGCCAGAACTTCCAGCCGAAGCGTGCGGACGACGGGACGGCGTGGTGATTCTGGTGCCAGTTCTCGCCCTGGAAGAAATGGATCGGGGCGAGCCAGGTGATGTTCTGCGAGGAGTCGGTGCCGGGCTGACGCTCTTCGCGCATGTGGGCGATGCTGTTGACGAAGCACTGCGCGTGCAGCGACATGACCAGGCGCATCGCGCCGAGCCAGAAGAAGGCCGGGACGCCGAACGCCAGGCCGCCGAACAGCGACACGACCAGCATCGGGATCTGGATGCGGTTCCAGAAGCGGTACTCCGGCTTGTCGAGGTCGGGGCACCAGCGGCTCAGCGGCACGTTGCCGGCCTGCCACAACCAGCGCAGGTGGGCCCACCAGAAGCCGCCGATGGCGGGGCTGGAGATGTCCTCGTGCGTCTCGACCTTGGCGTGATGCTGGCGGTGATTCGCGGTCCAGGAATCCGGCGAGCCGGAGCCGTTGAACATCGCGAAGAAGATCAGGATGTGCTTGACGACCGGGTTCAGCCGCAGCGCGGTGTGCGACAGCGCACGGTGATAGCAGACCGTGACGGCCAGGCCGCCGATCCAGCCGAGGGCGACCGTGGCCACGATCACTTTCCAGCCGGGAGTGGGATAGAAGATCAGGCCGATCACGGCCAGCACGTGGATCAGGATGACGTAGAAGAACGTCGCACCGTCGCCCTTGGCTGGCTTCCACCAGGGGGCTTT
>DASVSV010000371.1:0-13297 GCA_036387915.1 Thermoanaerobaculia bacterium
TCGCGCAGGATGTAGCGGTCGAGGATGTTCGGGAAGGTGATGTCGAGCCGGTTCAGCGCCGACGGCTCTTCCTCGCGGCGGCGCGCCATCGCCGGCGTCCGGCGGCGCTTGAGCATGCCGCGGACCGCGCGGAACATCCGCACGAACACGTTGCCGTCGGTCCGCTGGATCGCGGATTCGCGGTTGGCGCGGCTGAGCAGGTAGATGCCCATGCCCAGCAGGATCGCGTTCGCGCCCCACATGCCGATGGCGGGCGGGACCTTGCCGCTGCCGGCCAGCTCTTCGCCGTTGATGATCATGACGTAATAGAAAAGAATGATCGCGATACTTAAAGAGAAACCTGAGCTTTTGCCGCCGCGCCGGTTGGTGATGCCGAGCGGTAACCCGAGCACGCCGAAGGCGATGCACGCGAACGGGATCGCGAACTTCTTGTGGATCTCGACCAGCGCGTAGTTGCGGTTGACGCGATCGCTGACCGATCTGCCCTTGCTGAGGGCGCGCTCCTGCGTGATCAGCTCGCCGAGGCTCATCTCACGGAAGCCGCGGGCGATGCGGTTCACGTCGAGCGGACCGGCGCCGCGCATCGGCAGCAGAATCCGCTGCGTGGAACTGTCGGTGCGGTCGTAGCGGTCGGGTTTCTGCGGATCCCAGATGTGTGTCTCGGCGTTCTCGAGGTTCATCCAGAGGTCCTTGTTGGGACGCTGGAGGGCGATGTTGCCGCGGTTGGCGACGATGATCCGCTGGCCGGAGCCGGTCGTGTTGAAGGCGCCCATGGCCGGATCGTCGTGCGGCTGAGCCAGGGTCTGGGCCATCTCGGCGGGCGTCTGCGAGTCGGCCGACTCGTCGCCGCGGCTGTCGGCCACGAAGACGCCTTTCCACTGGCCGGTGGTCTGATCGACGTCGTTCACGTAGATCATGAGGTTTTCGTACTCGTCGTAGAAAACCCGCGGCTTGACGACGCGCTCGGCCGACGCGGCGGTGAGCTCGGCGCGCAGCGCCACGAACTGCTGGTTGCCCTTGGGCAGCACGAAGTTGATCAGGTAGAGGCTCAGCAGGAACATCAGCGAGCTGAAGACGAAGACCGGCCGGTAGATCTTGCGCGTCGAGATGCCGAGGGCTCGCATGGCCACGATCTCAGAGTCGGATGAGAGGCGCCCGACGGCGATCAGGATGCCGAACAACAGCGACATCGGCACGGTCAGCACGACGATGTTCGGCAGCGAGTACAGGAGCAGCTTACCGACCGCCGCGCCGCTGAGCGAGCGCCGGATGATCAGGCCGGCCATGTCGAACAGCCGCTGCATGAGGATGATGGACGTGTAGAAGGCGAAGCCCAGGGCAGTCGGGCCGACCATCTCTTTGAAGATGTAGCGCGTGAGGATGCTCATGCGGGCGCGGATTATGACGCGGGAAGCAGGCCAGAAATTGCTTTCCACAGAGTCTTGTAAGATGGATTATGTTAAATCACGTACGGGCCTCATGGGCTCATAGGTGCATAGGCTCATCGAGAGAGGCCTGTGAGCTATGCGGTTATGAGCCTATGAGACTGTGAACCTGCGCGACCGTGAGTAAAACGCGGCAGTCAGGCTGCCGCGCTCCAGAGCACGTCGCTCAGCACCGCCGCGGCGGTCGGCATCGAGCCGTGCGCTTCACGCGACACACTCCTGGACGGGTTTGGACGTGCGCGCGAGTGCCTGCTCGAGGTCGTCGATCAGGTCGCGGACATCCTCCAGTCCCGCCGCCAGGCGGATCAAGCCGTCGCCGATGCCCACGCTCCGCCGCACCTCGGCCTCGACGGACGCGTGCGTCATCGTGGCTGGATGACAGAAGAGACTCTTCACGCCGCCGAGGCTTTCGGCGAGCGTCCAGAGATGCAGGCGTCGCGTGAAGGAGCGTGTCTCCTCGAGCGATGCGTCGAGCTCGAAGGAGACGATCGCGCCGAAACGGCTCATCTGTTTGCGGGCCACGGCGTGCGAAGGCTGGTCGACCAGTCCAGGGTAATAGACGCGGCGGACGCCGTCGTGCGCGAGCAGATAACGGGCGATCAGCTCGGCGTTGGAGCAGTGCCGCTCCATCCGCAGGCCGAGGGTTTTGAGGCCTCGCTGGATGAGGAAGCAGTCCTGCGGCGCCGGTACCGCGCCGATCGCGTTCTGAAGGAACTTCAGCTCGGCAAAAAGAGCGTCGTCGTTGGTGATGACGGCGCCGCCGAGGACGTCGCTGTGGCCGTTGATGAACTTCGTGGTCGAGTGCACGACGATGTCGGCGCCGAGAAGCAGCGGCGACTGCAGGACCGGTGTGGCAAACGTGTTGTCAACGACGGTGGTAATTCCTTTACCACGCACGATGGCAGCGCAGCGGCCAATGTCGGTGACGTGGAGCAGCGGATTGGAGGGCGTCTCCAGCCAGAGCAGCTTCGTGGCCGGCCGGATGGCCGCTTCGATGCTCGCCGGCGAGGTCGTGTCGACGAACGTGAACTCGATGCCGAAGCGGGAGAAGACCTTCGTGAAGATGCGCCAGGCGCCGCCGTAGAGATCCTGCGTGGAGACCACGTGATCGCCGCGGCTCAGCAGCGACAGCACGGCGTGGATGGCGGCCATGCCGCTGGCGAAGGCCAGTCCGTACCGAGCTCCCTCGAGCGCGGCCAGGTTCTCCTCGAGCGCACTGCGCGTGGGGTTGCCGGTGCGCGCGTAGCAGTAGCCCTTGTTCACTCCAGGCTCGCTCTGCCCGAAGGTCGAGGTCTGATAGATCGGTGTGGCTACGGCGCCGGTCGCGTCGTCATTGGGCTGACCGGCGTGGATTGCACGGGTGTCGAAACGGTAGGCCATGAACGTCCTCCAGACGAACCAAAGGTTCGGTGCGTGACTCGTTGTGGATGGGAGAGGTCGCGGAGGGACCCCGGTTACAAACGCGTGGCTACGCGCTCGCGCCGGGGCGACGCATCATCATTCGGCCCACGAAGGGGAACGTCGAACGGTGCATTGGGGCGGAGGATACGCGCGCGTCGCGCGGCGTGTCAACGGCAGTCTCACAGTCGCATAGGCGCATAGGCACATAGGCGCACAGGAGAGACCCCCACGCGAGACTGTGAGCCTATGAGACTGTGAGCCTATGAGGCTATGAGCCTATAAGACTCACTCGCTCTCGAGGCGCCGCAGCAACTCCCTCACCGCGTCGATGACCTCGCTCTTCTCCACGTTTGGCTTCTTGAACGAGAGGTTGAGCGAGAACGGGAGGGCCTTGTCCTTCAGCTCGAAGACGTAGTTCTTCGGGCGGCCGGCCTTTTTCGTCTCCGGTTTCGACGACGTCTGGCGGCGCAGTTCCTCACGGTTCATCTCCCCTGCCGCCGACGCGCGGACGACCTGCTCCATCGCCTCTTCGCTGCCGGCGCGGGCCACCTGCACGAGGATGCTCTTGCTGGAGATGCCGGCTTCGCGGCACATCACGCGAATGCGGTCGGGGATGTCGTTGATGAGCAGCGTCTCGGTGACGGTCGTGCGCGACTTGCCGATGACCTGCGAGATCTTCTCGTGCGTGTAGCCGAACTTCTGCTGCAGGACGTACAACCCTTCCGCTTCTTCGAAGGGCGTCAGGTCCTTGCGCTGGATGTTCTCGATGAGCGCGATCTCGAGCTGTTCGCGGTCGTCGACGTCGAGCTCGATCGCGGGGATCTCGTCCAGGCCGGCCATGGTCGCGGCGCGGTAGCGGCGCTCGCCGGCGATGATCTGGTAACGGTTCGGGCCGATGCTGCGGACCAGGATCGGCTCGAGCACGCCCTTCTCGCGGACGCTGGCCGCGAGCTCCTCGATGTTACCGAGCTGCGTGCGCGGTTGTGCGGAGTTCGGCTCGATGAACTCCAGCGGGATCATCGCCCCGATGTGCCGTCCGGAGCGGCGCGTCAGCTCCTCGACGTAGTGGGAATCGGCGCGCATGACCGAGCGCTCGGGCAGTCCTCGTTTGGCCATTGTTGTCTTAGACCCTTGCCAGAAGCTCTTCGGAGAGCGAGTAGTACTCCATCGCCCCGCTCGACCGTGGTGCGAACGTGAAGATCGACTCCTTGTACGCCGGGCTCTCCTCGAGACGGATCGATTTGGTGATGACGGTGTTGAAGACGCGGTCGCCGAAGACGTTGTTGATGGCCTCGTGGATGTCCTTCGACAGCGTGGTGCGCTTGTCGTGCATGGTGATGACCACGCCCAGGAGCTGGAGGTTCGGATTTGGCCGCGACTTGATCTTCTCGATGGTCTCGAGCAGGTCGTCAGTGCCTTCGAGCGCGAAATACGACGACTGAATCGGCACGAGCACGTGCGTCGACGCGACCAGCGCGTTGACGGTGATCATGCCGAGGGTCGGCGGCGTGTCGATGAAGATGTAGTCGTAGTCGGAAGCCGCATCTTTCATGCGGTCTTTGAGGCGGAACGGGCCGTCGATGTCGCCGATCAGCTTCGACTCGAGCTTCGCCAGGGCGATGCGCGACGGCGCGACGAAGAGGTTCGGGACGCCGGTCTCGACGACCACCGCCGGCAGATCGAGCTCCTCGCTCACCAGCACGTCGTACATCGAGCGCTTCAGGGCGCGCGCGTCGACGTAGCTCATCGTCGAATTCGCCTGCGGGTCGAGGTCGATGAGGAGGGTCTTGAAGCCTTTGTTCGCGACGGCGGCCGCGAGGTTGATCGTGGTGGTCGTCTTGCCGACACCACCCTTTTGATTCGCTACGGTAATGATCATTGGGCCTGAGGCGGATTCTACGGCAAAGGAGGAAAGAGGAAAGAGGAAAGAGGCTGAACGTCTGCCCTTCCTCTTTCCTCTTTTCTCTTTCTGCCGCGCAGCAGCAAGTCACATCTTGTACTTGCCCAGCTCCTCGGGCGACAGGTTCTCGAACCACTTCTTCGTCTTCTCTTCGCTGTCGCCCTCTTCCGGCGTGATGGTCTGGGCCTGATCGAGGACGGACTGCGCGACGTAGATCGGTGCCTCGGTGCGCAGCGCGAGGGCGATGGCGTCGCTCGGACGCGCATCGACTTCGAGAGTCTGACTGCCGCCGATGCCGACCGCGAGGCGGATCTGCGCGAAGAACGTCGAGTCGCGGAGGTCGTTGATGACGATGCGCAGGACGCGCGCGTTGAGCTCCGAGATCATGTTGCGGAGCAGGTCGTGCGTCATCGGGCGCGGCGTGGTGATGTTCTCGAGCTGCAGGGCGATGGCGTTTGCCTCGAAGATGCCCACCCAGATCGGAAGGAAGAACTTTTCGTCGTCGTCCTTGAGGACGACGATCGGCGAGTTGGACACGGGGTCGAGCATGAGCCCCTTGATCGACATCGCTACCAGATCGTTGTTCATGCCACGGCCTCCCCGCGCAGCGTGTGATGCTGCGCCGAATCGATACGCACTCCAAGGATACTCCCGAGCGGCGTCGCGGGGTCTCCGTGAAAATTGACGACCCAGAAGTCGTCCGTGCGGCCGGACAACATCGACGGGTCGTGCTTGCTGGGTCCTTCCACGAGCACGGGCATGACGCGCCCGCAGTAGCCTTCCAGGCGCTCGCGCTTGTGCTGCTCATGCAACTCGAACAATCGCTGCAGACGTTCCGAGGCGATTGCGTCGTCCGGCGGCGGGCCGAGCTTCAGCGACGGCGTCCCCGGACGCGGCGAATACTTGAACGCGTACAGCGAGCCGTAGCGGATCTCGTCGAGCAGCGACAGCGTCTCCTGGAAGTCCTCCTCGGTCTCACCCGGGACGCCGACGATGATGTCGGTCGAGAAGTGAATCTCCGGAATGGCCTCGCGGATCCGTGCGATGGTCTCGACGTATTTCTCGCGCGTGTACAGCCGCTTCATGCGGCGCAGGATGCGCGACGAGCCCGACTGCACCGGCAAATGCAGGTACCGCGAGATGTTCTCGTGATCGCGCATCGCGGCGATCATCGAGTCGTCGACCTCGGCCGGATGCGAGGTCATGAAGCGCAGCCGCGCCACGCCTGCGATTGACGCCACACCGCGGAGCAGCGTGCCGAAATCGCGTCCGGTGACAGGGCAGCGATACGCGTTGACCGTTTGTCCGAGGAGCTCGATCTCGACGCGGCCGCTGGCGACGGCGGCGCGCACTTCGCGCAGCACGTCGTCGAACGGACGGGAGAGCTCGCGTCCGCGGGTCGTCGGCACGATGCAGAACGTGCAGTTCTTGTTGCAGCCCTCGATGATCGTCACCCAGGCCTTGGTTGGATGGGTGCGGTCGATGGCGAATGAGTCGTACTTGCGATCCTCGGGGAAATCGACGGCGACGCGCGTGCCGAGGTCGAGGACCGCGTCGAGATGACCGACGTTGCCCGGCCCCATCACGAAATCGACCCAGGGGGCGCGGTCGAGGATGCGCTCCCCTTCCTGCTGCGCCACGCAGCCGCAGACGCCGATCTTCGCGCCGGTGACGTGTTTGATGTCGCGGAGACGGCCGAGGCGCGAGTAGACCTTCTGCTCCGACTTGTCGCGGATCGAGCACGTGTTCAGGAGGAGCAGGTCCGCCTGATTCTCGTCGTCGGTGCGCGTGTAGCCGCGAAGCTTCAGATTGCCCGACAGCCGTTCGCTGTCGAGCTCATTCATCTGGCAGCCCCACGTCTCGATGAAATACGTTTTCATGGTTGCGCCGGCGACGCGAGCGCCTTGCGGGCCGCGTCCAGCTTCGTCTTCACGTCGTTGAACCGCGCCACGAGCTGCGTGTCGCGCCTGGTCAGGTCGTTCTCGTTGTAGTAGCTCTGCTCGATGGCCGCGAGCTCTTTCTCGAGCTGCGCGATCACCGTCTCGTACTTGGCCTTGTGCGCCGCCGCGGCTGCTGCCGCGGCGCGCGTGGCCTGGTGCTTCTCCATCAGCGACGGCTCGCGCACCACCGGGGTGGTCGGCGCGTTCGTGGTCTGTACTTTGCCCTTCGACTTCTTCACGTCGGCGTTGGTGATCACCTTCGACGTGCTCTTGCGGCGCTTCTCCTTCGCGTCCTTCGCCACGCCGACGAGCGTGTCGTCGGCGGCGAGGAGCGCGAGGATCAGTGCGAGGGTCTTCATATCCGGCCGTATCGATCTTCGAGGCGGACCACGTCGTCGAGCTCGGTCGTCGAGACCTCCGCCACATCCGTGTCGACCACCGCGTACATCCGGTGGATGAGCCGCGGCGGAATGTGAAAGGCCTCCCCTTTCCGCAGCGGCAGCTCGCGGCGATCGCCGTCCTGCTCGATCGTCAGCGTGAGCTCGCCTTCGACAACGTACAGCGTCTCTTCTTTCATTTCGTGGTACTGCAGGCTCAGCGACTCCCCTTTGTTGACGTGGAGGATCTTGCCGACGTAGCGGCCGGTCTTCGCCCAGATCAGCTCGTAGCCCCAGGGCTTGGGGATGTGCGTGATTTCACGGTGCTTGAATACGTCGTCGCTCATAGCGGGGTGCTCACCAGTCCTTCCGGAAAACGCATGGCCACGCTCTCGATGACGAACTCTTCGATCTCCTGCGCGGTCTTCTTCTGCAGCGCGGCCTCGGCGATGCGGCGGCAATCGCGATACCGCACGCTGCGGATCACGTTCTTCACCATCGGGATCGAGGACGGGTTCATGGAGAAGATCTCCAGGCCGAGGCCGAGGAGCACGATGGCGAAGAGCGGATCCGAGGCCATCTCGCCGCACATCGAGACGGGGATGCCGGCGCGCTTGCCCGCGTCGATGACGCCCTTGATCAGGCGCAGCAGCGCGGGATGCAGCGGCTCGTAGAGATAGCTGACGTTCTCGTTGCCGCGGTCGATGGCCAGCGAGTATTGAATGAGGTCGTTCGTGCCGATGGCGAAGAAGTCGGCCTCGGTCGCGAGCAGGTCGGCGATCACGGCCGCGGACGGCACTTCGATCATGATCCCGATCTGCAGCTCTTTGTTGTACGCGATGCCCGCGGCGTCGAGCTCGGCGCGGATCTCGCGCACGAGCGTCTTCACCTGACGCAGCTCCTGCACGCCGGAGACGAGCGGGAACATGATCTTGATCTTTCCGTGCGCCGACGCGCGCAGCAGCGCGCGGAGCTGGGTCTTGAACATGTCGCGATGCTGCATGCAGAGCCGCAGCGCGCGCAGTCCGAGGACGGGGTTGTCTTCCTTCGAGCCCATCACTTCGCGCGCGAGCTTCTTGCCGCCCAGGTCGAACGTGCGGATGACGCACCAGTTCGGCGCCGTGGCCTCGGCCAGCTGGCGATAGACGTTGAAGTGCTCTTCCTCGGTCGGCAGATCGGGACTGGTGGTGATGTAGAGGAACTCGGAGCGATAGAGGCCGATGCCTTCGGCGCCGAACTTTTTCGCGTCGCCGAGCTCCTCGACCAGCTCGATGTTGGCCTGCAGCGAGACCTTGTGATGGTCCTTGGTCGTGGCCGGAGAGTCGCGGTTCTCGAGGAGCTTCTGCTCCGCTTCTTCGTGACGTGACTCGCGGCCGCGGTACTCGGTGACCATGGCCGGCGTCGGGTTGACGAGGATCGTGCCCTCGTAGCCGTCGACGATCACCAGCTCGTCGTTGTCGACGATTTTGGTCAGGCGCGGCACGCCGATGATGGCCGGCATGAACAGCGACTTGGCGATGATCGAGGTGTGCGAGGTGCGTCCGCCGACCTCGGTCGCAAAACCGACGATGGGACGGCGGTTGAAGTGGATCGTGTCGGACGGCGTGAGGTCGTCCGCGAGGATGATCACGTCGTGCTTGATCTCGGCGAGGTCGTGATGGGCGATGCCCTGCAGGTTCACGAGCACCCGCTCGGCGACGTCCTTCACGTCGGCGACGCGCTCGCGGAGATACTCGTCGTCGAAGCTGGCGAAGCGGGCCTGCAGCTCTTCCTGCACCTCGGCCAGCGCCCACTCGGCGTTGACCTGCTCGATCTCGATCTTCTGCGTGACCTTGTCGGCGAACGAGGCGTCGCCGACGATCATCGCGTGGGCCTCGAAGATCTGGGCGTACTCGTCGCCCATCGAGCGCGCCACTTTGAACTTCAGCTCGAGCAGCTCGTCGCGCGTTTTCTCCAATGATTCCGTGAAACGCGTGACCTCGGAGGCCACCTCGTCTTCGCGGATCGGCACGCGGTAAATCTGCGCGACGCGCTTCTCGACGATCACGGCACGCCCGATGGCAATGCCCGGTGATACGCCGATTCCTTTATAGGTCCGGATGTCGTTGCGCGTCGGTGCTGAAGGCATCGAGCGTCATTCTACTTCGTCGAACTTGGCGTCGATCAGCTTCTCGACCGCGTCCAGCGCGTCTCGCTCGTCTTCGCCATTGGCTTTGACCTTGATCGACGAGCCCCGTCCGGCGGCGAGCAGCAGGATGCCGAGGATCGACTTGCCGTCGACTTCCTCGTCGCCCTTGCGGATCTTGATGTCGGCCTTGAAGCGCGCCGCGGTGTGGACGAGCTTCGCGGCCGCACGCGCGTGCAGTCCGAGCTTGTTCTTGATCTCGATGTCGCGCTCGATCACGCGGGAACTCCAACCTTCTGCGCCGTCAGCAGATCCGAGCAGACCCGGATCGCTTTCGAGCCCTTTTCGCTGATGACGTGCGCGAGCGTCGAGACGTCTTTCGCGTCTTTCTTCATCATGGCGAACTTGACGACCATCGGCAGGTTGACGCCGGTGACGATCTCGACGCGCCCCTGCTCGAGGAACGAAAGGCTGATGTTGCTCGGCGTGCCGCCGAACATATCGGTGAAGATGATGACGCTGTGCGCGCCGTCACCGGCCGCGTTGCGTTCCAGCGCCGCGGCGATCTTGTCACGGGCCTGGTCGACGGTGTCGCTCCATTCGAGCGGCACGGCCTCCATCCCGGAGACGTCCGCCTCGATCTGCCGGGCGGCATTGAGCAACTCCTGCGCAAGATTCCCGTGTGTGACGATCAATGCCCCGATCAATGAATGGGCTCCTCTCTCGAAGCTGCGCATCATAACAACAGGAGCGCCGACGTTCCGGTCGGTGCTCGTGCATGGATCAGTTCGATGGTTTCAGGCAGCCAGCCGGTTCGTCTCGACGACGACGGCTCTCGGAATGTCGATTCCGGAGACGCTGACGGCCTCCAGGGTCGATCCTGATCGCAGTGTTGGATAACGCTGCGTGAATGCGTGTACGAAGGGGTCGTCGGTTCGCAGGAAAGTCACCCGCGAGACCATGGGCCACAAGGACTCGTTCAGGCTGGCTCGAAGCGTCCGGGACAACTCGCGCACCCCTTCACCAAGCGATTTGGAATCTAGGCCGCGGGCGCTCACGACGACATTCCACGAGTTACTCGTCTCTTCGTCAGGCGCAACGAGCAGCATCAATGCGAGGGGGCCGTGAGCTTTTTCAAGCTGTGCCGCCACCTTGCGAAATGCCTTTACCAGTATTTCCTGATCCATCTGAATACCTCGTCGACGGCATCGAGCATATCGCGTACGTCCTGCCGTTTCGCAGTACCGGGAACGTCGTATCGGCGTTCAGGCTTCCACAAAGCCGCCGTCGACCAGCTTTCGAACAACGCTTCTCCCTGCAGAGAAAACTTGCGGCTCAACCGGAGAGCTTCAGCAATTGATCGAGGTCATGAGTGGCATACACCCTGCGGAACTCACCGGTATCAGGATACTCGTCGAGATCGAGAAGCCGGGAGATTCTCGCTTTCAGCGCGAGCTCCGACACGTATCCAACGAGATAGCGTGCGCCGTCGTACAGCTCGGCGTCGAAAAGTACCTGCGCCTCTCTGCGACGGAGGTACGCCAGCTCCTTGAGTTGCTCGCGAGTTGGCATCAGCGCTTCGAGTCGCGGTGCACGGTCTCGACGCTGTACCCCTTGGCAAGGAGGTCGGCGCTGAGGCGTTCGGCGATGGCGACGGAGCGGTGCTTGCCGCCGGTGCAGCCGACGCCAATGGTGAGATAGCTCTTCATCTCTTTCTCGTGCTGCGGCAGGAGGTAGCTGACGAAGTCGTTGAGGCGCTGGTAGAAGTCGTCGTATTCGGGCTGGGCGCGGAGGTATGCGACGACCTCCGGGTCCATGCCGGTCTTCGGCCGCAGCTCGGCGATGAAGTGCGGGTTCGGGAGGAAGCGCACGTCGAACAGCATGTCGAGGTTGTACGGCATGGAGTGCTTGAAGCCGAACGAGATCACGGTGACGAGCATCTGCGGCCGCTCGCCCGGCATGTCGAACCGACGCATGACCTCGGCCTTGAGCTCGTGCACCGAGAACGCCGAAGTGTCGAGGACCATGTCCGACAGCGACTTCACCTCGGTCAGCGCCTCGCGCTCTTCACGGATCGCGTCGACCACGGGGCGGTCTTTGGCCATCGGGTGCGGACGGCGCGTCTCGGAGTAGCGGCGCGCGAGCACTTCGTCCGAGGCCTCGAGGAAGATCAGCATCGCGTTCGGGGCGCGCTTCTTCAGGCGGTCGCGGTAGAACGCCGGGAAGAGCGTCGCGAAATCGTGCGTGCGGACGTCGACCACGATGCCGACCCGGCTGGCCTTCTCGTGCGCCATGACCTCGTCGAGATACGGCTCGATCAGCTCGATCGGCAGGTTGTCGGTGCAGTAGAAGCCGAGGTCCTCGAGCGTCGACTGCACGTAGCTCTTGCCCGAGCCGGAGAGGCCGGTGATGACGACTAAGTATTCGGGTGCGTGCTGGTTCATCGCTGGCTTTGCGGTTCTTGCAGTTTCTTCAGTTTATCCCGCGCCTGGACGCGGGATCTTCGGTGCATTCTGGACGAGTTGCGTTTGTCGCATGATGGTCCAGAGTGCACCGGAGATCCCGCGTCTGCGCGCGGGATAAAATTCGTCATCGCTGGCGGCGGGTCCGGTCGATGACGTCCGGTGCGAAACGCGTGCGCGAATTGAGGCTGCGCATTTCGGAGCTGGCCATCTCGGACGGATTGGCGTGCGGCAGCGAGTCGCCGACCGTGCCCTGGCGGGCGATCTGCGCGTCGATGCGGCGGGTGAAGTCGCGCGCGGAGTCGTAGCCCTGCAGTTTCATGAGGTGATTGCGCGCGGCGATCTCGACCAGCAACGCCAGATTCCGGCCGGACGCGACGGGCAGGCGCACGTACGGCTTGGTCACGCCGAGGAGCTCGTAAGTCTCGCCGGTGATGCCGAGGCGATCGTACTCGGCGCCTTCGACCCACTTCTCGAGGCGCACCACGAGGTCGATCGGTTTCACGTCGCGCGTCGAGGCCACGCCGAAGAGGTCCTTGATGTCGATGATGCCGATGCCGCGCAGCTCCATGTGATGGCGCAGCAGGTCGTTCGAGTAGCCGAGGAGCACGTCGTTGGGATGGCGCTTGACGATCACCAGGTCGTCGGCGATGAGACGATGGCCGTTGGACACGAGGTCGAGCGCGCACTCGCTCTTACCGATGCCGCTGTCGCCGAGGAGCAGCACGCCGATGCCGTAGACGTCGAGCAGGCCCGAGTGCATCGTCACGCGCGGCGCCATCGTCTCCTCGAGCACGTACGTCGTGCGGGTGATGGTCGTCGACGACATGGCTGGCGTGGAGAAGAGCGGCACGCCCCGCTTCTCGCATTCGACGCGGAACTCGTCAAGCGGCGTGATGCCTTTGGTGACGATGAAGCAGGAGATGTCGAGCCCGGAGACGTCGCGGATGCGTTTCTCGCGCAGGCGCGGCGGAAGGCTCTGCAGGTACTTGGTCTCCGAGGCGCCGATGATCTGCACGCGCCACGGCTTGATGTACTCGTAGTAGCCGGCGAAGGCGAGTCCCGGCTTCTGCACGCGCGGGCGCGCGATGACGCGGGCCA
Organism: Thermoanaerobaculia bacterium; assembly: GCA_036387915.1. Lineage (GTDB taxonomy): Bacteria > Acidobacteriota > Thermoanaerobaculia > Gp7-AA8 > Gp7-AA8 > QHVT01. Next base: position 12,752 of record DASVSV010000371.1, read on the forward strand.
TGCCGTCGTCGCCGGTGACGAGCTTGAGGTGCAGGTCTTCGAGCTCGCCGGAAACGAGCGACTGCACCGTAGTCTCGATGAAGTCTTCGTCGTTCACGCCGCCATGGTAATGGTTCTTCCGGCCGGAGCGCGTATCCTTCGAACTACGACGCATGACGACGCAAGAACGGGGATCGACTACTTCGCGCCGCTGTAGGTGTCATCCCGAGCGTCGCGTCGAGGGACTTGGGCGGGTGGGGGCGCGCGGACGTGTCCCGAAGCTCGTGCAGCGCGCCCCCGCCCGCCCAGGTCCCTCGACTCACGCTCGGGATGACAGCAGAGTCAGAACTCCGGCGAGATGAGGCCGAGGTTGTTGTCGCGGCGTTTGTAGATCACCGAGACCTGGTCCGTGTCGATGTCGCGGAAAACGATGAACTCGTTCTTCGAGTCGTCGAGGTGCAGCGCGGCCTGCTCGATGGACATCGGACGGATGGGGATGTTGGTGGTGCGGATGATGCGCGGCATCCCGTCGTTGGCGTCGTCGCGGAGGTTGCCGGGCTCGAGCAC
>DASVSV010000372.1:0-4680 GCA_036387915.1 Thermoanaerobaculia bacterium
GACTGCGGCGGCAAGGCCGCCGCTTTTGTATTCGGGAGCCGCACTTCCGAGACGCACCCTACCGGCAGGATGCTCCCGAATAGGAAAGCGGCGGCCTTGCCGCCGCACTCCATGATGACCGCGCCGCGCTACTCCCGTACCGCGATGCCGTACTTTTGAATCTTCGACTTGAGCGTGTTGCGCGCGAGGCCGAGTCGCCGCGCCGCTTCGCGGATGCGGCCGTTCGAGCTTTCCAGCGCCTTGAGGATGAGCTGTTTGTCGACGGCGCTCATGACCTCGTCGTAGATCTCGCTGGTGATCTCCATCTTGCCGACCAGCGGGTTGAGGATCGAGGTCGGCATCGACGCGGTGCCGGCCATCGGCACGACCGCCGCGGACGTCGGCTCGGCGTAGAGGTTGTAGAACTCGTGCTTGGTCATGAGGTCGCCGTTGGCCATGACGATGGCGCGGTGCAGCGTGGCCTCGAGCTCGCGCACGTTGCCGGGCCAGTCGTAGCGCATGAAGATGTCCAGCACGCCCGGCTCGAGGCGCTTGTTCTCCACGCCGAGGTCCTTGCAGATCTTGCGGATGAAGTACTCGGCCAGGAGCGGGATGTCATCCTTCCGCTCGCGCAGCGGCGGCAGCACGATCGGGATGATGTTCAGGCGGTAGAACAGGTCCTCGCGGAACGTGCCGTCCTCGATGGCCTTTTCCAGGTCGAGGTTCGTCGCGGCGATGATCTTGACGTCCGTCTTGATGGTCTGCGTGCCGCCGACGCGCTCGAACTCCTTGTCCTCCACGACGCGCAACAGCTTGGCCTGCATGGCCAGCGACATCTTTCCCATCTCGTCGAGGAAGATCGAGCCGTTGTTGGCGAGCTCGAAGCGGCCCAGCTTGCGGCGGTCCGCGCCGGTGAACGCGCCCTTCTCGTGGCCGAACAGCTCCGACTCCGCCAGCGTCTCCGGCAGCGCGGCGCAGTTGAACTTGATGAACGGACCGTTCCGGCGCGGTCCCATGTTGTGGATGATCCGCGCCACCAGCCCCTTGCCCGTGCCCGACTCGCCGCGCAGCAGCACCGTCGAGTGTCCGGTGGCGGCCTTGCGGATCTGGAACTGAATCTTCGCCACCGGCTCCGACGAGCCGACGATCGAGTCGAGATGCTTCTCGACCAGCACCTCGCGGCGCAGCGTCTCGTTCTCGAGTGAGAGCCGCGTGCGCGCTTCCTCCAGCTCCTCGTACAGCCGCGCGTTCTCGATCGCGATCGCGGCCTGGTCGCCGAACGCCTCCAGGAAACTGAGGTCGCGCGGCGAGAAGAGATGCTTGGCCTGGCGGTGGTCGACGTAGATCGCGCCGGAGATGCGGTCCTTGATGATCAGCGGCGCGCAGAGGATCGAGACGATGTTCTCCGCGATCACCGACTCCGACTCCACGAAACGGTGGTCGGCGCGCGCGTCGGCCGACATCACCGCCTGCCCGGTCTGGATCACTTCCTTCACGATCGACTGCGGCGAGCGCTTCGACTCCCCTTCCGCGCCTTCGCGGATGTTGCGCACCACCCGCGTGCGCAGCGCGCCGGTGATCGGGTCGAGCAGGATGATCATGCCGCGCTCGGCGCGCAGCCGGCGGATGCAGACGTCGAGCACGCGGCTCAGCACTTCCTGCAGGTCGAGCGTCGAGTTGATGATCTTGACGATCTCGTACAGCCCGACCACGCCCGAATCCGGCGCCTTGCCGGCCGGCTTGATGCGGAACAGCGCGCCGCGGGCGCGCTCGAGATCGTGCTGCGCGTCGAGGCGCTCGAAGATCCGGATCGCGCTGCGGATGACCTGCGTCGCGTCGTCCGGCTCCTCGCGCAGCAGGCCCATGTCGAACAGCAGGCGCGCCAGCTCGTACGGCGTGTCGAGCTCCTCGAAGGCCGCGCGCACCGACTCGAACTTCGCCGCCGCCGCCTCCCGCTCCCCCTGCGCGCTGAGGATCTTCGCCCGTCCCCAGTCGTTCTTCGCCAGCGAGAAGCGGTCGCCGAGCTTGCGCGAGACCAGCTCGCCCTGCTCGGCATGCTCCATCGCCTTCGCCAGATCGCCCTTCTGCAGGACCAGCACCGCGTAGGCCGTGTGCGCGCGGGCCATTCCGTGCAGCGTCTGATTCGCGGTGAAGATGGTCATGGCCCGCTCGAGCAGTTGCTCGGCCTCGTCGAAGTTGCCGCGCTCGTCCTCGATCGACGCCAGCACGTACGCGGCCTCGGCGATCAGGTCCTCGTCGCGCCCGCGCTCGCCCGCGGCCAGAGCCTTGTGTCCGTACTCGAGCGCCTTGGCGATGTCGCCGCGCTTCTTCGTCAGGCGGGCCATCGGCACGTAGACCGAGAGCCGCGACGCGCGCGTTTCGTCGAAGCCGTCGATGGTCACGCAGCGGCGGTATTGCTCGAGTGCTTCGTCCCAGAGTCCGAGCACTTCCAGCGCGTCGCCGAGGTTCTCGCGGGCCAGGGCCTCGTGCTCCAGCGCGCCGATCTTCTCGTCGATGCGCACCGATTTCTCGAACAGCTCCGCGGCGGCGTGGAAGTTGCCGCGGCCGTACTCGACCACGCCGACGTTGCTGTACGCCGTGGCCAGGTCCCACAACTCTCCCTCGGCCTCGCAACGCTCGAGGATGGCCCGGTAGTACGACAGCGCCGCATCCCACTCGCCCAGTTTCCAGAGTGTGTTGCCGAGATTCATCGACGCGACTTTGCGCAGTTGCTCCGACTGCAGGCGCTCGCCGATCGTCACCGCTTCTTCCAGGATCTCGCGCGAGCGCTGCCAGTTCCCGCGCGCGAACTCGATCACGCCGAGCATGTTCTTGACGTAGCCGAAGACCACCGTCGGCTCCATCTTGTCGAGGATCTCCCTGGCCTGCTCCGCGCTCTCGCGCGCGCTTTCGAGATCGTCGCGCATGCGATGCAGCCAGGCCACGCGGTTCAGCATCTCCGCGACGTCGACCGTGTCGCCGAGGCGCTCGTAGATGGTCAGCGCGGTGTGAAAGTACGTCATGGCCGCGTCGGTGTCGCCGCGGCGCTCCAGCACTTTCCCGATCTTCTTCATCACCCGGGCGATGTCGTGATTGGCCTCGTCCTCGGGGTGCCGGCTCTGGATGCTCTTGAGCAGGAACTGATACGCGTGCATCGCGCTGCGGTAATCGTCGCGGCGGTAATACGCGTCCGCCAGCTTCTCGCGCACCTCGGCCTTGCGCGCTTCCTCGACGCCGCCGAGGTCCATCAGCTCGAGGGCCACGCGATAGAACTCCGTCGCTTCCTCGTGCGCCAGCGTGCGCGTGGCCAGGTCGCCGGCCTCGATCGAATAGCGCGTACCGCGTTCGATGTCGTTGGCACGGGCGAAGTGGTGCGCGACCTGTCCGACCAGGTGCGTCGCCCCTTCGTTCGCCGCCGGCTCCAGCGCCTCGGCGATGCGCAGATGCAGCTCCGTGCGCCGCTTCTCCGGCATCGCGTTGTACACCGCGTCGCGGAGATGGATCTGCGGGAACGTGATCGTCTTGCCGCTGTTCGACTCGTCGACCAGCCGGTCGCGGTCGAGCGCGCGCACGGCCGCATACGCCGTCTCCGGATCGAGATCGCTGACGCGCTTCAGCAGCTCCAGCTCCATCGACTCGCCGTACACCGACGCGATCTCGAGGATGCTGCGCTGCTCCGGCCCGAGCGTCTCGACCTTGTCCATCAGGATCGCGCCGAAGCCGCCCGGCATGCGCAGCGCGCGGATGCGCTCGATATCCGCGGTCCAGCCGCTCGGCTGCCACTTCAGATAGTCGTGCGCGATGAGGTAATCGACGATGCGGCTGATGTTCAGCGGCGTCCCGGCGGACTCCCAGAACATCCAGCGCGCCAGCTCGTCGGAGACGGTCGCTGCGCCGAGGAGCGCCTGCAGATGCTCGCGGACGAGCGGCTCCGTGAGCGTCTCCACGCGCATGATGGGGAAGCCGGTGTCGCGTGCACGCTGCTCCCAGAAGCCGAGGTTCGGCGCCGACGATTCGATGGCCGCCTCGCCCCCTGTTTCCAATGTGAGCGTCCCGATCACCAGCAGCTTGTTCTGCTTCGCTTCGCCGACCAGGAACGAGAACAGCTCCGCGGTCGACGGATCGGCCCACTGCAGGTCCTCCACGACCACGATCAGCGGCGAGCCGCCGGTCTCCGTGCCGACGCTGAGGAATCCGTAGATGTCCTGCATCGACTGCACGATGCGGTTGAAGAGCCGGTACTTCTGCCCGTGCTGCGGCGGCGCCGCTTCCGGTCCCGAGGAGGCGACCACCGGACGCAGAATGCGGCGAATCTCCTCGGCCACGTCGGCGTCGGGATTCACCGCCTGCACCATCTGCGTGAAGACTTCGAAGAACGGCGCGTAAACGGTCTTGCGATTGACGGGACAGCTTCCGCAGAAGACGCGTGCGCCGTCGAGCTGCGCGCGCAGCGTGGCGTTGCGGATGATGCGGTTCTTCCCCATCCCCTCCGCGCCCGCCAGGATCACGCCGCCGCCGTTGCCTTCGCGAGCCGCGGCGATGAGCGCGCTCAGTTGCTCCACTTCCGCCTTGCGTCCGATCAGCGGCGCGGCGTAGAGCTCTCCGCGGCCCGAGACCAGCTCCGCGCGCACCTCGCTGCCCGCCGCGGCGGCCACGGCCTGCAGCATCGCACCGGCCGAGGGGAAGCGATGACGCGGGTCT
>DASVSV010000373.1:0-5239 GCA_036387915.1 Thermoanaerobaculia bacterium
CGGGGATGCGCTGCCTGAGCTTCGGGATGCGTCCACGCGCCCCACCCGCCCAGGTCCCTCGACTCACGCTCGGGATGACAGCTCGGATGCTCGTCGATGTCCTGTTTTAGACATCTATGCGTTACCATTTCCGCACTCCATGACCATGAGAGGCGGCTCGCGCGGACGGGATGCGTCCACGCTCGCGGAGAGTTTCGGCTGGGATCGCGCCCTGCTCGCGACCCTCCGGCATTCGTCGCTTCCGTGGGACGAGCCTCTCGCGGCGACACCGCTCACCGCTCTCCGCACCCTTGGCGCGCGCGACCGCCTCTCCCTCCTCGGCCAGTTGGCCGCGCATCAGGCGCTGCTGCAGTTCGCCGGGCTGGCCGACGGTGAGCTCGACCCCGCGGAGTGGTGCGTCGTGCAGAAGCGCGGCAGCGACGTGCGTCTGGTCCGCGTCGCCGCGCGCGCGTGCGACCCGTCGCTCGCACCGCCGGTCGTGACGATTGCGCAGCAGTTCGCGGAACTGATCGGTGCCGAGCTGGAGATCCTGGCCCAGTCCTGGGCCCGCGCCGACGCCATCTACGCCGAAGTCTTCGCCCGCCTCGGACGCGACGTCGCCGCCGACCTCCGCTGGCTCCGGCGCGCCGCGTGCGGCACGATCGCCTCGCCCGGTCCGGACGCGCTGCGCACGTTCGAGCCGGGACGCTACGGCGCGAGCGACGATTGCGCGGACGCCGTGGTGCGTTTCGCGCAGCTCGACGGCTCGTTCCGCGCGCTGGTCCTCCGCGGCGCCTCGCCGCTCGAGCGCTACTCCGCCCTCGGCGCGCTCGTCTCCGATCGCGCGATGGAGCCGGCGGCCGCGGCGGAGCGCATTCTCTCGGCGACGTCCGACGCGCGGCACGTGTTCGTCGTCGCCGATCCGCACGCATTCGACGAAGGCTCGCGCCGCGTGGTCGAGCTGCTCTCGCGCGGCGGACACGGCACGTGGCTCATCCCCGGCGAGACGAACGCCTTGCCGGCCACACGCGCGTTCATCGTCGCGCCTCGCATCGCCTCGCGTACGGCGCTCGACGTCCCGTTCGACACGTTCGTCGACTCGCCGGAGTTTGCCGCGTACCTGGCGCACGGCGACGTGCCGCGGGCCTCGACGCCGCTGCCGGCCCTCGTCGAGCCGACCCGCTCCTTTCTCTCCGCGCTCGCGCTGCTCGGTACGCGCATTCCATGCGAGCTGGCGACGCGCTTCCTGGCCGATTTTCTGTTCCACGGCACGCTGAGCGATCTCGTGGTCGGCGGTGTGACGGCGCTCGATGACGACGCGATCGTCTTCGCGAGCGATTCCGTTCGCGAACAGGCCGCGCGTCTCGTCCCCGCCGCCTCCCGCCCCGCGATCTGCCGCGTCGCCGCGACGCACGCGAACGGCGTCACCGCGGCCATGCTCTGGCTCGACGCGGGCCAGCCCGCGCGCGCGGCGGAAGTACTCGAGGCGACGGAGTGGACGCTCGACGAGATCCGCCGCGTCCCGCGCTCCGTGCTCACACCGCCGCTGGCATCGCGCTACGCGCACGCGCTCATCGACGCCGGCCGCTATCGCGAGGCGCGCGACGTCGCGCCGTTCGACGAGCTCGTGCTCGCGCGCGCCGAGCGGCGCATGGGCGACTACGCCACCGCGCTCACGCGCCTGCAACGTCTCGACGCCACCTTCGAGACGACGCTCCTCCGCGCCGAAGTGCTGCGCCTGCTCGATCGCGATGCCGAGGCGCTGGCGATGCTCGCGCAGTGCACGGCTGCGTCGGACGAAGAGCGCGTCCGTCTCGATTACGAGCGCGGCCTGCACGGCGCGGACGTGCAACTCCCGCCCGAGCACTACCTCGCCTCGCGACTGGCCACGTACCGCGCCGGCGGCGACGACGCTGCAGTGCACGCGCGCGAATCACACGTGCGCGCGCGCACCACGGCCGAGCGCATCGACGCGTCACTCGATGGCGTGTTCGCCGCGTTCTCCGCCGGCCGCTGGGACGACGCACGCGCGATTGCGGTCGAAGCGCTGCAGGAAGTCGAAGAGACGCAGGGCGACCGCGCCGCGGGCGGCATCCTCTTCACGCTCGCGTTCCTCGCCGCCGACGAGGCGCAGTGGGCGCACGCCTCGCTCCGCATCGCGCGCCTCCGCCACTTCTACACCGCCACGAAGGACACGCTCCGCCTGGCCGAGCTGCACCTCCTCGACGCGCATCTCGATTTCTCCCGCGGCCGTTTCGCCGACGCCCGCCGCAACGCCCAGCGCATCTACGACGAGCGCCGCGTCCACGATCAGATCCGCGAAGCGGCCGCGCTGATCCTCGATGAACTGGATTGGATGGACGGGCGCACGGTTGCGCTGCGATCCACGGGACGCGCGGGGAATCGCGAGTTGCGGCGGAGACACGAGCGCGTTGTTCGTTGCTCGTTGCCCGGCCGGGGGGATGCTGCGCCTGAAACCGAGGCAGCCCCTCGAACGGACCACGAGCAACGAACAACGATCCCCCACGCGTTGCACGCCTTCCGCGCCGCCATCCGCGCAAACGACCACACCACCGCCCGCGCCATCGCCGCCCGCTTCCACCTCACCTTCGACCTTGCCCCCGCGCCCGCGGAAGTCGAGCTGCGCGCGTTGCGCGCCGCGGCCACGCGCGAGTACCCGTTCTCGCCTCACGACTTCGACGTCCCCTGGTGCTTCGCCACGCGCAACCGCCTCGGGCAGTGGAACGTCATCGGCTCGCGAACCGGCGCGGTGGACGGCGTCGACTGGATCGAGTGCAGCGATCGCGAGCGGCTGTACGTCGAGGGTTGCTCGCGATGGAGCGCGGAAGGGCGCGACGCCGTGGCGGCGATCTTCCGGTCGCGGTCCGAGAACCATCGCCTGCGCCGCCTCCTCGAACAGGAAGAGCACGCGCGTCCCGCCGCCGCCGGCGTGCATGTCACGGTCATCGAGGGTATCGTCGGCCAGTCGCCGGTGATTCGCGAAGTGGAGTCGCTCGTGGCCCGCATCGCCAGGCGCGACGTGGCCGTCTGCGTCCTCGGCGAGTCCGGCACCGGCAAGGAGCTCGTCGCGCGAGCGATCCATCGCCAGTCCCCGCGCCGCCAGAAACCATTCACCCCCGTGAACTGCGCCGCGCTGCCGGAGAACCTCGTCGAGAGCGAGTTGTTCGGCCACGTGCGCGGCGCGTTCACCGGCGCGGACCGCGATCGCGCGGGCCTCATCGAGACCACGGACGGCGGCACGCTGTTCCTCGACGAAATCGGCGAGCTCCCGCTCGCGACGCAGGCCAAGCTCCTGCGCTTCCTGCAGGAGGGGGAGTTCCGCCGCGTGGGCGACACCGCCAACCGCTCCGCCGACGTGCGCATCGTCAGCGCCACCAATCGCAAGCTCGACGCCGCCGTGGAGGAAGGACGCTTTCGCGACGACCTCTATTACCGCGTGCGCGGCGTCGAGATCGCCCTGCCGCCGCTGCGCGAGCGCGGCGCCGACATCATGCTGCTCGCGAATCACTTCCTCGCGTTCGAGCGCGAGAAACACCGCTCCGGCCCCGCGCTGCTGTCGGCGGACGTCGAGGCGATCTTCACCGCGTACACCTGGCCCGGCAACGTGCGCGAGCTGCAGAACACCCTCCGCGCCGCGCATGCCATGGCCGGCGAAGCGAAGGAGATCGCGCTCGAGCATCTCCCCGAACGCCTGCGCGCGGTCGCGCCGTCGCGCACCGTCGCCGGCTCGTATCACGACGCCGTGGCACGCTTCAAACGCGATCTCATCGAGCGCTCGCTCCTCGACGCGAAAGGCAATCAGAACCGCGCCGCGTCCACGCTGAAGATGTCCCGCCAGGCGCTCGCCTATCAAATCCGCGAGCTGGGCATCTTGGTGCACGCCTGAGTTCTGTGACGGCTTCATTTCCGTTCCGCCACGCGGAACGCCACTAGAATCCGTCCGTCCACATGTCACGCACCGCCGCGCCACTCCTGACGCTCCTCCTCCTCGGCGGCTGCGTGCTGTACAGCGAAGTGGACATCGTCCCGCTGACCATCCTCCCGGCCAACATCGACCGCGGCTCCGACCTGCAGTCGATGATCGGCAAGGCCGATTACCTCCGCGCCATCGAGCAGACCGCCGCGGTCGAAGCGCGCAAGAACCCGAGTGCCGCGGACCTCGGCGCGCTCGGCACGGCGTACCTCGCCGCGGGACGCTACGACGACGCCCGCACGCACCTGCGCCGCGCGCTCGACCTGAACCCGTTCCGCGCGAATTACGCGCAGATCGCGTGGGACCTGTCGCAGGTCGAGTATCTGGCCAACAATTTCGAGTCGAGCCTCGAGTGGGCGGTCATCGCACAGCAGCACGACCTGAGCATCCGGCAGTGGCACCTCGATTACCTCAAGTCGCTGGCGGCCGTGCCGGTCTATCAGTTCAGCGGCGAGCAGAGCGCGGCGTTGCCGTTCGCATTCGGCAAGCCCGACGTGCCGCGCGTTCGCGCAACCGCGAATGGCGGCGAGGAGCTCGAGGCGATCATCGACTCCGGCGCCGTCGTCTCGATCATCTCGCAGCGCCTGTCGACGCTGCTCGCCGTCCAATCGCTCGGTACGTTCGAAGGCACGTTCTACGGCCTTCTGGGCGAGCCGATCGCGGTGAAGTTCGGGCTGCTCGAGTCGCTGGAGCTGGGCGGGATCGTGGTGCGCAACGTTCCGGTCGCGATCATGCCTGACGAGAAGATGCGCTTTCTCATCAGCCGCCGGGACGGCACCGAGTTCCGCATGGATTTCCTCCTCGGCTCGAACCTGCTGAAGGAGTTCCGCCTCGAGCTCGACTTCGGCCGCGCGCGCGCCGTCTTCACGCGCCTGACCGAGCGCGATCGACGTCCTGCCGCCGATCAGAATCTCTTCTTCGAAGGGTTCCGCCCGCACGTCCGCGGCTCGGTCAACCGGCGCGGCTGGTATCTCTTCATCCTCGACACCGGGTCGGAGATCACCTTCCTCAACTCCCGGCGCCTCGGCTCGATGCCCGTCTCCACCTTCAGCTCCGGCTCCCACACCGCCACCCTGCAAGGCCTCGGCGGGGCCATGAAACGCGGCGCGAAGCTGGAGAACGTCGAAGTGGGCGTCGACGACTGGGGCGGCAAGTTCAAGACGCTCCCCATGTACGAGGCCGAGGACAAAAACCAGTCCGTCGGTATCATCGGCCAGAATTTCCTCAAGAACTTCAACGTGGTCATCGACTTCGGCCGGATGCGGG
>DASVSV010000374.1:0-1599 GCA_036387915.1 Thermoanaerobaculia bacterium
GCGCGGTGGAGCTGGAGCCGTCGCTCGCCGACACGCACATCAGCCTCGGCCACGTCTTCACGGCCGAGGAAAAGTACGACGACGCGGCCAGGGAACTGCGCCTGGCGATGTCGATCAACCCGCGCTCGTCCGAGGCGTACTACCGCCTCGGCCACCTGCGCGTGCGCGAGGCGAAGCTCGATGAGGCGGCGGAGCTCTTCGAGCAGGCCGCCACGCTCGAGCCCGCGGACTTTCGTCCCTCCCTGCAACTCGCCTGGATCTACCGCACCCTCGGCAAAGACGCACGGTCGCGCGAAGCCGAGGCACGCACCGGCGCATTGCGCGCGATGCGGACGCGGTAGGTCGTACGGGCGGCAGCGCTGCGCACCTTGCACGCCCCCTCACCCGCCCTTCGGGCACCCTCGCCCCGCTCACCGCGGGGCGAGGGGCAACAAACACACATCTCGCGGGACGTTTTCTTTGTTGCCCTTCTCCCCTCGTGAGGGGAGAAGGTGCCGAAGGCGGATGAGGGGTTATCGCACGCGTTATCCGCCACATATGCCCGACAATGCCGGCCATGTTGTTCGAGCCCCTCACTCTCCGCTCCATCACCTTTCCGAATCGTGTCTGGGTGTCGCCGATGTGTCAGTACTCGAGCGACGACGGCATGCCCAACGACTGGCACTTCGTGCACCTCGGCAGCCGCGCGGTCGGTGGCGCGGGACTGGTCATCGTCGAGGCGAGCGGTGTGTCGCCCGAGGGGCGCATCACGGCCTGGGACAGCGGCTTCTGGTCCGAGGCGCATGCGGATGCGTTCCGCCGCGTCGTCGACTTCATCCACGCGCAGGGCTCGATCGCGGGGATTCAGCTCGCGCACGCGGGACGCAAAGCGTCGACCGACAAGCCGTGGCGCGGCGGACGTGTCATCGCCGAGGGGCCGCATTCGTGGACGCCGCTCGCACCGAGTGCCATTCCGTTTCACGATGGCGATCCGATTCCGCACGCGCTCACGGTCGCGGAGATCGACGGGATCGTCGATCAGTTCGTGCACTCGACGCGGCTCGCGCTGCGCGCGGGATTCCGCGTCGTCGAGATCCACGCGGCGCACGGCTATCTGCTGCACGAGTTCCTCTCGCCGCTGAGCAACACGCGCGACGACGAGTACGGCGGCTCGCTCGAGAACCGGATGCGCCTGACGCTGCGCGTGACGGAGGCGGTGCGTGATGCGTGGCCCGCGGAGCTGCCGCTGTTCGTGCGCGTCTCGGCCACCGACTGGTCGGAAGGCGGCTGGGACATCGTGCAGTCCGTGGAGCTCGCGAAAGAACTGCGCGCGCGCGGCGTCGACCTCGTCGACTGCTCGAGCGGCGGCGCGGTGCCGCACGCGAAGATCGAGCTCGGCCCCGGCTACCAGGTCCCGTTCGCGCGCGCCATCCGCCACGAGGCGGGCGTGCCGACCGGCGCCGTCGGCCTGATCACCGCAGCGCAACAGGCCGAGGACATCGTCAGCAACGGCAGCGCCGACGCGGTACTCCTCGCGCGGCAGATGCTGCGCGATCCATACACCGCGCTGCACTGGGCGCGCGAGCTCGGCGTGGAGATGAAGTGGCCGGATCAGTACGG
>DASVSV010000375.1:0-6676 GCA_036387915.1 Thermoanaerobaculia bacterium
CATCACCACGACCCGGAACAGCCGCGCGACCTTCAACCGCGGCTTCAACTCGTGCACGTCGAGCTTCGCGTGGCGCAGCTCCGCCTCGAACTGCACGATCGCCGATTGCAACTTCTCCAGCCGTTGCGGATCGTGCGTGCGCAGGTAGTGATAGCCCTCGACGAACCGCCGCCGCAGCTCGAGCTCCTCGGCTAAGGGCTGTTCGTCGTCGGCGGTGAAGATGTCCTCCGCGCGCGCGATCAGGTCGAGCGCGGCGTGCGAGTCCGCCTGCACCGTCACCGCATCCAGGCCCGTGTCGATCCGCGCCGTCAGCTCTTCGACGCGATCGATTTCTTCGCCCGCGGGCAGGACGCGCAGCGGCTCGCCGAAGACGACCAGCGCCGCGCTGCGGAAGACGTGCTTGGCGGTGTAGTAGATGCCGGTCGGGACGACGAACACTTCGTCGAGTGCCGCGCCGAGGGCGATCCGCGCCGCGCCGGTCTTCAGCTCGCGCAGCTGCGGATCGTCGTGCGTCGTGCCTTCGGGAAAGATCGCGATCGTGCCGCCGCGGCGGAGGACGCTGCGCGCCTTCGCGAACATCTCCTCATTTGAGCCCGAGGTGTTGTCCTGCCTGCGATAGACGGGGATCGTGTCGAGCTTGCGCACCAGCCACCCCACGACCGGCCAGCGGAACAGCGGCGCCTTCGCCAGAAACGACACCGGCCGCTCCGCGTAGCCGAGGAGAAACAGCGGGTCGACCAGTCCATTGGGATGATTCGACGCGAAGATCACCGGCTTGTCGCGCGGCACCCGCTCCTCGCCGTCGACCTCGATGCGGCGGAAAAAGATGCGCAGGCAGAAGTGCAGAGATCGGGTGATGGCGGTGCGAATGGACATGGCTCACTTCGCGCGCTGGCACGGCCCCTCACCCGGCCTTCGGCCACCCTCTCCCCGCTCGTCGCGGGGCGAGGGGCAACAAACACGCATCTCGCGAGGCGGATGTTTGTTGCCCTTCTCCCCTCGTGAGGGGAGAAGGTGCCCGAAGGGCGGATGAGGGGTTGTCCTCACGTACGTTCCCCTCGCCACGCCGCGTACGTCCAGATCACGCCGGCGATGAGGATCGCCACCGGCACGATCAGCACCGCCGACGCCAGCGAGCTGCGGTCGGAGAGTGCGCCGATCAGCGGGGGCGAGGGGATGTCGCCGAGGAGGTGCATGGTGAAAACGGAGATGCCGACGGCCGTGGCGCGCTCCATCGGCGAGACCACGTTCACGATGGCCGAGTTGATCGGCCCCGTGCACATGAAGATCAGCACCTCGGCCGCGATGATCGTCGTCAGGTAGATCGGCTTCGAGGGACTGGAGAGTGCGATGAACGTCAGCGGCGCGGCCAGCAGCGTGGCCACTCCGGAGACCCAGAGGTACGACTGCTTCGTCTTCGTCAGCATCCGGTCGCCGAGCCAGCCGCCGGCGAACGTCCCCACGAAGCCCGTCACGATCACGATCGCGCCGAACGTCACCGTCGCGTCCGCGCGCGCCATCCCCCGCTCGCGCTCGAGGAACGCCGGCATCCAGAACCCGAGGCCGCCCAGCGCGAACGTGTACGCCGCGTAGCCGAGCACCGAGAGGATGTACGGCTTGTTTTTGAACAGACTTCCGTACGTGCGCGGGGCCTGGCCATCCGCGGCCTTGTCCTGCTGCCCGCGCGGCGGGTCCTTCACGCCGAGGATCAGGAGGGAGAGCAGCAGGCCGGGAAATCCGGCGATCCAGAAGGCGGCGCGCCAGCCGAAGTGCTGATCCGCCAGCCCGCCTAAAACGTAGCCGGCGGCGGAGCCGATCGGGATCGCGGAGAAGAAGACGGCCATGATCCGGCCGCGCCGCTCGATCGGAAAATAGTCGGCCAGCAGCGCCGGCGCGATGGTGCCGTACGCTCCCTCGCCGACGCCGACGGTCGAGCGCGCGGCGAAGAGCGTCCAGAAGCCGCGCGCGAAGCCGGCCAGTCCCGTGGCCACGCTCCAGATGGCGACGCCGAGGGCGATCAGCGGCGGGCGCGCGCGGCGATCGCCGAGGAGTCCGAAGGCGGGCGAGACAAGCGTGTAGACGATGATGAACGCCGAGCCGATGAAGCCCATCTGGATGTCGCTCAGGCCGAGGTCGCGCTTGACCGGCTCCACGACCGCGGCGACCACCCAGCGGTCGATGTAGTTGAAGAGATTGATGAACGTCAGGATGCCGAGGGCGTACGCGGCGCGACGATCGGGGCTAACTTTCGTCATCGGTTCGGCAGTCTAAGTGAAACGTAAGCGCCACATGTCCGTAAATGAGCTTGGGTATCATGTCGGCCATTCCATGAAACGGTACTTGCCCCTGATCGCGTGCGTCGTTGGCCTGGCGGCTCTCTTCGCGCTCCTGCCGCTGTTCGACCCGCCGCAGCCGCGGAACGTGCGCCTCACGCGCGACGAGGCGCGGGCGCTGGCCGACGAGGCCGCGGCGAAGCTCGGCGTGAAGGTCGACGACACGTGGAGCGTGGTGACGTGGGAAGACCACATCCTGCTCGAGTCGGAGTTCAAGGGGAAACCGGAGCTGCGCCGCGCCGCGGGACTCGACCCGGTGGTCGGGCCGCGCATGGTCGCCTACCAGGTGGTCTACTTTTACAACGGCAAGTCGAAGTTCCCCCGCGCCGCGGACGTCTTCATCGAGCCGGCCACCGGCGCGGTGATCGGCGCGCGGCGCTTCGTGGCCACCGAGGAAGCGGCGCCGCCGATGACGGACGCGGAGGCGCGCCGCGAGGCCGATCGCTTCCTGGCCAGTACGAAACTGCCCGGCGTCGTCAATCCGCAGTTCGAGGACATCCGCCCCACCGTCTGGCGCAACCGCGTCGACCGGCTGGTGCGTTACCGCGTCCCGCACGACTTCCCCACCGGCAAGGTGGCGATGCTGGTCGGCGTCTACTTCATTGGCAACCAGTTCGCCGGCTGGATGCCGCTCGAGGAGTACGCCGACGGCTCGCAGTACGCCGGCAGCAGCTTTGAGATCGCCAGCACCTTCCTGCAGTACGGGGTGGTCTTCACCCTCCTGCTCGTGCTGCTGGTGATCTTCCTGAAGAAATACCACGCCGGCGAAGTGGGCGTACGCACGGCCTCGTTCCTGTTCGCCTGGGTGGCGCTGCTGTCGATCCTCTACAACTACCTCACCGCGCCGGCGGTGACGATCGGCAGCGCCTTCGGCCCCGGCATGGACGGCCGGTGGACGGCCATTTCGTACGGCGCGTTCAAGTTCCTTTTCTACGACCTGCCGGTGGCGGTGCTGGTGTTCTTCGGCTGGGCGGTCGGCGAGAGCTACGCGCGCGAGCGCTGGGGCGAGCGGCTGGCGTCGTACGACGCGATCCTGCGCCGCGACTGGCGCAACGCCACGGTCGGACGGGCCATGCTGCACGGCATTCTCTTCGGACCGGCCGTCGCCGCCGCGGTCTACGCCATCGGCGCGATCCCGATCCTCACCGGCTGGGCCCGCCCCACCATCGGCCCGACCTTCAACATCCTCGGCCGCGGCGGTCCACTCGTGCCGGTGCTCACCGCCGGCATCGACGCGACGCGCGGCGCGGTCGTGCTGCTGCTCTTCGTGATCGCATTCTTCGCGCGCAAGCGCCTGCTCCCCCTCGGCTTCATCGTCGCCGCGGCGGCGGGCTCGATCTGGGCCATCTTCGAGATACCGCTCGAGCCGGGCATTCAGGGACTGCTCTTCGGCTTCGGCGGCATCCTGGCCGCGGCCGCGATCTTCTTCTGGTACGACCTCCTCGCCGCCGGCACGTCGCTCTTCTGCGGTGCGCTGCTCTTCGCGTGCGTGCCGTATCTCCGCTTCGCCGAAGGGTCGATGGGCACCATGACCGCGCTCGCGGTCGCGTTGCCGCTGGTGGTGCTGCTTGCGGTCGCAGTCGCCGGCCTGGCCGCTGGACGGGAGATCATCTACACGTACGAAAACGTGGCGCCGCACGTGCGCCGCATCATCGAGCGCGAGCGCGTGAAGGCGGAGATCGACGCCGCCAACCGCATCCAGGCCGCGCTGCTGCCGCAGGAATCGCCGAAGCTCGCCGGCGCGAACGTCTCGTCGCACTACCGCGCGGCGACGGAGATCGGCGGCGACTACTTCGACTTCCTCATGCAGCCGACCGGCGAGATCGGCATCGCCTTCGGTGACGTGGCCGGCCACGGACTGACCAGCGGCATCGTGATGTCGATGGCCAAGGCCGCGCTGCTGGTGCAGGTCGACTACGACTCTTCGCCACGCGCGGTGCTCGACGTGCTGAACGACATCGTGCTCAAGACCGCGCCGAAGCGGATGATGATGACGTTCTTCTTCGGCCTGCTCGACCCGCTCTCGCAGACGCTGCGTTTCTCCTCCGCCGGCCATCTCGACCCGTACGTCTACCGCGCCTCCACGCGCACGCTCGAGGCTCTCTCCTCGTGGGGCTTCCCCCTCGGCATCAAGCGCCGCGAGCCGTTCCGCGAGCACACCGTCTCGTTCTCGTCCGGAGACCGCCTCGTGCTCTACAGCGACGGCCTGATCGAGGCCGTCGACGACGACGGCAACCCGTTCGGCTTCGAGCGCTTCGAGCAGACCATCATCGCGAGCGGCACCGAGTCGGCCGACGACCTCAAGAAAGCACTGCTGCACGCCGTGAAAAAGTTCACCCGCAACCGCCCCCCCGAGGACGACCAGACGCTGGTCGTGGTGGCGTTCGAGGACGGAGCGGCCGACCTGCTCGCCCAGAAACCCGAGTTCATCGCCGCCACGGCCGGCGACACCGTGCACTGAGCCGCTGGCGCGGGATTCTGAGCCGCTGGCGCGGGATTGAGGATTGAGGATTGCGGATGAGAGGCGATCGCGCCCCTCGCCGCTTCTCATCCTCAATCCTCAATCCTCAATCCTCAATCCTCAATCCTCAATCCGTTAGAATCCGCGCCCTATGGCGAATCCCGAACCGAACAAGATCATCTATTCGATGGTCGGTGTCTCGAAGTTCCACGGCAAGAAGCAGGTCCTGAAAGACATCTACCTCTCCTATTTCTACGGGGCCAAGATCGGCGTGCTCGGTCTGAACGGCTCCGGCAAGTCGTCGCTCCTGCGCATCCTCTCCGGCGAAGACAAAGACCATCTCGGCGAGACGGTCCTGTCGCCCGGCTACACCGTGGGCATCCTCCATCAGGAGCCGCAGCTCGACGAGACCAGGACCGTCCGGGAGATCGTCGAGCAGGGCGTGCAGCCGGTGCTCGACCTCCTCAAGGAATTCGACGACATCAACAACGCCTTCGGCGATCCCGACGCCGACATGGACAAGCTGATGGAGCGTCAGGGCAAGGTGCAGGACAAGCTCGACGCCGCCGGCGCCTGGGACCTCGACTCGAAGCTCGAGATGGCCATGGACGCGCTGCGCTGCCCGCCGCCCGAGACTCCGGTGAGCGTGCTCTCCGGCGGCGAAAAGCGCCGCGTCGCGTTGTGCCGTCTATTACTGCAGGCGCCGGACATCCTGCTGCTCGACGAGCCGACGAACCATCTCGACGCGGAATCCGTGCAGTGGCTCGAACAGCATCTGCAGCAGTACGCCGGCACCGTCATCGCCGTCACGCACGACCGCTACTTCCTCGACAACGTGGCCGGCTGGATCCTCGAGCTCGACCGCGGCGAAGGCATCCCCTGGAAGGGCAACTACTCCTCCTGGCTCGAACAGAAGAGCAACCGCCTGGCGCGCGAAGAGAAGGCGGAATCGAATCGCCAGCGCACGCTCGAGCGCGAGCTGGAGTGGATCAGGATGTCGCCGAAAGCGCGTCACGCCAAAGGCAAGGCGCGCATCAACGCGTACGAGAACCTGCTCGCGCAGGAGACCCGGGACAAGGTGCAGGAACTGGAGATCTACATCCCGCCCGGCCCGCGCCTCGGCAGCATCGTCGTCGAAGCAGAAGGCGTTTCGAAGGCGTACGGCGAGAACCTGCTCGTCGAAGACATGACTTTCCGCCTGCCGCCGGGCGGCATCGTCGGCATCATCGGCCCGAACGGCGCCGGCAAGACGACGCTCTTCCGCATGATGATCGGCGACGAGAAGCCGGACGCCGGCTCGATCCGCCTCGGCGAGACGGTGAAGCTCGGCTACGTCGACCAGAACCGCACCCTCGACGGCGAGAAGACCATCTTCGAGGAGATCACCGGCGGAGGCGACCTCATTCAGCTCGGCCCCCGCGAGATGCAGTCGCGCGCGTACGTGGCCCGCTTCAACTTCTCCGGCAGCGACCAGCAGAAGAAGGTGGGCGTGCTCTCCGGCGGCGAGCGCAATCGCGTGCACCTGGCGAAAATGTTGAAGGAGGGAGCGAACGTGCTCCTCCTCGACGAGCCGACGAACGACCTCGACGTGAACACGATGCGCGCGCTCGAAGAGGCGCTGGAGAATTTCGCCGGCTGCGCGATCGTCATCTCCCACGACCGCTGGTTCCTCGACCGCGTGGCCACGCACATCCTGGCCTTCGAAGGCGACAGCCGCGTGTTCTTCTTCGACGGCAACTTCAGCGAGTACGAGGAAGACAAGAAGAAGCGCCTCGGCGCCGAAGCCACCCAGCCGCACCGCATCCGCTACCGACAACTGAGCCGGTAATGCGCGGCGTTCTTCTCCTCCTTCTCGCGTTCCCCGCATTCGGACAACTCACGT
>DASVSV010000376.1:0-9314 GCA_036387915.1 Thermoanaerobaculia bacterium
ACGGGAGCGTGAGGCCAGTCCATGGACCCGAGGATCCCTCGGTCGCCGGGACGCGTCAACGTTTCTACACGCGTTAGAAATCAGCGCATCCTATGGAGTGCGGCGGCCCAGCCGCCGCTTTCTAATTCGGGAGCCAGCGGCTACGAAGTTGCCATCAACACACGCCTGTTTGGCGGCAACGTTTCTGGCGTTCTCCACGAGTGCCGTTCGCACCTTCTTCGCAACTCAGAGCGTCAGCGTTTCTGCGGCGGGCAGCGCGTTGGAAAGCGGCGGCCAAGCCGCCGCACTCCATATCAGGTCCGCGACGAAGTGGATTTTTCCAGCACCGAGCGGACGCGCTTCACGAAATTCTGCGTCTCTTTGTAGGGGGGGATGCCTTTGTAGGTGTCGACGGCGCCTTCGCCGGCGTTGTAGGCGGCCAGGACGCGGTCGAGGTCCCCGTCGTAGCGTTCGAGGAGCCAGCGGAGGTAGGTTGCGCCGGCGGCGATGTTGTGGACCGGGTCGTGGAGGCGCTCGGCGTTGAAGCCGAAGCGGCGGGCGGTGCCGGGCATGACCTGCATCAGGCCGCGGGCGCCTTTGTTCGAGACGGCCCGCGCGTCGAAGTTCGACTCGACGCTCATGATGGCGGCGACGAGATACGGCGGGACGGACTCGCGATACGCGGTCTCTTCGATGAGGGCCATGTAGTCGCTGCGCCGCGCGTAACGGGCGGCGGGGGCGGGAGCAGGCTCGCGCTGGGCGATGAGCATCGGCGCGGGCTCGGCGGGCGGCGTCCAGCGCGGCATGACGAACGCTTGGGCGTTGCTCGTTGCTCGTCCGAGGGGCTGCGGCGCGACGTGCACGACCGCGCGCGCCACGCGTGCGGGCGCGGGATTGGTGTCGCGCAGCGTGCCCACGATGATGCCGGCGCTGAAGAGCAGCACGTTCAGCATCAGGATCGACAGCAGCAGCACGCCCAGCGTCAGGCCATCGAAGCGGTAGCGCCTCATAAGAACCTCCCGAATTCGTCGGTGGAGATGTGGATCTTGGTGAAGCTCGTGCCGTTCACCATGCGCTCGAGGATGCGCGTGGAGAGCTCCGGCAGCAGTGTTTGCGTCAGGATCTGGTCGATCTCGCGCGCGCCGCTGGCGGGCTCGCAGCGGTCGGCGAGGCTCTGCACGAGCCGCGGATCGTAGGTGAGCTCGGCGTTGTGGTTCTCGCGCACGCGCTGCTCGACGGACTTCAGTTTCAGCTCGACGATGCGCACCACCTCGCGCTTGCGCAGCGGGTAGTACGGGACGATGACCAGGCGCGCCAGCAACGCCGGACGGAAGTGCTGGAGCAGCGACGGGCGCAGCGCCTCGACGACCGTCTTCGGGTCGCGTTTTTCGATCGGCGTACGGCAGAGCTCGTGGATCACGTCGGCGCCGGCGTTGGAGGTCAGGATGATCACGGTGTGCTTGAAATCGACCGAAACACCTTCACCGTCTTCCAGAATGCCCTTGTCGAAGACCTGGTAGAAAAGATCGACGACGTCGGGGTGCGCTTTCTCGATCTCGTCGAGCAGCACCGCGCTCCACGGCTTCCGCCGCACGGCCTCGGTCAAGACGCCGCCGCGGCCGTAGCCGACGTAGCCCGGGGGCGCGCCCTTGAGCGTGGCCACGGAGTGCGCTTCCTGGAACTCGGACATGTTGAACGAGATCAGGTTGCGCTCGCCGCCGTACAGTTCTTCGGCGAGCGTCAGCGCGGTCTCGGTCTTGCCGACGCCGGTCGGGCCGACGAGCAGGAACACGCCCTTCGGCTTCGACGGATCCTCGAGGCCTGCGCGCGACGTGGAGACGCGGCGGCAGATCGCTTCGAGCGCCTGCGGCTGACCGACGATGCGCCGCGACATCCGCTCGTTGAGCGTGAGCACGCTGCGGATCTCGTCGGCGAGCACGCGTCCGACCGGGATGCCCGTCCAGCCGGAAACGACCGAAGCAACGGTACGGGAGTCGACGGCCAGCGGCACCAGCGGATCGTTGCCCTGCAGCTCGTCGAGCGCGGCGCGCTTTTCGGTCGCGGGGCCGCCGCCGTCGGATTCGGCTTTGCGGATCTCGCCGACGAGGTCGCGTTCTTTCGTCCAGCGATCCTGCACCTGCGTGCGCTGCTCGCGCAGGCTGACCAGCTCTTCGTCGAGCTCTTTCTTCGTCTGCCCCTTGCCGTCGGCTTCGCCGTCGCGCGTGCGGATCTCGAGCTCGGTCTCCGCGATGCGGATGTTGCGGTCGAGGTCCTCCATCGCCGCGGGCGTACCTTCCTGCGCGAGCGCGACGCGCGCGCACGCGGTGTCGAGCACGCCGATGGCCTTGTCGGGCAGGCGGCGCTCGGAGAGATAACGATGCGAGAGCGCGACGGAGCTGCGCACGGCGTCGTCGAGGATGCGCACCTTGTGGTGCTTCTCGAGATGCGGGGCGATGCCGCGGAGCATGTCCAGCGCCCCTTCCTCGTCCGGCTCTTCGACTTTGACGAGCTGGAAGCGGCGCGTCAGCGCGGGGTCTTTCTCGAAGTACTTTTTGTACTCGGACCATGTCGTTGCGGCGATGGTGCGCAGCTCGCCGCGCGCGAGCGCCGGCTTGAGCAGGTTCGCGGCGTCGCCCTGTCCGGCCTGGCCGCCGGCGCCGATCATGGTGTGCGCCTCGTCGATGAAGAGGATCACCGGCTTGGGGGAGCTCTTCACTTCATGGATGACGTTCTTCAGGCGCTCCTCGAATTCGCCCTTCACGCCGGCGCCGGCCTGCAGCAGGCCGAGGTCGAGGACGCGGAGGGAGATGTTGCGGAGCGGAGCCGGGACGTCGTTCGCCGCGACGCGCAGCGCGAACCCTTCGGCGATGGCGGTCTTGCCGACGCCGGCGTCGCCGACGAGGATGGGGTTGTTCTGGCGGCGGCGGGTGAGGATGTCGATGACCTGGCGGATCTCGGAGTCGCGGCCGCGGATGGGATCGATCTTGCCCGAGCGCGCCTCGGCGGTGAGGTCGACGGTGTACTTGCCGAGCGCCGTCGTGGCCACGTTCGGCTCCGGTGCGCTTTCGCCGGGGTGGAGCGCCGAAGTTGCGGACGGAATCGCACCTGTTCCGCCGGACGCACCGACCAACTCTTCGCTGGACTCGCGAATGAGCTCGCGGATGGTCTCGTGCAGCGACTCGCGCGGGACCTTGGCCAGGATCGGGCACGACTCGTAGATGGTCGTGCGCAGCGACTCGTCTTCGTACAGCGCGAGCAGCAGGCCGCCGGAGCGGATGCCGTTCGAGTCGAGGAAGAGCGTCGACTGCACCCAGCCTTCCCGCAACAACTTCAGCACCTGCGGCGACATGGCCGGCGTGCGGCTGTTGCCGCGGTCGAACTTCTCGATGGCGGCGGTCAGCTGGCGCTGCAGCTCGCCGGTGTCGACGTTGTAGTAGCGCAGCACCGGCATGAGGTCGGTGGACGGCAGGTCGAGGAACTTCATCAGGAAGTGCTCGACCTCGACGTTGTAGTTGGTCTGCGCGACGCAGAGTCCGGCTGCCGTCTCCAGCGCGCGTTTGGCGATGGGATTCAGCTTCGAGATCAGGCTCCGCAGCTCGGTGCTCATCGCTCTCCTGCCGCGTGCATCCACGCCTGCGGCGTCGCGCGCACGGTGACGCGCTCGCCGGCCAGCACCCGTTCGGCGAGCGTGTACGCCTCGCGCTCGGACTCGTCGCCTTCGCCGCTGAGGAAGTACCGCGGCTGCGCGGGATAGAGGCGATTCTGGAGGACGTGAATCAGCTCGTGCGCGAGGAGCCAGCGCCCGACGTCGGTGGCGACGTTGAGCGCGCCCTTGGAGAACCAGATGGTGTCGCCGATCGTGACCGCGCTGGCGCGCGTGTGGCGGCAGAGAAAATCGGCGATGGGGCCGGTGCGCACGCGCACGTCCCCGACGTTCGCGCCGAGGGAGCGTTCGAAGCGCTCGAGCAACTCGCGCGGCAGAATAATCTCGAGACTGGTTTTCATCGGCTCCCTGTCAGCCGCACCTGCGTGTCATCGCCGGTGGCTGGTTTCGTTTTCATCCATGTGGTCCAGCCGAGGAACGCTCCGTACGCGACGCCGAGGCGCAGCTCCGGAACTTCCGCGGCTTTCAATGCGAGACGGAACGTGAACCCGAGCTCCTCGCGCGCGTAGAAACGGACCGCTGCCACCAGTGGCTGAAAGGCGCGGCCGTTCGGGAGGAACGAGAGGAACTGTGCGAGTGTAAGCGGTCCGAGTTTGATCTCGAAGCTTGCAGCCTGATCCCACACGCGGCGGCCGAGCACGGCCGTCCTGCCGAGGACCTGATTCTGGCCGCCGGCGCCGATGCGGGTCGTGTCGTCCTCCTCGATGCGATGCCACTGGCCGCGGAACGGGACGACCTCCGCGCGCACGTCGAAACAGTCCTCGACGAGGCGCTGCAGCCCGATCGCGGGACGCACCGTCTCGGACAGCACGCCGGTGTACGCGAGCAGCGTGCGATCGCGGACGCCCATGCGGTTGGCGAGGTGCGGGGTGCCCAGTCCGAGGAGCGCGTGCAGGACGGTGGCGACGCGGCCGCCGTCCGGCGCGTTGGTGTCGAGCGCGGGGCGATACTTTTTCCGCGCGCGATAGAGCAGCGAGATCAGGCGGTGATTGAAGATGTCGAGGAAATCACGCAGCGCACCATCCTTGCGATAGCTGCGCTCCATGATCAGCTCGACGACGGCCGCCGGCAGCGGTCCCATGCTGCCGGCCAGTCCGAGGACGTTCACCGTCATCTCCGCCGGCTCGCCGTTTTTCGGCGCGGTGATCGACTCGACGTCGCCCGGGGGAAAGTCGAGGCGCACCTCGGAACGGAAGCGCACCACTTCGCGCCGCGGGTCGACGCCTTCCGCGGGGGAGACGCGGTCGGGCAGCAGCGTCTCGAGGAGATGCACCGCCTGCAGGAAGGAGAAGCGATGCCCCTCCTCCCACAGCCCCTCGGCTACAGTACGGCTTTGCCGCCAGCCATAGGAGGCCATCGGTTCGGTTCCCCTTCGCGCGCGACGCGCGTCATTACGAGTTGTGTGAACGAGTTGGTGGATGCGTGCAGGCCGAAGAAGCGGCTCAGCACGGACGCGAGCAGAAATGCGCTGCTGCCCGCGTAATGCGTGTCGTCGAAGGTCAGCGTGACCTCGGTGCCGCGTGCGAAGCCTTTCCAGTCGTCGCTGTTCGCGCGGCGCATGATGCGGCGCTGCGACATGGCCTGAATCCCTCGGATCTGCTGCCAGTGCGCCGGCGATTCGGAGAAGCAGTAGAGACCGAGGATCTCGTGCAACGCGCGCAGCGACTCGCGTTCTTCGGTCAGCGAGAGGTGATTGAGCGAGAGGTGCGAGACGAAGCGCCAGAGCGCCTGTCCGCCGAGGGGCGGGTCGAGCGGGCGCGTGGGCTTCTTGAGGCAGACGATGCGCGCCGTCGGAATGGACTCGTCAGTCTGCAGCAGCGCGTCGGCGGGGAGCTGCACGGCCAGCGCGCGGTTGGTGCAGAGCGTGTGCGCGAACACGACTTCCTCGGGCGGATGCGTCGGCTTGAAATCGAGATCGCGGAACGACAGCAGCACGTCGGTGCCGGTGAGGTCCTCGCGCGCGGACGGAACGCGGCGCGCGTGCCAGAAGGCCTTCTGCTTGCGCATGTCCATCCCGTGCGTGTACGAGTAGAACGGTGCGTACTCGCGCGTGCTCTGGGCCTCGTTCGACGAGCCGGAGACGGAGACGATGGAGTGGATCTCGGTCGTGCGCTCCTTGCGCATGTCGCCGACCAGGCGGTACTCGATCTGGCGCTGGTCGACGCGGATCGGCTCGGTGGTCTTGCGGAAGAGATTGGCGATCGGCGTGCAGCCGAGGGAGAAGGTGTCGGGCGTGAGGAGCAGGCGCCGCTTCGACGCGCGGTCGAGCAGGAAGAGCAGGTCGATCGAGCCGCCCGAGGCGCGTCCGGCCAGGCCGGAGACGTCGACGAAGTGGAACTTCTCCGGGAAGGCGAAGTACTCCTGCAGCAGGCGATACGCGGGATGCGAGTGGCGCGGGTAGGGGATGACTTCTTCGTCTTCCTCGAAGCCGACCGGCGTGACGGCGCTCTTCGGCAGATACGAATGCGACTTTGCGTCGTGCGGCACGACGGCGACGCGGATCGTGTCGCGCAGCAGCGTTTCGTACAGACGGCTCACCAGCACCGGATCGCCGTGCAGGTAAAACCGCAGACGATCGACGCCGAGCGTTTCGAACGGATCGGCGAGCGACTCCAGACGGATGCGCAGCACCGAGGCGACGTCGGGTCCGAGGAAGTCGAAACGCTCCGGTACTTCCATCTCCGCGTGCGTCACTTTGACCGGCCAGAGCGTGACCGGATACGACGTGCGCATGCGGCAGACGGCGCCCTGGTCGGCGACGGTGAAGAGCGGCGTGTGCTTGGGGATTTCGAAGCCGGTGGTCAGCTTGGCGCGCTCGGGATCGAACTCGAATCGCGCCACGGCCATCGACGGCACCGGGCGGAGGTAGTGCGGATAGAGCACGTCCAGCAGCTCGGCCGCGATCTCGGGGAAATCACTGTCGAGGTCGGACTGGATGCGTGCGGTGAGAAACGCGAACGACTCGATCAGCCGCTCGACGTGCGGATCGGGGCATTCGCCGGGCTGCAGCTCGAGGCGCGAGGCGACCTTCGGATAGCTGCGCGCGAACTGTTCGCCCATCTCGCGGAGGTACGACAGCTCCTCGAGGTAGTAGCGGAGAAAGTCGTTACCGGGTGCCCGCATGCACCTCGACCTTTCCTTCTTTCATGTCCAGCGCGGTCTCGAACGAAACGGGCTCCGGCACCGTGTCGGTGAGGAGCCTGGCCTCGATGATGCCGACCAGGGAAAGGTCGTCGCCCGGTTGCGGGTCGAGCGAGATCTGGACGTCGATGAGTCGCGGCTCGAAAGCCTCGATCGTCCGGCGGAGAAGCTCCGCCAGACGAACGCGGTCGTCGAAACTGCGCGCGGAAAAGACGGTGAAGTCGGGCACGCCGTAATCGAGCACGGTGCGCCCGCCGACCGGAAGGCGATGCGCCGGGAAAGGGCAGCGTGTGTTGAACAGCTGCTCCAGTTCCCGGCGCACCGACTCACGTAAACCTCGACGGTCGAGCGTGCGCGTGGGGCGCAGCTCGTGACGCAGACGGGGATCGCGGTCGACCAGACGGTCGAACAACGGCATCCGGACTTCGATCTTCTGCGTTCCCATGCGGTTTTTACTCGACGTTCTCTGTCGCCTATTCGACGACGCGCGTCTCGAGATTGTGCTTGGCCGGCTTGTTCGCGTCCGCGGTTCCGTCGGCGTGCTTCTGTTCCTTGTAGTTGTACTGGACGATGCCGTAGTCGAGGGACACGTTCTCGACCGGGACGTCGCCGGGGCCGCCGGAGACGCTGTAGTTCGCGATGACGACGTGCTCCATCACGACCTTCAGGTATTCGACCGGCTTGTTGTCATTGGCACCGTCGGCGCGGTAGCAGGTCAGCGTGGCCTTGCCGAACTGCTTGCCCGACCAGCAGTTCTTCAGGAGCTGGTCCGTCGACGTGTCGAGGTACTTGGTGAAGCTGAAGTTCTGGTGCGTGGCCTGCTCGACCGTGCCCGAGCCCGCGGCGCTGCGCGAGGGGCTGGTCGGCTGGACGAAGCCGTGATTCCAGGAGAGGACTTCGATCTCTCCCGCGTGCTCGGCCGCCGTCGACGATGCGGTGACGGCCGGTTCCTCGAACTTGAGATACATGTTGATAGCCATGGGTCATTGCCTCCTTTATTGCTGTGCGATTACGCGGCGGGCGGCGGAAGCTCCGCCACGAGCCGGATCGACGCGGTGAGCTCTTCGAGCTGGAAGTGCGGACGCAGGAACGCGACCGCGCGATAGGCCCCGGGCTTGCCCGCGACCTCGGAAACGTCGACGCGCGCCTCGCGGAGCGGGAACTGCGCCTTGAGCTCCTGGCCAGCGTCGTCGGTGCCGAGGACGTACATGCCCATCCAGCGGTTGAGGTACATCGAGAGCGAGTCCTTGGTCTGGAAGCTGCCGATCTTGTCGCGGCAGATGACCTTCAGGTAGTGCGCGAAACGCGACGCCGCGAGCAGGTACGGCAGGCGCGCGGAGATGCGCGCGTTGGCGTTCGCGGAGTCGGTGTCGTACTGCTTCGGCTTCTGGGTGGTCTGGCCGCCGAAGAAGGCCGCGTAGTCGGTGCCCTTGCAGTGGCAGAGCGCGACGAAGCCGAGCGTGTCGAGCTCCTTCTCGCGGCGATCGGTGATGGCGATCTCGGTCGGGCACTTCAGTGCGACGTCGCCTTCGTCGGTCTTGAACGTGTGCGTCGGCAGGCCGGTGACCATGCCGCCGCCTTCCACGCCGCGGATCGCGGCGCACCAGCCGTAGAGCGCGAACGCGTTGGTGATGCGCTGCGTCATCGCCCACGCGGCATTGCCCCAGAGGTACTTGCTGTGGTTCTTGCCGTCGGTGTCCTCGCTGAAGTTGAACTCTTCGGTCGGCGAGGTGTTCGGGCCGTACGGGAGGCGGAGCAGGATGTGCGGCAGGACCAGGGTCACGTAGCGCGAGTCCTCGGTCTGCTGGAACGAGCGCCACTTCACGAGCTCCGTCGATTCCATGATCTTGGCGAGGTCGCGCGGGTTTCCGAGCTCGGTGAAGCTGTCCATGTCGAACAGGCGCGGCGACGCGGCCGAGATGAACGGCGCGTGCGCGGCGGCGGCCACGCCGGAGAGCTTCTCGAGCAGGGCCATGTCCTGCGGATGGCGGCCGAACTCGTAGTCGCCGACGATCAGGCTGAAGGGGAAGCCGCCGAAGGTGCCGTACTCCTCTTCGTAGATCTTCTTGAAGAGCTGTGACTGGTCGAACTCGATGGCCTGGTCGAGGTCCTTGAAGATCTCGGCCTTCGAGGCCGGCAGGACGCGCAGCTTGAGGCGGGTCGAGGTCTCCGTGTTCGAGACCAGGTAATGCAGGCCGCGCCACGAGGCCTCGAGCTTCTGGTACTCGGGGTGATGGAGGATCTCGTTGAGCTGCTTCGAGAGCAGCTCGTCGATGCGCGCGATCTGGGCCTGGATCATGGCCATGGTGTCGCGGCTGACGGTCATCCCGGCGTCGAGGATCTGGTTCACGAACTCACCGACGAGGTCCTTCGCGCGCGGCTTCTGCTGCTCGTCGCGGGCGAGTTTCCCCTTGGTGATGATCTGGTCGAGCAGCGAGAGCTCCTCGGTTGCTGCCGCGCTTCCGGCGGTTGCTGCCTGGGTCTCATCAGCCATTGGAGTCTCCTTCGACGGCCGCTTTGATCTTCTGCT
>DASVSV010000377.1:0-5719 GCA_036387915.1 Thermoanaerobaculia bacterium
CCTAACCCTCTCCCCACTGCGGTGGGGAGAGGGGACGGGTGAGGGGCGGCGCTTGGCAAAAGGGTGCCCTCACTGGTTTCGGTCAAATGACTCCTTTCGTGCTCGGCACGTCCGCGCTCACCACTTCCTTCGCCCCGCGCAGCGCGACGGCGAAAGCCTTGAAGATGGCCTCGGCGGCGTGGTGGCCGTTGCGGCCGCGGATCAGGTCGACGTGGATGTTGCACGCGCACTTGTTCGCGAAGGACTTGAAGAACTCCTCGACCAGCGCGAAGGGGAAATCCTTGTGGATGAGCAGCATCTCGCGGTCGATCGGCACTTCGAAGACGAGGTACGGGCGGCCGGAAAAATCGATCACCACGCGGGCCAGGGCCTCGTCGAGCGGGACGTAGGCGGAGCCGAAGCGGCGGATGCCGCGCTTGTCACCGAGCGCGTTCGCGAACGCTTCGCCGAGGGTCAGGCCGGTGTCTTCGACGGTGTGGTGATAGTCGATGAACGTGTCGCCGGTGGCGACGAGATCGAGGTCGACCTGGCCGTGGCGCGCGATCACGTCGAGCATGTGCGAGAGGAAGCCGACGGGCGTGTCGATCTGCGAGCGGCCGGTGCCGTCGAGATCGACGGTGACGGCGACGGAGGTTTCCTTGGTGGCGCGGGTGACGGTGGCGGTTCTCATCGCAGGCACTCCAGAAAGCGGTCGTTCTCTTCGCGCGTGCCGATCGACACGCGCAGGAAATCGGCGTACTTGCGCACGAGCACGCCGCGGGCGAGAAAGTCTTCGAACGTGATCGGCGAACGGAAGGCGATGAAGTTCGCGCGGGTGGGGAACACTTCGATCCCCATCGCACGCATCTCGGCGAGCACGCGCTCCCGCTCGGCGATGATGCGCGCCACATTGAGGTCGTGAAGGTCGCGATGCTCCAGCGCCAGCGCGGCCGTGGTCTCGCTGACGATGTTCAGCGAGTACGGCAGCTTCACCTTGCGGATCTCGCGGCAGGTCGCCGCCGTGGACACCAGCCAGCCGACGCGCAGCGCCGCCAGTCCCCACGCCTTCGAGAAGGTGGAGAACGTCACCAGCCGGTCGTGCAGCGGCGGGAGTGTGTCGAGCGCAAAGTCGCCGTACGCGCGGTCGAACAGCACCGTGGCGCCGGTGGCGAGCAGTTGCTCCAGTCCGCGCTCCGGCAGCACGCCGCCGGTGGGATTGTTCGGCGAGCAGACGATCGCCACCGCGCCGCGCAGGTTCGTCAACGTGTTGACCATGGCGTCGAGCGGCAGCACGCCGGTCGTCGGGTCGAGCTCGAGTGGCACCGGCAAGCCGCCGGCGATGGTGACGAGCTTCTCGTACAGCGCGAACGTCGGACGCGCGAAAACGACCGGCGTGCCCGGTCCCACGAACGCGCCCACCGCGGCGGCGAGCAGTTCATTCGAGCCGTTGCCGACCAGCACGTTGTCCGCCTCGAAGCCGTACGCCTTTGCCAGCGCGTTGCGCAGCGTCAGCGACTCGAAGTCGGGATAGAGGTTCCACGACCGCTCCGCAACCCGCGCCAGCGCCTCGGCCTTCAGCGGAAAGTCGAACGGCGACTCGTTCTGGTTCAGCTTCACCTCGGCCTCGCGCAGCTCGAGCGTGTACGCCGTCATGGCGGCAACCGTGGCCCGCGCGGTCATCGCGCACCTACCGAGGCCGCGTGCTGCGGCAGGCCTTCGAACTCGGCGATGCGCGCGGCGTATGGCGCCAGCTCGAGCAGCGCGTCGGCGGTCATCGAGATGACGTTCGTGCGCTTCACGAAATCGTAGACGCCGAGGGGGGAGAAGAAGCGCGCGCTGCCGGCGGTGGGGAGCACGTGATTCGAGCCGACCACGTAATCGCCGAGCGCGGGCGGCGAGAACGGACCGCAGTAGATCGCGCCCGCGTTCTGTGCGCGCTCCGCGATCGCCGTCGCATTGCGTGCGTGGATGGAGAGATGCTCCGGTGCGATGCGATCCGAGATCGCCAGCGCCTCGTCGATCGAGTCGGCGACGAGCGACAGCGTGGCGCGCACGTTCAGCGTGCGGCCGACGGAGATGCAGATCACGGCCGAGTCGGGGCCGTGCTCCTGTTGCGCGTCGAGATCGGCCTGCACCAGCTCCGCGTCCGCGGTGTCATCGGCGATGACGACCAGCTCCGTCGGGCCGGCGGTCATGTCGATTCCGACTTCGCCGACGAGGCGCGCCTTCGCCGCGGTCACGTACGAGTTGCCGGGGCCGGCGATCTTGTCCACGCGCTGCAGCGACTCCGTGCCGAGGGCCAGCGCGGCGATGCCGGCGGCGCCGCCGCATTGATAGAGCTCGCGGATGCCGAGGCGGTTGCAGACGTAGTGCAGCTCGTCTTTGGCCGCGGCGGACGGCGTGGTGGCGACGACGATCTCCGGCACGCCGGCGATGCGCGCGGGGACGGCGCACATGATCAGCGTCGAGACGTACACGGCGCGGCCGCCGGGCACGTAGACGCCGGCGCGGCGCAGCGGGCGCACGCGATGGGAGACGTTCTCCCACTGGTACGACCGCGGGAGCTGCTCGATGTGAAAGGCCTCGACGCGCTCGATGGCGACGTCGAGCGCGCGGGCGAGCTCCCGGTCGATGGTCACGTTCCGCGGCGTGATGAGGATCGGCGCGACCTCGACCTTGTCGAAGCGCTGGATCTGCTCGGCGACGTACGCGTCGCCGCGTGCGCGCACGCCGGCGATCATTTCATCGGCGACGCGGAAGGCGTTGTCGTTCGCGTCGCGGCGGCGCTCTTCGATGGCGCGCAACGCGGCTGTGGCTTCAGGCGATGATGCTTGCATTGACGACCTCCTGAATGCGTCCGACGAGGCGGCGCACTTCGGCGTTGTTGGTGCGGAAAAAGCTTTTGCTCACGATGAGCCGCGGCGTGACCTCGGCGATGCAGTCGCGCAGCTCGAGCTTGTGCACGCGGACCGTCTCGCCGGTCTCGACGAGGTCGATGACGTGGCAGGTGAGGCCGAGCACCGCCGCCAGCTCGACGGAGCCGCCCAGCGGGACCAGCTCCGCGCGGATGGCGCGGGAGTCGAGCCACTGGCGGGCGATGCGCGGGTACTTGGTGGCGATCTTCGCGTCGTTGGCCAGCGGCGGTGCGCCCGGTGCGCCGATGAGCATCATCCGGCAGCGGCCGTACGGCAGCTCGAGCGCCTGGTACGCGGTGCATTCGTGCTCGAGGATCTGATCGAGTCCGGCGATGCCGGCGTCGGCGGCGCCGTGCTCGACGTACACCGTCACGTCGCAGTCTTTGACGAAGATCCATTCAATCCCGCCACGCTTGAAGACGAGCTTGCGCGTGCGCAGATCGGCTTCGGTGGGGACGTCGTAACCGGCCGCGGCGAACGTGCCGAGGACGTCCGATTGGAGTCGGCCTTTGGGGATGGCGATTCGCATGGTCATGTCTCCGTCTCAGGGCGCAGGGCGGAGGGCGCAGGGCGCAGGTCAGGGGAGAGGTCGGAGGTTGCAGGCGTCAGTTCGCGCGCTCCTGCTCCTGCGCCCCGCGCCCTGCTGTCTGCCCCCTCGTCAGAGTTCACCGTAAACGTGAACCCAATCGCCGGCGCGCCGGTGCCGAACCGTTCGTAGAGAGAGTCGTAGCGGCCGCCCTGCGCGAGCGGCGTGCGGCGGTCGTCGCCGTACACCCAGAAACGCACGCCGGTGTAGTAGCCGGTGTCGCTCTCCTCCTCGTGCTGGACGAAGCGGGGATCGTCAAGGTGTGGACCATCGGTGTAGACCACCAGCGGGTTGTCGCTGAACGCCGTGGCGATGTCCGCCGCCAGACGCAGCATCGTCACGTCAGCCTCCGCGGACGCATCGCCGACGATCTCCGCGCCGATCTGGAACAGCTCGCGGTTCGCGCCCAGTCGCGTCGCTTCGCAGCGGATCACGTCGCCGCGATAGAAGACGCGCAGCGGGAGATTGCCGTTGCTCTGTACGTCGTTCAATGCCGGTGCGAGTGCGCGCGCCACCATGGGCGTGAAATCGGAGCGCACCGTGACCAGCTCTCCGTCGCGATCGGTGAAGCGGTAACTCTGTTTCGCTGAGCGTCCGCTGATGCCGGCATACGGCTCCGCGAAGTCGATGATGGGCAGCACCACCTCGGCGAAGCCGGCCTCTTCGAGCAGCGTCACGAAGCGCGACTCGATGCGCCGCCTGCGCGCCGTCTCTTCGATCAGCAGCGGCCGCGTTCCCGTCGGATATCTGAATTTTGTGGCCATAAAGTCGAAAACCTCTTGCCTGGTTGCCAGGAAGAGGTTTCGACTACGCGCGCGGTTTCATCGGGCGCCCCTTCCTGTTCGGAGGGGCACACGCCGATGCACCCCTACCGTCTGTGGTGGTGGTGATGGTGGCGATGCGCGCGGTTCGTATTCACAGCGCGGGAGTGTAGCATCCCCCGACCATGAACATCCAGGAACAGCTCGACTATCTCTCCAAAGGGACCGTCGACCTCATCGAAAAGAACGACCTCAAGGCGAAGATCGAGCGTGGGAAACCGCTGACGATCAAGGTCGGCTTCGATCCGACCGCCCCCGACATTCACCTCGGACACACGGTCGTGATCCGGAAGATGCGGCACTTCCAGCAGCTGGGCCATCGCGTGATTTTTCTCATCGGCGATTTCACCGGCATGATCGGCGACCCGACCGGCAAGAAGGCCACGCGACCGGCGTTGTCACGCGAGGAGATCGAGGCCAACGCGGAGACGTACCGCAAGCAGGTCTTCAAGATCCTCGATCCCGCGACCACCGAGGTGCGGTTCAACTCGGAGTGGCTGGGCGCGCTCGGGGCGGAGGGGATGATCAAGCTCGCGGCCAAATACACGCTGGCTCGCATCATCGAGCGCGACGACTTCCGCAAGCGCTTCGAAGCGCGTCAGCCGATCGCGATGCACGAGCTGCTCTACCCGCTCGCGCAGGGATACGACTCCGTCGCCCTGAAGTGCGACGTGGAGATGGGCGGCACCGATCAGTTGTTCAACCTGCTCGTCGGCCGCGACCTGATGCGCGCGTACGGGCAGGAGCCGCAGGTCGTGCTGACCATGCCCCTGCTGGAAGGACTGGACGGCGTCGAGAAGAT
Organism: Thermoanaerobaculia bacterium; assembly: GCA_036387915.1. Taxonomy (GTDB): domain Bacteria; phylum Acidobacteriota; class Thermoanaerobaculia; order Gp7-AA8; family Gp7-AA8; genus QHVT01. The sequence goes on from DASVSV010000377.1 coordinate 5,104, forward strand.
GTCGAAGTCTCTCGGCAACTACATCGGCATCAACGAGCCGCCGTCGGAGATGTTCGGCAAGGTGATGTCGATCTCCGACGAGTTGATGTGGAAGTACTACGTGCTCTGCACCGACCTTTCCCCGGCCGAGATCGAGGAACTGAAGCGCGACGCGCATCCAAAGATCGCGAAGCAAAAGCTCGCGAAGATCATCGTCGCCGACTTTCACAACGCCGAAGCGGCGGAGGAAGCGGAGCGCGAGTTCACCGGCATCTTCGTCAGCGGCGGACGCCCGACGGAGATCGAGGAGAAGGTCCTCCCGGCCAGCACCGAGCCGATGCTCCTCAGCAAGATCCTCGCATCCGCCGGCCTCGCCGAAAGCAACAAGGACGCCGAACGCCGCATCGCACAAGGCGGCGTGACGGTCGACGACGCCCGCGTCAGCGCAACCCGGCACACGCTCGACGCGAGCGCGGGGCGGGAGTACGTGATCAAGGTGGGGAAGCGGACGTTCGCGAAGGTGCGCTTCGAGTAGGGCCAAAACCGACTGTCATCCCGAGCGTGAGTCGAGGGACCTGGGCGGGTGGTGGCGCGCTGCTTGTCCTCGGGCTGACGTTGCGCGCCCCCGCCCACCTAG
>DASVSV010000378.1:0-9736 GCA_036387915.1 Thermoanaerobaculia bacterium
CCTCCGCCCACGGCACGATCTGCCCGACCGCGAACCAGTGCGACTGCACCGCCACGCCGATCTGCCCGGTGGCCGGATCGCGCGCCACGATGGAGTACGTCGCGTGCAGCGGAAGAGCGAAGAGAAAGAGAGCGAGAAAGCGCTTCATGCGCGTCAGTATGCCAGCAGCTCGCGCGCCGCCTTCAGCACCCGGGCCTTGTCCGGCAACGCCGCGGCTTCGAGGGGCGGGGAGTAGGGAGTGGGGACGTCCAGCGCGCCGACGCGTTTGATCGGCGCGTCGAGGTAGTCGAATGCTTTCTCCGCGATGCGGGCCGCGAATTCGCCGCCCGCGCCGCCGGTGAGCGGCGCCTCGTGCAGGATCAGCGCGCGGTTCGTTTTCGCCACCGACTCGAGGATCGCTTCCTCGTCGAAGGGGATGATCGACCGCAGGTCGAGCACTTCGACCGAGACGTTGTCCTTCGCCAGTTCCTCCGCCACTTCGTCGGCCAGGTAGATCATCGCGCCCCAGGTAATGATCGTCAGGTCTTTGCCGCGGCGGCGCAGGTTGGCCTTGCCGATCGGGACGATGTAGTCCTCTTCGGGGAGGTTCTCCTTGATGCGGCGGTAGAGGTACTTGTGCTCGATGAAGAGCACCGGATTGTCGTCGCGGATCGCCGCCTTCAGCAGGCCCTTGGCGTCGTACGCGGTGCCCGGCGCCACGATCTTCAGCCCGGGCCGATTCATGAACATCGCCTCGGGATTGAGCGAGTGATACGGGCCGCCATGCGTGCCGCCGCCGGCTGGACCGCGTACGACGATCGGGCAGGCGCGCCCGAAGAGGTAGCTGTTCATCGCCGCAAAATTCACGAGGATGTCGTAGCCGCACGTGATGAAGTCGATGAACTGCATCTCCGCGATCGGACGCATGCCCATCAGCGCCGCGCCCGAAGCCGCGCCGATGATGGCGATCTCGGAGATGGGTGTGTCGATCACGCGCTCCGGGCCGAAGCGGTCGATGAGACCCGCGCTGGTCTTGAACGCGCCGCCGTACTGGCCGACGTCTTCGCCGATGAGAAAGACGCTCTCGTCGCGCGCCATCTCCTCGTGCATGGCCTGGGTGATGGCCTCGATGTAGCTCGTCTCAGCCATTGCGATCTCCCCAGTACCCATCCTCGATGTACAGCCCGCGGCCCGCGTCGGCCGGATCGGGCATCGGCGACTTGTCGGCGAGATCCGTGGCCGCGTCGACTTCGCTCCGCACGCGATCCTGGATCGCGTTGAAGTCCTGCTGCGTCGCCGCGCCGAGCTCCAGCAGCACGCGCTCGAAGCGCGCCAGCGGGTCCTTCGCCTTCCACTCCTCGATGATCTCGGGAGGGACGTACGCCTGATTGTCGTGCTCCGCGTGACCCTTCATGCGGAACGTCTTCACTTCGAGCAGCGTCACGCCGCCGCCGTCGCGCGCACGCTCGACCGCGTGCCTCACCGCGCCGTAGACCGCCAGGACGTCGTTGCCGTCAACGGTCTCGCCGTGACAGCCGAATGCGTACGCTTTGTCGGCCAGCGTCTTCGCCGCGGTCTGTTTGTAGGTCGGCGTCGAATACGCGTAGCCGTTGTCTTCGACGATCACGACCATCGGCAGCCGCTGCACGGTCGCGAAGTTCATCCCTTCCCAGAATGCGCCGGTCGACGAGCCGCCGTCGCCGATGAAGGCCAGCGTGACGAGCTTGCGCTTCTGCATGCGCCCGGCGAGGGCGATGCCGGCCATCACAGGGATCATGTCGCCGAGCATCGAGATCTGCCCGATGAAGCCGTCGCGCGCGGGATGACCGAAGTGGATGTTCAGCTCGCGGCCCCGCGTCGGACCGTCGGCTTTGGCCATGTACTGTTTGATGATGTCGGCCGGCTTCGCGCCGGCCACGAGGATCGCGCCGATGTTGCGGATGAGCGGCTGCACGACGTCACCCTGCGCGTAGTCGAGCGCATACGCCGCCGCGACCGATTCCCCCTCCTGGCCGAGCGAGCGGTAGAGGCCCCCGATGACCTTCGCCTGGCGGAACAGCGCGACCAGGCGCTCTTCGAGCGTGCGCGTCAGGCGGAGGTAGTAGTCGATCTCGAGCAACTGCTCGTTGCTGAGACCATGAGTATTCGTCGTAGTGAGGACTTCGGTCACGGCGCGCGTTTTACCTGAACGCGCCGATGGGCACAAGGTTCACGAGTAGAATCAGCAACATGAAAATCGCTACCGGAACCGTGACGGACGGCGCCATCGTCGTCGAAGGGCAGGCGTTCTCCGAGGGGGAGAAAGTGACCGTGCTCGGCTACGAGACGGGCGAGCCTTTCCGCGTCTCTCCGGAAGAGAAACGCATGCTTCTCGAGTCGCTCGCCCAGGCCGATCGAGGCGAGTTGATCGACGCGGACGACCTCCTCGCGGAGCTGGACGAATCGAACTGATCCAGTAGCACTCCGTATAACGCCGACCGTCTTTGCTGCTCAGCAGATCCGCGATGAATCGCGGTGGTGGCGGCGGAACCGCACAAAAGCGCCGAACCTCTTCCGCGAGGAACTGCGACGCGCGTTTGCGCTGATCGCGGAGTACCCGGAAGCAGGAATTGCCGCGGAGGACCTCGAGCTCACAGGCGTGCGCCGCGTGCTTCTCGTCAACACGCAGCATTACGTCTATTACCGCATCCATCGCGCAGCGAAGCGGGTCGAGGTTCTGGCTGTCTGGAGCACGAGGCGCGGGGCTCCACCGCCGGTGAACCGTTAAACGGTCGAGCCCCGCCCCGCACAAGTGTCAGTTCCAGAAGTAGTCGTAGCTGTACGTCACCGTTTCGCCGAGGTTGTTGCGGATCACGATGTTGGACGCGGTGATGTTCTGGACCGTGATCTTCCCCGGAACGTTGCCGACGCCGGTCAGGAGCGTGTCGGTCGTCGATTCGAGGATCGCACCGTTGGCGGGGAACACGCTGTCGGGCATCACCGCGACCGTGAAGGAGCCGCGTTTGGTCGCTCCGCGGAACGCGACCGAGATCTTTCCGAGAACCATCGACCCGTACCGCGACGGAATCTGCACCGTCGAGCCGTTCGTCAGCGTGCCGGTCCGCGCGAGCTGATTGACGCCCATGAAACGGTGCGTGTACCCCGCCACATGGTTGCTGTGGGCGTTCTCCCAACGGCCGAAGAGCGGCATCGGACTGAGCGAGTCAGGCGTGCTCTCAGCCCAGACCTCGACCAGCGAATTCAAGTTCGCTGTGGAGTTGGTCCCGCAAACCGAGTTGCGCCAGTCGAATGCGCTGTCGGTGTTCAGGCAATCCCGCGTTCCGAAGTAGCTGAAGACGTCGAACACGATCTGCGCGACGCCGCGCAGATAGACCCCTCGGGTGGTTGCGGACGCGCTGGCGCGGATGTCCTCGATGCGCAGGCCGCGGAGCGGCGAGCTCTTGGTGATGTAGATGACGTATTCGTGATTCTCGTCCGCCTCGTCGTCGAGGAACTGCTCCGCGCGGATGTTGCGGAAGGCGAGATGGCTCGAGTTACCGGTGGAGGTCGTGTCCGGCCAATAGAAGCCGGCGCCTCCCTTCACCCAGGCGCCGTCTTCGAAAACAATGTTGGTCAGCATCGCGCCGTCTTCGACGTACACCGACGGGTTGTCGCCGTAGGGAATGAAGTAGAAGCCGGAGAACTGGTGGTGATCGAGATCGATCGTCGCGAAGTTGGGGTTGTTGGCGATGTAGAGCGGGATCGCTCCCGCCGAGCGGACGTTGCGGAAGGTGCCGAACTCGCGCCCCGCGATGCGGATACCGATCGAGCCGGTCCCGGTGAACGGCGCCACGCTCGTTCCTCCGCGCCAGGTGGTGTCCGACCCGATGGTGACGTCTTCGACGATGGTCTCGCTGCCATCGACGATGTCGATTCCGATCTTGAGGAGCGTCGTGTCGAAGGTGGTGATCGAGAAGCCCTTCAGCCGGACGAGCGAGATCACGGTGGCCGTCGCCAGATCCACCCGGATAGCCGCTTTGTTGTCGACCGACGGAGCGAACACCAGGCGTGAGTCGTCGGCTCCGTTCCCCTCGATGGTCGTCCTGTGGTTACTGATCAGGAGGGTATCGGTGATCTTGCAGGTCGCGGTCGGCAACTGCACCTTGTTCGGATAGCTGATGTCGATCGCCCGCTGAATGGCCGCGGTGTCATCCGTGCTGCCGTCGCACTTGGCGCCGAACGTCGTGACGAGTGACGTCACGCCCCCTTCCGCGACGCGGATGTCCGTCCACGTGTACGTGGTGAAGCCGCTCCCGGAGAACTGGATGTCGTACGAGCCGTTGTCGACGTAAAAGAACCAGAACCCGTCCGCCGCCGCGGTGAACGGATTCGCCTTGGCCGTGCTCGCGTCGTCCGCGTAGATGGTGGCGTCGGTGACGGTGCCGGTCTTGTAGACCCTCACCGTGGCAGAGGCGTTGGTGTAGCCCTGCAGTTTGGTGCGGGCTTCGGCGGTGATGGCGAGGAGGAGAAAAGAGAGAAGGGCAAGCTTTCGCATGCCCTTCACGGTAGGCCGGCGCCGCATCGGCGACTAGGGTCGTTTTGTGATCAGAAATGAATCGCGTGTCCGCCCACGTCTTCGGCCGCTTCCATGAGCGCCTCGGAGAGTGTCGGATGCGCGTGGATCGTTTTGGCGATCGACTCGCTGGTGGCCTCGAGCTCGAGGGCGGCGCATGCTTCGACGATCAGCTCCGTCGCCTTGGGGCCGACGATGTGGACGCCGAGGATCTCGTCGTACTTCGCGTCGACGACGTACTTCACCAGCCCGTTCGCCTCGCCGATGATCTTCGCCTTCGAGTTTGCGGTCATCGGGAACTTGCCGATCTTCACGTCGTAGCCGCGTTCTTTGGCCTTCTTCTCCGTCAGTCCGACCGACGCCACTTCCGGCTCGGTGTACGTGGCGTTGGGGACGTGGTCGTAGTTGATCGGGCGCACGTCCTTGCCCGCGAGATGCTCGACCGCGAGCACGCCCTCGGCCGACGCACAATGGGCGAGGGCCGGCGTCGGGACGATGTCGCCGATCGCGTAGACGCCCTCTTCGCCGGTGCGCATGAACTGGTCGACCTCGACGTAGCCGCGCTTGTCGAGCTTCACGCCCTTCAGGTTCTCGAGGCCGCAGTTGCCGGTGACGGGGCCGCGTCCGGTGGCCGAGAGGACGATCTCGGTCTCGATGACCTGCTGCTTGCCCTTCGTCTCGATGGTCGACTTCACGCCGGTCTCGGACGGCTCGCACGAGAGCACCTTCGCGTCGGTGAAGACGGCGATGCCCTTCTTCTTCATGATGCGCGTGAACTCCTTCGCGATCTCGTCGTCCTCGATCGGCAGGAGCTGCGGCATCACTTCGACGATGGTGGTCTTGGTGCCGAAACGGGAGAAGATCGACGCGAACTCGCAGCCCACCGCGCCGGCGCCGATGACCAGCATCGACTCCGGGATGCGGTCGATCTGCAGGATGTGGTCGGAGTTGATGATCTTCGTGCCGTCGGCCTTGATGTGCGGCAGGTCCTTCGGCACCGAACCCATGGCCAGGATGATGTTCTTCGTCTTGAGCTGCTTCCCGTCGACATCAACCGTGTTGCGGTCGATCACTTTGCCGAAGCCGGTGATGCGCTCGACCTTGTTCTTCTTGAAGAGGAACTCGATGCCCTTGGCGTTGTTGTCCACCACGCCCTGCTTGCGCTTCTGCACGTCGGACCAGTTGATGTTCACGTCGCCGACGGTGATGCCGAAGTCTTTCGCCTTCTGGATCTTTCCCCAGATGTCGGCGTTCTCGAGGAGCGACTTGGTGGGGATGCACCCGCGGTGCAGGCACGTGCCGCCCACGAACGGATCTTTTTCGATGACGCCGACCTTGAGGCCGAGCTGTCCGGCGCGGATGCCGGCCACATAACCACCCGGTCCGCTGCCAATGATGAGTACGTCGTACTGAGTCTGGTCTGCCATAACGGCGCGCATTATATGCACATGCGATTGGCGTCCACTTTCTGCGTGACGGACAGGCAATCCTGCCTCTCCTTCGTCATGTGGGAGACATGTGCACGCTGCCGGTCACGTCACGCCGATGTGGCGCAGGGGAGCTGAGCCGGAGATAATTACGCATGGCCACAACTTACGAGCTCGCCCAGAAAGTCAATTCAAAACAGCAGTTTCTCGATCGCGTCAGCGGCGGCGTGCAGGGATACACCGCCGTCCCGGCGCAGCTCATCAGGAGCAAACCAAACTACTACTTCCGCTCGGACACCCGGGAGCCGGCGGCGATCTTCCTCAATGGCTTTACGCCGCGCGAGCAGGGCGGGATGGTTTACCGCCTGATGCGCCAGGACATTGCTCCCGAGTCGGCCGTGTGTGTGACCAGCCGGTTCGACGTCGCGGCGCTGTTCCCGATCAAGACGCCGGCCGAGAATCCTCCCGCCGAGACGAAGATCTACGTCGTCTTCGTCCGTCAGGTCTTCAACACCCGTCGCGTGCAGGCGCGGTTCGCGGCACGCTCGATCCGCGACCAGGGAGCGGATCAGGTCGAGAAGGCGAAAGGAAACCTGTTCGCGGACGAGCGCGCCACCAACGCCATCGCGGCGGATGACGTGATCGCCTGCATCACCATCACCCGCCAGTGGAACGGCAACGACTACCTCGCCGGCGGTACGTACAACATCACGGGATATGAGTTCAACGCCGGAATGAACAACCAGCACAAAAATATGATCCCGAAGGCGGCCAGTCTTCCGCTCGTCCGCCAAGCCGTAGGCGCCTCCGGCATCCTCGCCACGTCCAGCGCGTACAACGTCGACGCCGACCGGTTGTACATCAAATACAGACCGCAATTTGCAATCGGTTACAACGGGGGCGACGACCTCGATATCGATGGATTGTTCGCTTAGCACTACCACGCAGTGGTGGCCGCTCGCCTGCGAGCTGGTAGTGGCTGACCGCTCCGCTGTCCGGTGACGACGCGTTGACCCGAGCCTCGGCCGAAGCGCCCGGACGTGACGATCGGGATGGGCCGCGATCTCGTACGGCGTACCTGATGCACGAGCCGCTGAACTGGGCGCTGCATACCGCGTTTCGCTGGCACGACTGGAAGGACGTGCGGCTGTCGATGGTGTCGTTCGTCCTCGTCTACATCATCGCCGCGCTGTCATGGGAGTGGTTCGAGAAACGCTTCGTCCAATTCGGCCACCGCTTCCGGTATCGCGAATGACCTGTTTCTATCTCTGCCCGCAGACGCGTGGCCGTCGTCACCGCCTGGATGGAGGCGGGGGCTGCGGGCAGTAGCTGGACGGGTTGGGAACGCAGAGGGGGGATGCGGCGGACTCTGCGCGCGGAGCCAGACCGGATCGAGCACCCCGTCGGCGACCGAACGGCTGCGCGGCCGTGGTGCTGGGGACGACCTGCCACGCGGCGGTGCCGCCCGTGTCGATGCCGGGGACGATGTCGTACCGCCGGACACGCGTACGGCTTGCTCATCGCAGCGATCTCCATGCGGCGTTCAGCGCCGCCAGCGTGTCGGTCTGCCGGACCGGGAACGTTTCGTCGAAGTAAGGATCCAGGAGCGGATAGTCCTGGTCGACGTTGAAGACGGCGAGGTGGTACGCGAGAGCGCTCACCATCGCGGCCGTGGCCGGATCGTCGCCGCGGTAGAGATCGCGCACGACCTTCAGGAACGTGCCCACTGTTTCAGGTTTCCACTGGTAGGCGCCGAACGGATCGACGAGCAGCATCGCCACCGCGTAGACGAGCTGGCGTGCGAACGTGACGTCGGGGAATTCATCCGAAGGGGCCGGCGCCGTGGCGATGCGCGTGGCGCATCGCATTCCACAGTCCCTTGCCCGCCGGATGAACCAGCTCCGCCTCGAGCCGCACCAGCTTCGCCGCGGCCTCGAAATCGTTCTCCGTCCAGGGCAGGCCGTCGCCAGGGGCGCGGTCGACGCCGGACGACGTGAGACTCTTCAGCGTCGCGTCGATCGCGGCGAGTGCGTTCGCCTGCCGCGCGTCGAACTCGCCCGCGAATAGTGATCGGTCAGGGGATACGCTTGGAGGCTTCGAGGAACTTCATCTCCTGCCCGAACGCGCGCCGCAGGAGCAGGGCCACCGGAGTTTCGCCGCGTGCGTTGGCCGCGTCCTTTGCGAACGCCGTGGCCTGATCGTGCCGCCATTGAATCGTGCCTCTCGGATCCACCAGCGCCATGAGCACGAAATAGGCGAGTTGCGCGAGCACCGTTGAATTGGGACGCTCCGGAGAGTCGGACGGTGCGGCGGCGACGACGTACGCGAGCGCCTGTCGCCGCGGCGTTCCGCTGGCCAGTCCGAGGAGAGCGTAGAGCAGATGGATTGCGTCGCCGGTTTGCAGCGTGTTCGTGCCCACTATGGCTGCGGCGACGCGTTGGTGAGGTTCTGCACCGCGAGCACATTCTCTTTTTTGTTGATCCGGAACGTGACGCCGCTGTCGGTCAGCGTCCATTGCGATCCCTTCCCGTCGACCTTCACCGCGGCCTGAGCGGAAAGCGTGTTCCCGTTCGCGGCGAATGCGGCTTTCAGCGCATCACTGATTGCAGACGGACCGGTAACGTGTTCAGATGGAGCTCAGAATCTGCGCACGTTTCTTCTTGTACTCTTCTTCTGTAATGAGGCCCTTCTTGAAGAGCGCCTCCAGTTGCCGCAGACGCTCTTCGACGCCGGTGGCCGGAGCAGCGGTGGGGGTTTCCGGAGCGATCTTCGCCGCGGGCGCAGCTTGAGGGGACTTCGCTGCTGGCGGGACTGGGCGCTTCGCTGGGACGGCTGCGGCCATCGTCTCGGCAATCGTGCTGAGGACCTTGCACATCTCGTCACGCATCGCTCCATCCGAACCGTGCGTACCCAGACGGAGATCCCTGGCCACCGTCACGCGAACACCTCCGGATGTCGGCACTACAGTGAATACGTACCGGATGTCCTTTCCTTTTTCGTTCTTTCCGACGGCATACAGAGTCCCCGCGGTCTTTTCGGCGCTCTCGACGACAAGACCGGCTCGGGCGATGGCCGCTTCGACAGTCGAGAGCCCGGCGGTGTAATCCGAGGCGGGATACTCGTCGTAGGTCTCGTAGCTCGTGCCACGAACCATCGACCCGCTGACCGTAAAGTTGGAACGACAATTCGCGGTCGAACGGACTGCTGCCTCGAGCGGCGATGAGCTGGAAGCCCGGTGCATGGCCACCACGCCGCCGGCCGAATCACTCTCCGATTGCTGTCCGCCGGCAACACTCACTCCCGCGGAATCGAGCGACCGGAAGAAGCACCCGAACTTCTGCATGAGCCGCTGCCCGTTCTTCTCCGGGATGGCGCGGTCGATCTGGCCACTGGCGGCCGTGATCCTCATTGCGTCGATCACCCGTGTCGTCAGCGCATCACGATGAGCGGCCAGGTCGGCATCAGAGACTTCCGCCTCCCAATTCGCGCTCATGTTCAGCTTTCCGGAAAACGTTCCGGCCTGCGCTGCGTTGCCGGCTTTGGTCGTGATGAACGTGAGGGGATCTCCGTTCTTGAATCCGAGGAAGATCTCGTCTCCTTTCGCCGCCCGAAACTGCGTTTCGAATGCAGCCCGAGCGAGATTCTCTTCGACTTTCTGCACGACGACGCCGACGACGTTCTTGCCGCCGACGCGCGCCACATAGGCCGTAAAGGTGATGTCCTTCTCCAATAGCGCCGCGGAGAGGAATCCGCTCGACGTCAAAACCTGCTGCCATTG
>DASVSV010000379.1:0-15908 GCA_036387915.1 Thermoanaerobaculia bacterium
GAGTATGTACCAGGGATATCTGATCGTGTTGAACGGCGTGTACAAGGAGGGGCACAGCGCCCACAATCGCGAGGCGGACTGCTGGCAGCTCAACAAGAAGACCGAAGACTCTTTGGCTGCCGCGAACGATTACGCGCATTCGCTCGGCTATCAGCCGGTCTGACGTAGCTACTGCGCGTCAGGATCCACCGCGTCTGCACGCTGCGTCAGCGTCTCGTCGTCGCTCTCGTCCGCGATCATCTTCCGCAAACGCTGCGCTTTCACGCGATCGAAAACGCCGCCGGCGTGCCCGGCCGGGATCCAGCTGTTGCCCGCACACTTCGGGCAGCGCCCGCGAAAGGCAATGTTCTTTCCGCAGTCCGGACAGATGATGACGAGGGAGTGAGAGAGCTCGAACTTCTGCTCTCCCTCGGCATCCAGGCTGTTGAGGAAAGTGGCGAGGTTGGTAAACGTCTCGTCGAGGGGCATCGCTACTCCAGCGCCGCTTTACTGCATGCGACATGCCGACCGCCACGGCAGGCTCAGATGCGCATCACGTCGAACTGCTCGTGGTGCAGCGCCTCGTCCGGCTTGAACACGAGATGGATGCCCATGGAGCGCTCCACCTCTTCGAAGATCGGGTCGCCGGTGTGCAGCGTCCCGTAGACCACCGGGTTCACGCGCACGATCACGTCCTGCCCCTCGTGGAAGTCGCGCAGCTTCATCAGGTCGCGCCAGATCTCCAGCGCGATGGTCGTGTTCGACTTGATCCGTCCGCTGCCGCCGCAATACGGACAGGCCTGCGTCAGCGAGCGCTCGAGGCTCTGCCGCACGCGCTTGCGCGTCATCTCGATCAGGCCGAACTCCGAGATCTGCAGGATCTTGGTCTTCGAACGGTCCTTCTTGATCTCGTGCTCGAGCGCCTCGAACAGCTTCTGCCGGTTCCCCGCTTCTTCCATGTCGATGAAGTCGAGGACGATGATCCCGCCCAGATCGCGGAGGCGGATCTGGCGGACGATTTCCTTCGCCGCCTCGACGTTCGTGCGGTAGACGGTCTCCTCGAGGTTCTTCTTCCCGACGTACTTGCCCGTGTTCACGTCGATCGCCACCAGCGCCTCGGTCTGGTTGATGACGATGTAGCCGCCCGACTTCAGCCAGACCTTCGACTTCAGCGCCTTGGCGATCTCCGGCTCGATGCCGAAGTCGTCGAAGATCGGCTCGTCACGGCGGAAGAGGCGCACGCGCGAAACGAGCTGCGGCTGGATCTGGTCGAGGAACTCCACGATGCGCTGGTACTGCTCGACCGAATCCACCCAGACGCTCTTGAACTCGGGCGACAGCACGTCGCGGATCGTGCGCAACACGAGATCGAGATCGTGATGAATGGCCGCGGGGGCGGATGACTTCTCGGCCCGGCGGCGGATCTGCTCCCACAGCTCGGTGAGATACTTGAGGTCGGCCTGGAACTCCTGCTCGTCGCGACCTTCACCCGCGGTGCGCACGATGAAGCCGCCGTGGCCGTGCGGGCGGATCCGGTCCAGCATCTCCTTGAGCCGCGTGCGCTCGGCCTCGTCTTCAATCCGCCGCGACACGCCGATGTGATTGACCGTCGGCATGTAGACCAGGAAGCGCCCCGGCAGCGTGACGTGGCTGGTGATGCGCGCGCCCTTGCCCGCGATGGTGTCCTTCGACACCTGCACCACGATCTCCTGCCCCTCGCGCAGCAGGTCGGCGATCGAGGCCTCGGTGCGATGGGGATGCGGCACCTCGTCGAGATGCAGCTCGTCCGTCGCTTCGCTCTCGAATTCCTCGAGCTCCTCGCGGACGTCGGAGACGTAGAGGAATGCGTCGCGCTCGAGGCCCAGGTCGACGAAGGCGGACTGCATCCCGGGCAGCACTTTCGTGACGCGGCCCTTGTAGATGTTCCCGACGATCGTGCGGTGGCGTGTCCGCTCGACCCACAGCTCGACGACCTGCCCCTCGTCCAGCACTGCGATGCGCGACTCGTGTCGAGTCGCGTTGATCACGATCTCCCGGGACATTCGCGCGCATTGTACCGGCAACCGGTGACGCGGTTGCCGGGAGCCGAGGAACACCGCTTCTTCCCGGACCGGGGATGTGTCAGTCGCGAGGCAAAACTCTCGGTCATCAGCAGAAAGGACACGCGGCGAACTCTCCGCGGGCACGACGCCAGCGCTGGAATCCATTCCCCGAACCATGCGTTACCCCGACCGCCTCGCCTTGACGGAGGGGTAAGCGGGTGCTATTTTCCCCGCCCCTTCGGAGTGCAAAGTACTCCGGCATAGCTCAGTTGGTAGAGCAGCGGACTGTTAATCCGCGGGTCGTAGGTTCGAGTCCTACTGCCGGAGCCAGTTGCACCACCCCAGCCGCTTTACACCGCAGGCACCGTGCGACGTGGAGGCGGGTCGAAATAGGACCGTAGAGGGCGACAACGCGGCGGTGCCTGACACCCGTCACCCGATACTGAACCGGCGCGGCGGGTGTGGGTTTCCCCGCTTCCGACACTCCTTGAGGCGACATGTCCGTCCGGTTCTTCTACATTGACGAGTCTTTCGATGCCTCGAAGTTCTGCCTCTCCGCAATCGCGATCCGCCACACGGAGTGGCGCGAGTGTTTCGATCGCGTTCGCGAGCACCGCGAGTTCCTGAAGAAGGACCACGGCATCTTTCTACGGAAAGAGATCCACGCGCAGGAGTTCGTTGGTGGTCGCGGTCGCATTGCTGATCGGATCATTGGAAAACATGCTCGATCACGGATCTTCGAAGGTCTTCTCAACCTCGTCGCGCAGCTCCCGAACGTGATCATCATGAACATCTGTCTCGACGTCCCGGGCCGGAAGGATGTGCAACTCGACGCGTGGGATCGGCTGATGAATCGCATCGAGCGGGCGCTCCGCGGATTTGAAGAGACCGAGCTTCCGTTGCGCCGCGAACTGATCTCGGCGCTGCCGCCGGAATATCCCGATGCCGAACGAGAGAGGCTCGACTATCGCGTCAACCTTTTCGCGCCACGCGGTGTCATCGTGGCGGATCAAGGCCGCGAGCGTGAGATCACGCGCGCTCTGCGAAAGATGGGCGTGTACAACCCGATACCGTCGCGGATCGGTGCGTGGGGCGACGGCTCGAGGACGAAGAACGTTCCCGTGCAGCGGATCATCGAGGATCCGGTGTTCAAGCTGTCGCATCAGTCGTACTTCATCCAACTGGCTGACGCCGTGGCGTACTCGCTGCTGAAGCGGGAGACGACACCGACGCCCAATGTGAGACGGTACGGTATCGACAAGATGTTCGAGCGAACCTTGGCCGGAGTGTGCTGGAAAAAGGCGAGCAGCAGTGACCCACTCGGGATTGTACGGAAATGAAAAGGGCCGCCCGTGGGGGCGGCCAAGCACGGTCGGGAGACTGCCGCTGTAGGCAGGCCGACCACGCAACTCGGAGAGTACCACGATGTGGGGATTAAAACCGGATTATTATCCCCAAGATGGCAAGGCCGAGGAACGCCGTAAAGCCGGTCGAGGTGACGATCGTCGCGCCGCCCAAGCTCGCGGCCTATTTGGACGACCTGATCGCTGAGCAGGGATTCGGCACGAGCCGCGGCGAGGTTGCACGCACACTCGTGTGGGAGCGGCTCCGAACGTTGATCTCAGAAGGTGTGCTGGACCGGCGGGCCGCAACGAGGCGCGATCGCGAACTTGTCGCGAAGCGGCTCCGCGCGTAACTTGAAAACGTCACGGCTACTGCGAACGCTAGCGCTGCGGTGCACGCGCCCTCTCACGTCTTCCGTGATTCCTGAACCGCTTACTGCAAGCGACTTTCTGCTCCCGATCCTCAAGGATGTGGTGCTTGCGCATCGTGCGCTCCCTCCGGTGGCCGAGCTGATGTCGAACGACGTCGATGTCCTTCGCGCGACGCAGCACTTCTCAGATTCACCGGCCGCGACGTCAGCCTCACGTCCGTCGAGCCGTGGTTATCCGGTGACCAGGCGAATCAACAGCACCGTCAGGTAGCTGATGATGCCGCAGATCGGGAACGTTACGACCCAGGCCATCACGATGCGGCGGGTCATGCCCCAGTTCACCGCGGAGCCGCCGCGCGTCGCGCCGACGCCGACGATGGCGCAGGTGATGGTGTGTGTGGTGCTGAGGGGGATGCCGAAGCGCGTGGCTGCTTCGATGACCGAGGCCGCCGCCACTTCCGCGGCGAAGCCCTGGTGCGTCTCGAGCCGCGTCAGCTTCATGCCCATGGTGTTGATGATCCGCCAGCCGCCGGTGAGGGTGCCCATGGCCATGACCGCGGCGCAGAGAAAGATCACCCAGAGCGGGATCTGAAACGCGGGCAGTGCGCCGGCAATGACGAGCGTCAGCGTGAACACGCCCATGAACTTCTGCCCGTCGTTCGAGCCGTGCGCGAACGCCATCAGGCCGGAGGAGATGATCTGCAGGACCCGGAACTTTCCCTTCACTTTTGCGGGCGTGGCTTTCCGGAAGGCCCAGTAAACGCCCACCATCAGAATGAAGCCGCCCAGGCCGCCGAGGACGCTGGAGAAGAAGAGCCCGAGGATGACTTTGCGCCACCCTTCCCAGAGCAGCGCGTTCGCGCCGGCGGTGGCGAAGCCGGCCCCGGCCAGTCCGGCCACGAGCGCGTGCGATTCGCTGGTGGGGATGCCCCACATCGCGGCGAGCGAGGACCAGATGATGATGCTGACCATTGCGCCGGCGACGGTGGTCAGGTCGATGACGCTCGCGTCGACGATCCCCTTGCCGATCGTGGCCGCGACCTTCGTCCCCGACAGCACGCCGAGGAGGTTCAGGATGGCGGCCATGATCACGGCCTGCAACGGGGTCAGCGACCGCGTGCCGACGACGGTGGCGATCGCATTCGGCGAGTCCGTCCATCCGTTGACGAACTCCGCGCCGAGGATCAGCAGCAGAACGAGAATGAGACCTGCTTCCAAGCGGGCGCCATCCTACGTTAACCTGTCGGTCCGGTCCATAAGATGACGGTTGCTCCTTTTCCCACGACGCGGCGGAGCGTCGTACTGGCGCTTGGAAGCGACGACGCTGCCGAGCGCACCCGCGCATTCGACACGCTCGTCGCCTGCTACTGGAAGCCTCTCTACAAATACGCGCGCGTGGCGTTCAGCCGCACGCGCGAGGACGCCGAGGACCTCACTCAGAGCTTTTTCACGCGCGCATTTGAGAAGGAATCGCTCGCGGCGTACGACGCGGCGAAGGCAAGCTTCCGCACCTTCCTCCGCCTCCTCTTCGACCGCCACATGTCGAATGAGTGGAAGGCAGGCCAGCGTCTCAAGCGCGGCGGCAGCGAGGTGCATCTCGACTTCGACGCCGCCGAAGAGGAGCTCGGACGCGACACGAAGACGCTCACGCCCGAGGAGTACTTTCAGCGCGAATGGACGCGGAGCATGTTCGCGCATGCGGTCGAGCGGTTGCGCGCGCGCTGCGACGCTGAGGCGAAGCAGGTGCATTTCGCGATCTTCGAGGCGTATGACCTGGACGGCGATCGCGGCGTCTCGTATCGCGAGCTGGCGGCGCGCTTCGACATTCCGGAGACCCAGGTCACGAACTACCTCGCCGCGATGCGCCGCCGCTTCCGCGAGCTGGTGCTCGAGGTGCTGCGCGAAGTGACCGCGACGGACGAAGAGTTCCGCAACGAATCGCGCGCGCTGCTGGGCGGCTCGCGATGACGTTTCTCTCCGACGACGCCGTCGCGCATCTGCGCGACGTCACCGAGCAGCCCGACCTCACCGGCACGCGCTACGAGTTGCTGCGCGAGCTCGGACGCGGCGGGATGGGCATCGTCTACGAAGTCCGCGACCGCGAGCTCGCGCGCAGCGTGGCGCTGAAGGTCGTCGACGAAGAGTGGCGCGACGAAGCGCGCCTGATCGCCGCGCTCGAGCATCCCGGCATCGTGCCGGTGCACGACGCGGGCGAGCTGCCCGACGGCCGCTTCTACTACACGATGAAGCTCGTGCGCGGCGCGCGTCTCGACGCGTGGCTGCGCGAAGGACATCGGCTCACCGAGCGCCTGCGCCTCTTCGTCCGCATCTGCGAGCCGCTGGCGTTCGCGCACGCGAACGGCGTCGTGCATCGCGACCTGAAGCCGGAGAACGTGATGGTCGGCGAGTTCGGAGCGGTGCTGGTGATGGACTGGGGAGTCGCACACGTCGCCGGCACGCCCGGCTTCATGGCCCCGGAGCGCGAGCGCAGCCCGCGCAGCGACGTCTACGCCCTCGGCGCACTCCTGCAGTTTCTCCTCGGCGACGAGCGTACGACGCGCCCGCTGCGCGCGATCGTCACCCGCGCGATGCACGACGATCCCGCGCAACGCTACTCCGATGCGGAGGCGATGAGTGAAGACGTGCTGCGCTATCTCGACGGCGAGCCGGTGAGCGCGTATCGCGAAAACGCGCTCGAGGTCGCGGGACGCTGGCTCGGCCGGAACCGCGCCCTGGTCGTCCTCGTGGCCGCGTATCTGGTGATGCGCGTGATCGTGTTTTTCTGGATGAGGCTCTAAAGGATTTCGGCGGAACGCTGAATAGAAGATCAGGAGGATGACAACGATGAATAAGATTCTGGTGGGATTGCTCGTAGGCGCCGTGCTCGGCGTCATCGACGGTGCGACGGCGTGGTTCACGCCGCAGGTGCGCGAGCAGATGCTCGGCATCATCATCGGCTCGACGGGCAAGGGCATCATCGCGGGGATCGCCGCGGGCTGGTTCGCGCGCAAGGTGCAGTCGGTGCCGAAGGGCATCGCCTTCGGTTTCGTCGTCGGACTGCTGCTCGCGTTTGCGGTCGCGGCCATGCCGGATCCGAACACGGGCGAGCATTACTGGTGGCAGATCATGATCCCGGGCAGCATCCTCGGCGGCGTGATCGGCTGGGCCACGCAGCGCTACGGCCGTCCCGCCGCACCACGCCGCTCGGCGGCCGCGATGGCGATGCTCTTCGTCGCGCTCTTCGCCGTCAACGTGCAGGCCGGCGAAGGCCACGATCACGGCAAGGTCCCGACGAACACAGCGTTCGACAAGCTGAAGTCGCTGGCCGGCACGTGGGACGCCACGATGATGAAGCGCGACGGCGAGAAGACCACCGTCATCTACAAAGTCGCCTCGGGCGGCACGGTCGTGCAGGAGACGATGTTCGCCGGCACGCCGATGGAGATGATCACGATGTACACGGCCGACGGTGACGGCGTCGTGGCGACGCACTACTGCTCGGGCGACAACCAGCCGACCATGCGCCTCAACGCCGCCAAGTCGAAGGCGGACGAGCTGGTGTTCGAGTTCGTGAACGTGCGCGGCAAGAACACGGCCTCGCACATCAACGGCGTGACCATGAAGTTTGCCGCGGACGGGAAGGTCGAGGAGACCTGGAGCACGTCGGCGGAGGGGACGCACATGCTGTTGTATCTGAACAGCAAACGGTGAATGAAACGCGTCTCCCTTCGGGTTACTCTGACCGGAGGGAGACGCAGATCCTCACACTCAAACAGTTACCGGACAGCCGCCGCGCCATCGTCTCGGCGTTGAAAGAACGCGGCGCCGCGACGATCGCGCAGCTCGCGCCGAAACTCGCACTGACCGGTGAGGCCGTCCGCCAGCAGCTCCTGCAACTGCAGCGCGAAGGATGGATCGAGGCGGTCGTCGACCGCGATTCCGTCCGCGGCCGCACCGGCCGCCCGGCCACTCTCTATCGCCTGACCGACGCCGGCGAGCACCTCTTCCCCAAACACTACGACGCCCTCGCCATCGCGATGATCGACGCCGTCGCGGACGAGCTCGGGACGGACGCCGCGGTGCGCGTGCTCGAGCGCGTGTCGAACGATCGAGTGAGCACCGTCGCGCCGGCGCTGCAAGGACGCACGCTCGAGCAGAAGCTCGACACGCTGAAGAGCTGGTACGTCGAAGACGATCCGTACATGGAGCACGATCGCGACGGCGACGACTTCCGCCTCATCGAGCGCAACTGCCCCTTCTACAACACGGCCATGAACCGCCCCGCGCTCTGCAGCGTCTCCGTCAACGCCCTGACCCGCCTCCTCGGCGTCCGCGTCGCCCGCGAGGAAAAGTTCCAGAACGGCGACGGCCGCTGCGTCTTCCGCGCCTACGCCCACGAGCCCATCGACCCGGCCACCTGGCAGTTCACGCTCGAGTAGTGCCTGCTGTCGTCCCGAGCGTGAGTCGAGGGACCCGGGCGGGTGGGGATGCGAGGCGTTATCTCAAGCTCACGCTGCGCGCCGGGGTCTGGATGTGCGAGCGTTCGATCATCGAGCGCGACACCTGTCGCGCGTCCCCGCCCACCCAGGTCCCTCGACTCACGCTCGGGATGACGTGAGGTGTGGCGGCGGTCCGCTTTACGCCACCCAGACCGTCTTGATGTTCACGAACTCGCGGATGCCGTAGACGCCGAGCTCGCGGCCGAAGCCGGAGTGTTTGGTGCCGCCGAAGGGCATGCGCGGATCGGAGGCCACCATGGCGTTGACGAAGACCTGTCCCGAGTCGACGCCGGCGATGAACTGCTCTGCTTCGGTGCGGTCCTTCGTCCAGACGCTGGCGCCGAGGCCGAACGGTGTGGCGTTCGCGAGGCGGATCGCGGCTTCGGTGTCGGGCACACGGAACAGCGACGCCACCGGTCCGAATGTTTCCTCGGCGTACGCGGGCGCGCTCGTTGGAATCTGCGAGAGGACGGTCGGCGCGTAGAAGTTGCCGCGGTCGCGCAGGCGCTTGCCGCCCGTGAGCAGCTTCGCGCCCGCCTCGACGCTGGCCGCAACCTGCTTCTCCAGGTCGTCGACGATCTGCGGCATGGCCAGCGGACCGACGTCGGTGGATTCCTCCAGCGGATCGCCGACGCGCAGCGCTTCCATCGCGCTGACGAAGCGGCGCTCGAACTCCTCCGCGATCTCCTCGTGCACGATGAAGCGCTTCGCGGCGATGCAGGACTGCCCGTTGTTGACGATGCGCGCCTTGACGCCCGTCTTCACCGCCGCGTCGAGATCGGCGGACGGCATGACGATGAACGGGTCGCTGCCGCCCAGCTCCAGCACGCTCTTCTTGATCTGCTTCGCCGCGCCCGAGGCGACGCTGGCACCGGCGGGCTCGCTGCCGGTGAGCGTGGCCGCGCGAATGCGCTCGTCGTCGAGCAGCGACGAAACCTGTTCCGCGCTGATGAGCAGCGTCTGAAATTCGCCCGCGTCGAAGCCCGCCTCGCGCAGCACGTCCTCGATCGCGAGCGCCGACTGCGGCACGTTCGACGCGTGCTTGAGCAATCCCACGTTGCCGGCCATCAGCGCCGGCGCGGCGAATCGGAAGACCTGCCAGAACGGAAAGTTCCACGGCATCACCGCCAGGATCGCGCCGAGTGGATCGAAGCGGACGTAGCTCTCGGCGGCGTCGGTCTTGATGTGCTCGGGCGCGAGATACGCCTCCGCGTGTTCGGCGTAATGGCGGCAGACCACGGCCGACTTTTTCACCTCCGCGACGGCGGCCGCGATCGGCTTGCCCATCTCCAGCGTGATGGTGCGCGCGTAATCGTCGGCGCGCGCTTCGAGCAGATCGGCCGCTTTGCGCATGCGCTCCGCGCGCTCGGCAAACGATCGGGCCCGGTTGATCGCGAACGCGGCGACGGCGCGCTCCAGCTTCCGCTCGATGTCCGCGCGGCCGAGGACTTCGAAGGTGGCGGTGGTCTCTCCGGTGGCGGGGTTCACGCTGGCGATGGCCATGCGCGGATGATCGATTAGTAAACGCCCATTGACAAACGGAATTAGTGAACCTACGTTTACAAACGAAAATGGGCCGTCCACCAAGAATCTCCCGCGACCAGATCCTCGACGCCGCCCGCGCCGCCTTCAGCGCGCGCGGCTTCGCCGCCACGACGTTGGCCGACATCGCCGGAACGCTCGAAGTCACGCCGGCCGCGATCCTCCGTCACTTCGACTCGAAGCAGGCGCTCTTCAGCGCGGCCATGAGCACTCGGGACATCGCCATCCCCGAGTTCTTCATCGAGCTGGCCACGGTCGATGCCTCAACGGATCCGCGCATCGTGCTGCGCGACTTCGCGAAACGCGCCGTGCCGTTCGTCAGCGCGGTGATCCGTCCGGCCATCGCCGTACAGATGCATTCGACGACGGTGGTCGTGCCGTTCGACACGCAGAGCGAGGACGTGCCGCCGCGCCGCGCGTTGCGCATCCTCTCCGATTACTTCGCCCGCGCGATGAAGGCCGGCACGATCCGCCGCGCCGAGCCGCACGCGCTGGCGCTGCTGTTCATGGGGCAGATCCAGGCCTACGTCTTCATCCACCAGGTCCTCGACATCAGTCCCGCCTATCCCCTCGACTCATACATCGACGCGCTGATCGCCCTCTGGAGCGACGGCGTGTTTGGAGGTACCCGTGCTCAAGAAACTGATCCCGGCACTCGTTCTCGTCCTGGCCGTAGCCGGGACGCTGCTGTACCTGCGCGAGCAGAAAATGCCAAAGCCGCTCGTCCTCGCCGGAACGCTGGAGGCAAGGACGGTGAACGTGGGGTCGCTGGTCGGCGGCCGCGTGGTTCGCGTCCACGTCGATGAAGGACATCAGGTCGCCGCGAACCAGCAGCTCGTGACGTTGGAGACCGACACCATCGACCGCCAGCTCGACGAGCAGCAGGCCGCCATCGCCTCGGCGCGCGCGCAGCTCGCGAAGGCACTGGCGGGGCCGCGCGACGAAGAGATCCGCTCCGCCGCCGCCGTCGCCGCGAACGACGAGCGCGAGCGCCGCCGCCTGCACACGCTCTACACCGCCGGCATCGTCGCCAAACAGATGGACGATGACGCGTCGACGAAAGCTCAGACGTCGGCCGAGCAACTGCGCATGCTCCGCGAGGGCACGCGCCAGGAAGACATCGCCGCCGCACGGGCCGCGGTCGAGCAGCAGGAGCGCCGGCTGGCGTCACTGCAGAAGCAGCGCGACGAGACCATTGTCCGTTCGACGGTCTCCGGCACCATCCAGTCGTTCGGGCTCCGCCCCGGCGACATCGTCGCGCCGAGCCAAACCGTGGCCGAGATCCTCGAGCCGCACGAGCTCTGGGTACGCGTCTACGTCCCCGAAACGCTCCTCGGCCTGGTGCGCGTGAACATGCCCGTGCGCGTGCGCGTCGACACGTGGCCGGACGTCTGGTTCCGCGGCCGCGTGGCCACCGTCGCGGCGGAAGGGGAGTACACGCCGCGCAACGTGCAGACCCGCGCGCAACGCGCCGAGCAGGTCTTCGGCGTAAAGGTCATCGTCGATCCCGATCCGCGCCTGAAGCCCGGCATGGCCGCCGAGGTGGATCTCGGCGTCGAAGGACGTGCGAAGTGAGCAGTGAAATCGGCATCGACGTGCGCGGCGTGACGAAGCACTTCGGCAGCGTGCGCGCGCTGCAGGACGTCACGCTGCAAGTCCCGCGCGGCGAGATCTTCGGACTCCTCGGCCCGAACGGCTCCGGCAAGTCGACGCTGATCCGCATCCTCTGCGGCCTGCTGCAGCCGACGTCCGGCGACGCCACCGTCGATGGCTACGACGTGCGCACGCAAGGGGAGGCGGTGCGCCAGCACATCGGCTACGTGTCGCAGGCGTTCTCGCTCTATCGCGACCTGACCGTCGACGAGAACCTCGACTTCTTCAGCTCCATCTATCGCCTGAAAGGGCGCGAGCGGGAGGAGCGGAAGGAGTGGGCCATCAACCTCACCCACATCGAGCCGTACCGCGCGCGGCTCGCCGGCGCGTTGTCCGGCGGATGGAAGCAGCGGCTGGCACTGGCCGCGGCGATGATGCACCGGCCGCAGGTGCTGTTCCTCGACGAGCCGACCGCCGGCATCGACCCCGTCGCGCGCCGCGAGCTGTGGGACCTGCTGTTCGGACTGGCCGCGGAAGGCGTGACGATGTTCGTGACCACGCATTACATGGACGAGGCGGAGCGCTGCGGCACGGTCGCCTATCTCTATCTGTCGGAGCTGATCGTCAACGGGCACCCGGAGACGCTGAAGAAACTGCCGGACGTCACGCCGCAGGGGATGCGGCGCGTGGAGGTGGAGTGCCGCGAGGGGTGGCGTCGCTGATGACCTCCGCGCGCACGCTGCCGTACGTGCATGCGTCGACGATCTTCGGCACGTCGCTGCACCTGCTCGTCGACGAGCAGGTCTCGAATCAGAAGATCGACGACGACCTCGAGGCGTTCGGCATCTCCGCCGTGGCGGTGCGCGACATCGCGCCGACGCTCGAAGACGTCTTCGTGCGGCTCACGGAGGTGCGCTCGTGATGCACGGATTCACGGCCGTGTTCCGAAAAGAGCTGACGCAGATGATGCGCGACCGCACCACGGTCATGTTCGCGCTGCTGGTGCCGGTGTTCGAGCTGATCCTGTTCGGCGTCATCGACATGAACGCGAAGAACATCCCCACGGTGATCTTCGACCAGAGCCGCACGCAGGAGAGCCGCCGCCTGGTCGAGCAGTTCGGCGCGACGCACTATCTGAAGGTGGTCGACTACGCGCACTCGCGCGGCGGACTGCAGCAGGCCATCGTGGCCGGACGGGCGCAGGTGGCGGTGGAGATCCCCCCCGACTACGCCCGCAATCTCGCCAGCGGCCGCCGCGCCGACGTGCTCGTGCTCATCGACGGTTCCGACTCCAGCACCGCGTCGCAGGCGCTGTCGGCGGCGAACGGCGTCGTGCTGCAGGAAGGCATCCGCGAGCTCCTCGACCGCACCGGCGGCAGACCGCGCATCGAAGCGCACCCGGTCATGCTCTTCAACCCCGACATGCGCAGTGCCAACCTGCTCATCCCCGGCCTGATCGCCATCCTGCTCACGTTCTCCGGCACCATCCTCTCGGCGTTCGCCATCGTGAAAGAACGCGAGCGCGGAACGCTCGAACAGCTCATGGTCACGCCGGTGTCGCCGCTCGCGGTCGTGCTCGGCAAAATCCTCCCGTACATGGGGCTCGCGTACGGAACACTGGTCATCGTGCTGCTGCTGATGCGCTTCCTGTTTCGCGTCCCGTTCAACGGAAGCGTGACGCTGCTGCTGATCTTGTCGTCGGTCTACCTGCTCGCCCTGCTCTCGTTCGGATTACTGATCTCCTCGCGCGCGGGCTCGCAGATGGAAGCCATGCAACAGGCGATGGGGATCCTGCTGCCGTCGGTGCTGCTCTCCGGCTATGTTTTTCCACTTGCGTCCCTCCCACTTCCTCTGCGCATCGTGTCCTACGCGTTACCCGCTACGCACTTCATCAAAATTGCGCGGGGAATCGTGATTCGCGGAGCGACGTTCGTCGATTTGTGGGAACCCGTCGTTGCCTTGCTGGCGATTTCAACCGTGCTGATCGCGGTGAGCGCCCGCGCATTCAAGAAGACGGTGTCGTAAACTGATGGCCATGCATCGCTCCTTCACTGCTGTCTTTCAGCCCGCGGACGAGGGCGGCTACATCGCCTGGGTCGAAGAGCTGCCGGGTGCGAATACGCAGGGCGAAACCCTCGATGAAGCACGCGAGAATCTCAAGGAGGCCATCGAGTTGATTCTCGAGGTCAACCGGGAGCGAGCTCTCGCTGACGTCGACGAGACGATCGCCATCCGTGAAGAGATCGTGGTCAGCGCAGGCTCGGCACGCTGAGCTCTCTGCAGATCTTGCGGGCCAGTTCGTCCTTGACCTCGCGATGCCGCGGGACCGTCGACCACTCGCCCGTTGCTGCGTTTCTGTAGACGGAGTGGTTCGAACCCTCGCGGACGAGCACGCATCCGTGAGCTTCAAGGTGGGCGACGAGATCGCGACGCTTCACGTTTCTACGCTACAGCACGTACCGGCTGAGGTCCTCATCCCGCACGATTCCTTCGAGCACGCGAGCGACGTAAGGCGCGTCAACGACGACGGTTTCGCCGCCGCGCTCCGAAGCATCGAACGACAACTCGTCGAGCAACCGCTCCAAAATCGTGTGCAGACGCCGCGCGCCGATGTTCTCCGTCTTGTCGTTGACCACCGCGGCGTAGCGCGCGATCTCCCGCACCGCGTCATCCGCGAACGTCAACGTCACACCCTCGGTCGCGAGTAGCGCGGTGTACTGCGTGGTCAGTGCGTTCTTCGGCTCGCGGAGAATCCGCTCGAAGTCGTTCTCGGTGAGGGACTCGAGCTCGACCCGGATGGGGAAGCGGCCCTGGAGCTCGGGGATGAGGTCCGAGGGCTTGGAGACGTGGAAGGCGCCGGCGGCGATGAAGAGGATGTGGTCCGTCTTGACCATGCCGTACTTGGTGTTGACGGTCGTCCCTTCGACGATGGGGAGGAGGTCGCGCTGCACGCCTTCGCGGGAGACGTCGGGGCCGCCGGCGGCATTCTGGCGGCCGGCGATCTTGTCGATCTCGTCGAGGAAGACGATGCCGCTCTGCTCGACGCGGTCGATGGCCTCGCGGGCCACGTTCTGCTGGTCGACCAGCTTCTCCGCTTCCTCCTGGATGATGATGTCGCGGGCGTCGCCGACGCGCATCTTCTTCCGCTTGGTCTTGCCGCCGAAGATGCCGGGCAGCATGTCCTTCACGTTCACGCCCATCTCCTCGACGCCCTGCGGCGTGAAGATCTCGAAGGACGGGAAGCCCTGCTCCTTCACTTCCAGCTCGACCTCGCGCTCGTCGAGCTTTCCCTCGTCGAGCCAGCGCCCGAGCTTCTCCCGCGTCTCCGCGGACGAGTCCTCCGGCTCCGGCGCGGAGACGAACGCCGGCCGCGCCCGCGGCGGCCGCGAGTCCGGCAGCAGGATGTCGAGGATGCGCTCGCGGGCGTTGCGCTCCGCCTGCTCGCGCACCATGCGGCTCTTCTCGTCCTTGACCAGCTTCACGCCGATCTCGGTGAGGTCCCGCACGATCGACTCGACGTCCCGCCCCACATACCCGACCTCGGTGAACTTCGAGGCCTCGATCTTCATGAACGGCGAGTGCGTGAGCTTCGCCAGGCGCCGCGCGATCTCCGTTTTGCCGACGCCGGTCGGCCCGATCATGATGATGTTCTTCGGCGCCACCTCGTCGCGCAGCTCGGGTGCGAGTTGCTGCCGCCGCCAGCGGTTGCGCAGCGCGATGGCCACGGCGCGTTTGGCCGCGCGCTGGCCGACGATGTACTTGTCGAGCTCGCGCACGATCTCGGTCGGCGTGAGCCGTTCGGCATTGAGATGAAGGTCGTCGGATGCGCCGGGGAGCTGGATCACCATGTCGTTCAGAGGCTTTCTACCGTGATGTTGTCGTTGGTGTAGATGCAGATCTCGGAGGCGATGCGCAGCGACTCGTGCGCGATCTCGGCCGCCGACATCGTGGTGTGCTGGAGCAGCGCGCGCGCCGCGGCCAGCGCGAAGGAGCCGCCGGAGCCGATGGCCAGGATGCCGTCGTCGGGCGAGATCAGGTCGCCCGTGCCGGAGATGAGGTACGCCTTCTCACTGTTGGCGACGATGAGCATGGCCTGGAGCTGCCGCAGGTATTTGTCCATGCGCCAGTCCTTGGCCAGCTCGACGACCGAGCGCTCCATGTTGCCGCGATACTCCTCGAGCTTCGCCTCGAAGCGCGAGTAGAGCGCGAACGCGTCCGCGGCGGAGCCGGCGAAGCCGGCGATGATCTTGTCGTGATAGAGCCGCCGCACCTTGGCCGCCCCGTGCTTCATGACGGTGTTGCCGACGGTGACCTGCCCGTCCCCCGCCATCGCCACCGCCCCGTCGCGGCGCACGCAGATGACGGTCGTCGCGCGAATGACTGTCGATTCGTCCATACCGCCGCGGATCGTATCGCAGTGTCCTCTTTCGAACGCACGTCAGACGACACCGGTGCATATCTGAAGACCGGAGGAAACGTAGGGCGTGGCTTCAGCCCGCCCCCCCGTGGGCGGGTGGAACGCACGACCTCATGACTCGG
>DASVSV010000380.1:0-8030 GCA_036387915.1 Thermoanaerobaculia bacterium
GACGATGCCGTGGCGCGCGGAGAGCCGCTGCCCGATCAGGTTGTTGCTGGCCTCGCCGAACGTGGCGATGAATACGAGCTCGTTCTCACGGCGCGAGGCGACTTTGCGGAACGGGTCGTCGAGCAGGATCGACCCCGATTCGGCGGGGACGAACTCGAACGCCTTCTGCAGGATCTGCCGCAGCACGAGGTCGAGATTGACGTCGTCCTTGAGCGACAGACCGGCCTTGTGGCGCTCCAGGAAGCGTTCCAGCTGCGGGGTCTCGAGTGAATGAAATTGGATCAATGAACAGCGGATTATAGGGCCGAACCCAAATCGGACTCTTCCGCCTGCCGGGCCTCGATCTCGAAGGAGATGCTCATATACGCCGCGCCGAAGTTGCGCAGGCGCACCCAGTGCCCGGCGAACTCGGCCAGGTAGCGCCAGAGAAATCGCAACAGACCGAGCTCGCTGACCTGCCGCACGTGCGCCAGCTCGTGCCGCATCAGACGCTCGAACGCATCCGCCGCCATCGCGCCGCGGACGTAGATCCGGCGGCCGAGGGTGATGGCGACGACGTCGCGGGCGAGGAAGAGACGGAGCCACCACGGATAGCCGACGCACAGCTTCACGCGGGACTCGGCGATCGCCATCCGGATGCGCTCGGAGATGTCCATCCCTCTATAATCCGCCACCATGCGCAGACTGTGCCTCACCCTTCTTCTGTTCGCCGCCGTTACCGCCTTTGGCCAGCAGGACTTCAGCAAAGTCGAAATCAAGGCCGAGAGAGTGGCCGGCAACGTCTACATGCTCACCGGCAGCGGCGGCAACATCGGCGTCTCCGTCGGCGCCGACGGCATCGTCATCATCGACGACCAGTACGCGCCGCTCGCGCCGAAGATCGAGGCCGCGCTGCGGCTGATCACGCCGAAGCCGGTGCGCTTCATCCTCAACACGCACTACCACGGCGACCACACCGGCGGGAACGAGCACTTCGGCAAGACCGCCCCGATCGTCGCGCACGAGAACGTCCGCAAGCGCCTCGCCTCCGGCACGAGCCGCCGCGGCAGCACCATCCCGCCCGCGCCGGCCGGCGCGCTGCCGGTGGTCACGTTCAACGACAGCCTGACCCTGCACCTCAACGGCGAAGACGTTCGCGCGGTGCACACGCCGCACGGCCACACCGACGGCGACTCGGTGATCTGGTTCACCAAGTCGAACGTCGTGCACATGGGCGATCAGTTCTTCAACGCCTTCTTCCCATTCGTCGACGTCGAGAACGGCGGCAGCGTCCGCGGCATGATCCACAACGTGGACGAGGTGCTGGCGCGCATCCCCGACGACGCGAAGGTGATCCCCGGCCACGGCGCGCTCTCCGACAAGAACGGACTGCGCCGCTTCGGAGCCATGCTCAAGGCCACCAGCGCCGCCGTCGAAGCCGGCATCGGCGCCGGCAAGTCCCTCGACCAGCTCAAGACCGAAAAGGTCCTCGGCGCATGGGACTCATGGGGTCAGGGGTTCATCAAGACTGATGACTGGATCACGACGCTGCATGGGGAGTTGGTGGGTAAAAGGTAAAAGGAAAACGGGAAAGGTGAAGGCTCATAGTCTCATAGGCTCATAGGCTCACAGTCTCATCGGCTCATCGTCGGCAGCCTCCTATGAGACTGTGAGCCTATGAGGCTATGAGACTCTCGGAAAGTCGCTTCGCGCGATTCACGCTCGCGCCTCCGAGTCCCCTCTTCACTCCATCGTGGGGCGAGGCGACTGAGGTCACCGGCTCATCTTTTTCCTGACGCTCAACGTCAGCTCGAACTTCGCCACCGGCTCGTCGCCCAGTTTGGACGGGACGGTCGCGGTGACGTGGACCGTGGCCTCGTGGCGTTCCTCGCTGGCGAGCGCGCGGCGGACGAGGTCCTGGATCAGGGGGCCGTCGTTGTTGGTGAAGAGGACGTCGCCTTCCGCACGCTTGAGGAACTCGCCGCGGATGTCTTTGAAGATGAAGTTGACGCGCGCCTTCTGCTCGGCCACGAGCTGAAAGGCGATCAGGCCCGCGGCCACGTCGGCGCCCATGCAGAGCGTGCCGAGGTACATGGCGTGGATGTCGCGGCGCCGGGTGATCCAGTTCAGGGGGATGCGCACGATGCAGCGCTCCGCGTTCAGCTCCAGGATCTTCGGCCGCGTGAGCCAGAGCAGGAAAACGTTCTGGAGCGACCAGAGGCGGACCATCGTCGTGGGCTTCATCGCTTCACCTTCTCCCGATGCATTTTGCGGCGGCTGTAAGGGATGAGGAGCCGGTCGTAGAGCGCGTCTGGCAGCTGCCGGACGAGGCGCATCACGAGCGACGTCGGCCGCGGGAACTCGATCACGCGTTTGCCGCGCTCGAGGCCGTCCGCGATGATGCGCGCCGAACGTTCGGCGGTCATCAGGAACGGCATGCGGAAGCTGTTCTTCTCGGTCATCGGCGTGGCCACGAAGCCGGGATTGACGATCGTCACGCGGACACCATGCGGCGCGAGCTCGATACGCGCGGCCTCGAGGAAGGTCTGCATGGCCGCCTTGCTGGCCGAGTACGGACCCGATGCCGGCAGTCCGCGCAAGCCCGCCAGTGACGCAACGCCGGCGAAGCGTCCGCTGCGCCGCGCGAGCATCGACGGGATCACGGCGTCGTACAGGTACAGCATGCCGAGGACGTTCACGCGGATGATCTGCTCCGCATCGGCGAGATTGAAGTCGACCGCGTGCACCGGGATGCTCACGCCGGCGTTCGCGACGGCCAGGTCGAACACTCCGCCCGCCTGTTGCACCGCCGCCCGCACCGCCGCCGCATCCGTGACGTCGCAGGCGATGGCCTGGGAGCGAGGCAGTTTCTCGATCAGCTCCACGCGCCGCGCCAGAAGGACCAGCTCCCATCCACGCCGCGAGAGCTCGCGGGCCAGCTCGAAGCCGATTCCGCTGGAGGCACCGGTGATGATCGCGCGCATGTGGCGGCGATCATAGCTCGGCGGTCGGCGGACGAAAGGGACGGCGAAGGGCCTCCGGCGGGCCGGTACGACCGGCAGCGCTTGTTGAGCCCAATCTTCCGCGACAGGACGTGTTTCGTAGACAGGCGTGCGATCGGGTCAGGCCAACAAGCGCTGCCGGCCGTGCCGGCCCGCCGAAGGCCTCACGGTCATCTTTTGCGCTTCGCCGGCCGCCGGGCCACGCGCGTCTTCTCGAACTCTTCCACGATCGCGTTCATGAACAGTCCCTCGTTGGCCGGATACGCGCCGGCGCCGTGCAGCCGCGGCATGTTCTCGTCGCCCGCGTGATGCAGCGCGAGCAGCGCCCACGTGGCGTCGAACACCGGGCTGCCCGAGCTGCCCGGATCGGTCGGCGCGCGGTAATGCACCTTCGGCGCGCGATGGTCGATCAAGGCGTTGTCGGAGATCGAGAACGACAACGTGCCCCCCATCGGATGGCCGATCACGTAGACGCGCGGTTTGTCCGTGACGTCCGGCAGCTCGGCGCACAGCGGCGGCGGCTCGACGCCGTTCACTTCCTTGTCGAGGCGGAGGATCGTCGCGTCGAGCTGAGGGATCGGTGAGGTCCAGAGCAGTTCCCGGACGCGGTACTTCTTCCGGTCGAGCGACTCGAACGTGACCACGGCGCGCTCGATCTCGGTGATGCGCGTGGGGATGACGTGATGATTGGTGACGAGAAACTGTTCGCCGCCGATCTCGACCAGGACGCCGGTGCCCTGTCCGCGCGTGGCCTCGAAGCCGATGCGCGCCACGCCGCTCGCGCGCATGAGTCCTGTGCGATACCACTCCAGCGTTTTGTACTTCTCGTCGCCCAGCACGGCTTCGAGCATCTCCGCTTCGGAGTCCATGGCCTGCAGCTCGGCGCGCGCGTGGCTGACGTCGAGGCTCTGCCCGCCGCTCCGCGCCAGCACCTCCGCCTGCAGCAGATGGATGAGCGGACCGCCGTCGCCCTCTCCTCGCCCGGACAACTGCCAGACCTCGGAGAACTGGCGCAGCGTGCCGGCCGCGGCGAATGCGGTGATCTCGCGGTCGGCGGTGTACAGCTTCAGCCAGCCGAGGGCGCCCGGCCAGTCGCCCAGCGCCACGCAGGCCTCGGCCGCGGTGGCGTAGTCCCAGGCGTCCGCGCGTCCGCTGTCGTCGCGCGCCTTCACCGCGTCGCGAATCGCCGCCGCGAGCTGTTGCGGATCGGGACCGCTCATCGCGATTCCGTCGCGTTGTCCGCGCGCGAGCATGGCCACCGTGTTGATGCCGTGCCAGAGGTTCTCGTCGTCCTCGACGTAGGGTGTGTAGTACTGCTCGACGGACCGCTCCAGCAGCGACTTCGCCAGCGGCTTCGCCAGATTCGCGTCGCTGACGTAGACCTGCTTCCATGCGCGGCCGAGCAGACCTCGTGCTTCGTCGCGTTCGTAGCCGGAGGACTCGGCGACGAGCCGTTCCAGGAACGGGACCGCCGCGGAGATCACGCCGCCGTCGATGAGCGACTGCGCGTAGAGCTTGCGGACGGAAGACCGGGTGTCGCCCGACTGGATGAGCGCGTCGCCGGCGGACTGGAGGAGGTCGAACCAGCGATTGTTGCGCAGCTCGACGAGAGCGTCGCGCAGCGGCCGCTCTTCGAGCCGCTCGCCCGTGCCCAGCACGTGCCTGGTCAACAGGTTGACTGCTTCGACGGTCCGCGGGCGATCGTACGCGCGCGCCGCCAGAACCAGCTCGTCCAGCATCCACTCAAGTTACTTCAGTTTCGGCAGCTTCGCACGATCCTTGAAGACGTCCGCGAACAGGTCGCCCACCTTGGCCAGGCGGTCGGGCATGTTGCGGATGTTGTACTTCAGCGGGTCGAGCTTCTTGGTGATCTCGCTCCACTTCAGCGGCGCGGAGACCGGCGCGCCGTCGATGGCGCGCAGCGAATACGGGGCGACGACCGTCTTGCCGTAGCCGTTCTGCATGCAGTCGAGGTAGAGCCGCCCGCGGCGCGCCGCCAGCGCGCGCTCGACGGTGATGCCCGGCACTTTCGCCGCGACGGCGGCCGCGATCGAGCATGCGAAGTCGGCCACTTCTTCGTGCGTGTAGCCGGGAGCGAGCGGCACGAAGACGTGGATGCCGCGCTTGCCGGAAGTCTTCGGGACGCCGGGGAGCTCGAGGTTGTCGAGCAGCTTGCGCATGACGATCGCGGCCTCGATGGCCTGCTCGATTCCCTTGCCTTTGGCGGGATCGAGGTCGAAGAGAATCCAGTCCGGCTCCTCGAGGCTCGCGCCGCGCGAGGACCACATGTGCACCGTCAGCACCGACATCTGCGCCAGCCAGCGCAGCGCGTCGACGCTGTCGACGACGAGGTGCTTGACCGTGCTGCGCTTGACCGTGCGCGTCGGCGTGTCGATGATCGTCAGCCACTCCGGCCCTTCCCTGCCGATGTTCTGGTGGAACCACGACGGCTTGTGGATGCCCTGATTCCAATGCTCGAGCGCCAGCGGCCGGTCCGCCAGCGTTCGCAGCATCGGCTCGGCCACGGCCTCGTAATAGTTGGCCACGTCCTGCTTCGTGATCCCGTCCTTCGGATAAAGCAGGCGGTCGGGATTGGTGAGCGTAACCCTCGATTCAGAATTTATCCCGCGCGTAGACGCGGGATCTTTGGAGCCCTCTGGACGCCTGACCGTCTTCGCGCGCGATGAGCTCTTCGCCGCCGGCGCACTTTTCGAAGCCACCGAAGTCTTCGCACTTGCTGAACTCGACGGCCGTTCCCGCACCACATCCGCCACCGTCTTGTCCTCCCGCAACCCGAGAAACGACGGATGCCGCAGCCGGTGGTCGCCCGTCCACTCGGTGAACGACACCTGCCCCACGAGCCGCGGCCTGACCCAGACCGCGGTCTTCACCCGCGGCGCGTCCTTGACGGTCGTCTTCGGAATGACGTCCTTCGCCAGCTCCGCGGCCAGTGACGTGCGCAGCTTCGCGGAGAAGCCGGTCCCCACTTTGCCCGCGTAACGCAGCTCGCCGTTCTCGTTGACAGCGAGGTGCAGCGAGCCGATGTCGCGCGCGTTGGCGTTGCTCGGCTGCCACCCGACGATGACGAACTCCTGCTGGTTGATGGCCTTGACCTTCAGCCACTCCTTCGAGCGGCGCGTCTCGTAGATCGAGCCCTTCCGCTTGGCGATCACGCCTTCCCATCCGCCCGCCGCCGCATGTGCGAGTGCTTCCTCGCCGGTCATGTCGAGCGTCTGCGCGACGTGAATCCCGGCCGGCGGTTTGGCGAACGTTTTCTTCAGGATCTTGCGGCGCTCTTCATACGGCCGGCGGCGGAGGTCTTCGCCGTCGAGCCACAAGATGTCGAACAGGATCAGGCGCTCGTTGCCTCCCTGCTGCAGGAGCTGAAACCGCGGCGCGCCTTTCTCGTCGAGGACGACGATCTCCCCGTCCACGACGAGCTCCTTCGCCTTGATCTTCTCCACCGCCGAGAACGTGCGCGGGAAGCGCGACGAGAGATCGAGCTCGTTGCGGCTGAGCATGGCCGCCTTCCCATCGGCGATGGCGATCACGGCGCGGAAGCCGTCGTATTTGAGCTCGTAGTGCCAGTTCGCGTCGTCGCGCGGAGGACCGCCGGCCAGCGTGGCCAGCATCGGAGGGAACACTTTCTTCAGCAGTTGCTTCGGCGTCATGCAATCCCCGGAATCGGCGCGATCACGCGCACTTCGTCGAATCCTTCTTCAAGTGCCGGCATGACGAGCTTCTTCGCCGCCACGTAAATCGCGACGTCGGGCACGCGCGCTTTTCCTTCGCGCAGCCGGTTGCGCGCCACGGCGTCCTTGATCACTGTCTCGAAGAAGACCGCGACGACGCGGGCGCCGAGGCGATGGCCGATCTCGATGAGGGGTGCGCGGGAGACGGGAGTGGGATTGGTGTTGTCGACGGCCACCGAGCGGCCGGCACTGAGCGCCTCGACGATCATTCGCTGCTGGCGGGCGTCCTTGTCGCGCACATTGGGCATCAGGTCTTTGCTCACATGCACGTGCGTTGCCGCGAGGTGGTTGCGGTAGTACGTCGATTTGCCCGCGGCCTGCAGACCGACGAAGATGAGCAATTCCAACGGCATCGACGGAGGATAAACATGAAGTGGCTGAAATGGTTCATCGCCGGCACCCTGGCCGTCCCCCTCGGGCATCAGATCGCGCTCTGGATCCTCAACGCCGTCGGCACGATCGACCGCGCGCCGTTCGCGATGACGGCCACGAAACCGTTCGGCGTGCCCTCCCTGATCTCGCTCAGCTTCTGGGGCGGCGTCTGGGGAATCATCCTCGGAGTGATCCTGCTCCGCACACGCGGCGCAAAATACTGGGTGCTGGCCGCCGTGATCGGCGCGATCGCCCCGACGCTCGTCGCCGCCTTCGTGGTCGCGCCGCTGAAAGGAATGCAGACCGGCGGCAACGTCGGCAAGCTGCTGACGATCGGCCTGATCGTCAACGCGGCGTGGGGTCTGGCCACGGCCGCGTTTTATCGACTGATGGAACGGCGGTGATGGCGCGCTACATCAAACAGTTCAAGCGACTCGGCTCCACGGGGCCGACCGAGGAGCGTGGCTTCGCGATCTGGGCGGGCTACGATATCGTCGGCGTCGACGACGACCTCTCCGCGCAGGGGCTGTTGAACGTCGACGGCTGGAGTGACGAAGAGATCGCGGCGCGCGGCATCGCAACGTTTCTTCGAGTAGAGCCGGACGACGACGCCACGTACGCGAAGCTGGGGATCGAGAGGAAGAAATGATGCAGAACAACGACGAGCACCTGCCCATCGCCATCCCGCTCGACCAGCTCCGGACGATGGCCGCTGCCGTCGCTGAAGAGCTGCAGGGCGCGACGCTCACGCCGGAGCTGCGCGAGCGCTTCATCACCGTGCGCACGGCGCTCTTCCAGCGCGGCATCTTCGACCCCGTGCTGGTCCGCTTCGACACCGCCAGCGCGCCGCGGGCCACACCGCAGGAGCTCGGCGCGCAGCTCGCAACCGTCGCCGCATCACTATCGTAGCGAGCTTGTAGCAACC
>DASVSV010000381.1:0-19660 GCA_036387915.1 Thermoanaerobaculia bacterium
TGGACCGACACATTTGGCGTCATACCTTCGGAGCAGATTTTGGCGTCAGACCTTCGATCTTCATCCGCACCGAGACAGAGCGGCGCAGATTTTGGCGTCAGACCTTCGATCTTCGTCCGCACCGAGACAGAGCGGCGGAAAGTTTCGGGGAGCAGCGCGCGGGGCACTGATTTAGCGCGCGTTCGGCTGCGCTTTTTTCAACGGGGGCACATTTGGGGTCACACCTTCGATCTTTTGGGTAGCAGCGCGCGGAGCACTGAATTAAGCCGGACCGACACATTTGGCGTCATACCTTCGGAGCAGATTTTGGCGTCAGACCTTCGATCTTCATCCGCACCGAGACAGAGCGGCGGAAAGTTTCGGGGAGCAGCGCGCGGGGCAATGATTTAGCGCGCGGTCGGCTGCGCTTTTTCAACGACGCTGCGTGAGCGGCGCTCTTCGGCGGCGCTCAGGGCGCGCCGGCGTCGCGATGATGCGACGTCGCATTCGACGATCGGTTGCGTTGCGATGGTCTCAGGCGCGGAGGATGGCCAGCGACGCATCCAGGCTCGCCAGCAGCTGGCTGTCGCTGGCGAACTCCCGGTCGCATCGTCGAATGACGTTCGAGACGTACCCTTCGCTTCTCAATCGCAGTGCCGCGGCGATGCTTCGGAGCGTGATCAGCCCTTCATGCCAGCCGATCCAGGCGACGAGGCGTCGCAACGGACCGCCTCTCACGGATCGCACCGCTTCGTGCGAAGTGTTGCCGATGGCCGCGACTGTTTTCACGATCGCGCGGAGATCGGGGCGGCCGACCGCGCGCTGCGGCTTCGGGTGGTCGGTCGAGCGCGGCCGCGACTCCACCAGCTTTCGCATCCGCTTCGTCCACTCTTCGCTGCCGAGATAGATCGCATTGGTCACCTTGTCCCAGAGTCGATCCTCGCAGCCGATCGTCTCCAGGACGAACTGGCGGTAGGCCGTCTTCGCCGCGGCGCAATCAACATCCAGCCACGCCAGGGCGGAAGCAATGTCGAGCCACGCCGGGGCAGATTCCAGCCCCGCGGTCGCGCGGTAGCTCGACCACCGGTAATCCTCCGGCCGCTCGACCATTTTCGCGCGGACCGGATTCAGCACGACATACCGCAGCAGCTCCGCAAAGTACGCCTCTTTTTCCACGAGGAATGCGTGAAACCTTCCCTGAAACAGGTGCCCGGCCCGTTTGTGCCGATGGTTGAACCATGCGGCGTAGGTGCCGTTCAGCCACTGCATCCCGCGCGAGAGGTTCGGGCCCGGTGTCTGGATGACGAGATGAAAATGATTCGTCATCAGGACGTATGCCGTAACGGACCAGCCGAAGCGCTTCGCCGCCTGCTCGACCAAGGTGAGAAACATCCACCGATCACGATCACTGCGGAAGATGGCCCGGCGCTCATTGCCGCGTGAGGTGACGTGATACAGCGCTCCAGCGAATTCGATGCGTAACGGTCGTGCCATAGCAACGCCGAGGATCCCTCGGCTGTTGCTTACGATCGAGATCTGGTCATCGCCGTAGAACTTCGCCGCCTGAAACTCCTCGGAATGGAAGATGTCGCTACAGCGGGGAGAGGTTGATGAGAGAAGAACAGAAGAACGAACGTGTGAGCCCCACCGGGGAACCCCAGAAGACCCCACCGGGCGCTTGGTCGAAGAACGAAGGTGTGACCCGACCGGCACCGGCACCTTTCCCAGAAGAACCGAAGGTGTGACCCCACCGGTCACTTGGGGCACCCTAGTCGAAGAACGAAGGTGTGACCCCACCGCCCCGGTCGCTTCGGTCGCCACCATCCCCCCGGTCGCCCCGGAAGAACGAAGGTGTGACCCCACCGCCCCGCCGGAGGCCTCCCGGTCGTCTTCCTTTTCGTCAGTACACCCACTGACGGTATCCTCCTGCTTCGATCGTGGCTGGTGTTCGGAGGAGGTTCGGATGCGTGCAGCACTTCTGTTGGTCCTGATTCTGTTCGGCGGGACGATGCGGGGAGATGCCCCCGATGCGGCGGAGCTCACTCGCCTGGTGCAGGAGTTCCTGGCCGGGGCGTCGACGAACGACGCGGCCGTGCATGAGCGCTTCTGGGCCGACGACCTCATTTACACCGGGTCGAGTGGACGGCGGGTGGGCAAGGCGGACATTCTGCGCGACGTTCGCTCCGCGCCGGCGCAGAAGGCGGGCGATCCTTCGACGGTGTACACGGCCGAGGATGTGCGCGTGCAGCAATACGGCACGATGGCCGTCGTGGCGTTCCGGCTCGTCGGCACGACCACCGCGAACGGGCGCACCGAGGTGCAGAAGTTCCTCAACAGCGGCACGTTCCTCAAGCGTGAGGGGCGATGGCAGGTGGTGAACTGGCAGGCCACGCGCCTGCCCGACGCTCCGTCGCCCGACGCGGCCCGTGCCGCTGAGAGTGCCGCCGAGGAGGCGGCGATCGTCGCTGCGATCGACCGTGCGTACGTGCAGGGAGTGCACGCCGCTTTCGATCCCGCCGCCATGCGCGCCGGGATGCACGAGTCGTTCGTCATGTTCGTCCAGTCCGAGAACGGCGTCACGCAGACGACGCGCGATGCCTGGATCGAGCGCATGTCCACCGCCAAGCCGCGTCCGGAGGGACAGCCGGCGCCCGCGATCCGCGGGGACGTCAAGGTGCTGGATCGCGACGGCAACGCCGCGGTGGCGCGCGTACATCTGTTCCGCGACGGCAAACAGCTCTTCACCGATTACGTCTCGCTCTACAAGCTCGCGGACGGCTGGAAGCTGGTGGGCAAGACCTTCGTGCGGAAGTAGCGGCGAGCGCCTCGAAACCATTTGCGGCGGCGACCGTCCCACCACGGATCAACAAATACAAAGGAGCATCCATGATCCGTACGCTCGCGATTCTCGTGGCCCTGGCAGGTTTCGTCCTTCCACTCAACGCACAGGCGCTGGTCGGCGTCGTCCGGATGAAGATCTCCGCCGGCGATCTCGCTACCGGCCAGGCCGCGGCCGAAGATCACAAGCGAGTCAAGGGTGCCGATGCCGAATACCTCAGCGCCATCGCGTGGATTGCGCGCGGTGCGGAGATGCTCGGCCGCCTCGAGCTCGCCGATGAGACTCTGCGCGAGCTGCGGGAAGCAATCCCCGCGGAGAACACCGAACATCTCTCCGCCTACGGCGCGGCGATCGAGGTCGAAGGGCGCCTCATTCATCGCCGCGAAGGGCGCGGCGCCGCACTGCGCTACTTCGAGCAGCAACTGACGACGGCGCAGGCTCCTTCGTTGCGTTCGCGCATCCGCAAGAACATCAACATGCTCTCGCTGGAAGGGCAGCCGGCGCCGGCGCTCGGCGGGACGACGCTCACGGGCGGCGCGGCACCGACGCTGGCGTCGCTTCGCGGAAAGCCGGTGGTCCTCTTCTTCTTCGCGGAATGGTGCGGCGACTGTAAGGCGCAGGCGCCGTCGCTCGAGCGCGTCTGGCAGAAGTACCGCGACCGCGTCCCGATGCTCGCCGTGACCCGTCTCTACAGCACGCCCACGGATGAGAAGCCGATGACGCCCGCCGAAGAAACGGCGAAGGTGCAGGCGGTCTGGAAGGAGTCGTACGCCGCGCTGGCCGACGTCCCGGTCGTGATCGACAGCGACACCATGGTCCGCTACGGCGCTTCCGCGACCCCGTCGTTCGCCCTCGTGGACCGCCGCGGCGTCGTCCGTCACTACACCGCCACGCGCCTCTCCGAAGCCGAGCTCTCGCGCCGGATCGAGGAGTTGCTCGCCGAAGGGGAGTGAGGTGATGCACGTCAGACGTGCACCCCCACCTTCCCCACCTTCCGCTTCTCTTCCAGCACGCGATGCCCCTCGGCGATCTCCTCGAACGCCAGCTCGTGGCTGATGACCGGCCTGATGCGGTGCTCGTCCGTGAACTGCAGGAGGTCGCGCCATTGCGGGCCGGTGGCGCCGGCGTCGGGCCAGCGGATTGCGCGTGCGTGGGAACGCGCCGTGGGAGACGTAGCGGGGCAGCTAACCGACGGCGGGATGGACAACGACTCCGTGGATGCGGATGTCGTTCGCATCCGCGACTTCGACGGGACCGTGATCCGGATTGATGCTGTGCAGCGTCGCGCTGCGCCCCGTCCCTTCCAGCCGTTTGATGTACACCGCCTCGCCGACGCTGCAAACCACGACCTGTCCTGTCGCGGTGCGGCGGCTGCGTGTCGGACGGAAGAAAACCAGTTGCCCGTCCCGGATGCCGTTCGGCCCTTCCATCGAATTGCCGATGGCGCGCGCCACGCGTTTCGCACCGCGGTTCTGCGCCTCGCGCGGGATCGCGACCTTCTTCTCCTCGACTTCGGCCAACAGCTCGGCGTTCGAGTTCGCGGCCGCGCGGATCGGAGCGCCGGCCGCGTGCCGCTTTGGCTTCGGCAGCAGCGGCGCCCCTGCGAAGCGTCCGCGCGGCGCTTGCGGAATCATCGCCCGAAGCGATTGCTCGACCATCTGCACAGCCGTATGCGCCGCGCGTAACGTATCGAGCCCGACCACGACGTCCTTCTCGCTGAGCAGATGCGCCGGATCGCGGCCTACGGCGCGCGCGATGGCGATGAAGTCGCTGACGGTCGGCGCCTGATGCCCGTTGAGGATCTTGCTCAACTTCCCCGGCCGCATCCCCGCGTCATGCGCCACTTTCTTGCGGCGAAGGCCACTCTCCTTCACCACCGCCAGCAGCCGCTCGATGACCTCGTCCATCGCCCCGGCACGGTAGTTCGAGCGAAGTGGCAACGGCTGCAACGGCTGTTTCGTCATACGAAGCGAACGGCGATGGAATGTCTGTTAAAGAAATTTAACCTGCTCGATAAGTAACAAATGTTACTTATCGAGAAACGGGATGACGAGAGAAATCAGAGAGTTCGGCGGGATGACGGCGAGCGGGTGTCGCGGGCAAGCCGCACAAACTCGTTGTCGTCGACGCGACCACGAACAGAGTGCGTTGGGACGCCTTGCAGCGCGTGGTGGGAGTGCGGCGGCTCGGGCCGCCGCACTCCATAAGGAGGGTCGGCGCGATACTCTTCTCCCGCTTGCCGTTCAGGACTCACCTCCGGGCCTACACCGCAGTTCTCCCTCTGATCGCGTACCGCGGGATGGCCGGCGGCTTGCCGGTCTTGCTCGGACTGTTCATCGCGCAGCGGTGGGGGCTGGCGGAACTGGCGGCGTATACGGTCGCGTACTCGGCCGTGGCCGTGGGGATGATCGTCGCGGACTGGGGCGGCATGCGCGCGTTGCCGCGCAATCTGGCCATGCTGGCACCCGAGGCCGCGGCCGAGATGCTGGCCGGTGCGAATGCGTTCCGCGTGCTGGTGGTCGCGCTCATGCTCGTTGGTGGCGTGGCGGCGGCGATGTTCGGCCTCATCGATGCGCACGTGGCGCAGTACCTGGCGCTGCTCTTTCCGCTCTGTCCGTTGCTGGTCATGGCTACGAACGGCGTCAGCGCGCGGGTGGTGACGGGGGAGACGCGCGCCCTCGGCGTCGCGGTCGCGGCCGGACTGGCGCTCTTCGCCGTCCTCGGCGCGATCGTCCTCGCCCAGGACCTCGGGCCGCGCTGGTTCGTGGCCGCGTACGTCGCGGGCAAGTGTGTCGAGACGATCGTGGTCGTGGCGAAGCGCTGGTGGGTGCTCTCCGTGAGCACGCGCTCGATGCGCGAGACGGTGCTGGCGTTGTGGCCGTTCAGCTCCCAGATGATTCTGGGCGTGCTCTACACGCGCATGGCCGTCTTC
The DNA here is from genome assembly GCA_036387915.1 of Thermoanaerobaculia bacterium. Classification (GTDB taxonomy): domain Bacteria; phylum Acidobacteriota; class Thermoanaerobaculia; order Gp7-AA8; family Gp7-AA8; genus QHVT01. The sequence continues at coordinate 5,751 of DASVSV010000381.1, forward strand.
ACCGTCGAACGCCTGACCACACGGCCGGAGCTGGGCGTCTTCGCCGTCGCCTCGGCGCTGCAGAACGCGCTGCTGCTGATCCCCGTTTCGCTCGGCCTGCTGCACTTTCCCGAGCTGACCCGCAGGGCGCAGGAGCGCGATTCGGCCGGGATGCGGGCGATCGTCGTTCGATATACCATCACCTCGGCTGCCGGCGTGATGTTCGGGCTGCTGTGCCTCGTCTTACTGTCACGGCCGCTCGGCGCCTCGCTGGACGTGCCGCCGTCGTCGCACGGTTTCGTGCTCGCGTTTGCGGCGCTGGCGCTGCTGAGCATCTTCAGCGCGATCTTCGGCTTTCTGATGCAGGCTCGCGGACAGGAGGCCACGGCGGCGCGGCTCTCGGTGTTGACGCTGTCGATGGCCATCGCGTATCAGGTCGCGGCGCTGTCGGCATGGGGATTGTGGGGAATCGTGGCCGCCGTGACGGCGGCGGAGCTGACGACGATCGCGGTGTTCGGCCTGGCGCTGCGGCGCGCACGCCCGGCGTGAGTGGAGAGACCAATGGAGATCAGGGACAAACGCGGTCTGCTGGCCAGGCCGCAGGAGCTGCGCGACGCGGTGATCGAGCTCGGGGTCGGGCCGAAGCGGCGCTACGACGGCTCGATCGGCGTGGACATGCTGGACGGCGAGGCCGTCGACATCGTCGGCGATGCGACGTCCGTCCTGCGCGCGTTCCCCGAGGGGAGCGTGCGGCTGATCACGTCATCGCACTTTCTCGAGCACGTTCCGGATGCCGGGGCGATGCTCGACGAGATGAGCCGCCTGCTCGCGCCGGGCGGCGAGATCGAGGTCATCGTGCCGCACTTCGGGCATCCGTACTTTCGCTCCGACCCCACGCACCAGGGGCTCGGCTACGGTCTCTACACGATGTCGTACTACGCGCGCGATCCGCATTTCTCGCGGCGGGTGCCGGGGTACGTCCGTCGCGAGCACCTCACCGTCAAGAGCGTCGACCTGCGGTTCAAATCGTCGCTGCCGTTCTACGGCCGCTATGCGATCAAGCGCGTCGTGGGGATGCTGTTCAACTCCTGCCGCTACATGCAGGAGCTGTGGGAAGAGAACCTGGCGTACGTGTTTCCGTGCTACGAGATTCGGTACGTTCTCGGGCGCACCGCGGACGCGGCGCTGAAGGACCGGTAGTTGCGCGTCCTCGCACTGGCCACGTATCCGGAGCATGCGGCCGCGACGCGGCAGCGCGTGATCCAGTACGTGCCGCTGCTCGCCGAACACGGGATCGAGCTCGACGTGCGACCGTTCCTCACCAACCGCATCTACCACGGTCTGTATGACGTGCGGAAAGCGCCGATCACCGCGGCCGGCGTCGCCGCGGGCATCGTCCGCCGGGGGGGCGACGTGCTGCGGCTCGGGTCGTACGACGCGCTGTTCCTGCAGCGCGAGGCCGCGCTGGTCGGGCCGCCGGTGGTGGAGTGGCTGGCGCAGCGCCGGATGCCGCTCGTGCTCGACCTCGACGACGCGACCTACATCGACCGCCCCAGCGACGTCTTCGGCTCCCTCGCCGCGCGGCTGAAATGGCGGGGGAAGACGAGACAGCTCATCCGCTGGTCGTCGCATGTCGTGTGCGGCAGTCCGGCCATCGCGGCGTACGCGGCGGAGCGCGGCAAGCCCGTCACGATCCTGCCGACGCTCGTCGACGTGAACCGCTACAGGCCGCGCCAGCACTCCGCGGACGGGGAACTGGTGATCGGCTGGATCGGCACGCACTCGACGTATGCCTATCTGCGCACGCTCGCGCCCGTGTTCCGCCGGCTGGCGCAGACGCACCGCTTCCGGCTGCGCGTCATTGGAGCGGGACCGGCGGCGTCACCGATCGACGGCGTCGCCTTGGAGTCGCGGCCATGGCGGATGGAGAGCGAGGTCGCGGACCTGCAGTCGTTCGACGTCGCCGTGTACCCGATCGTCGCGGACGAGTGGGCTGAGGGGAAGTCGGGCTACAAGGCCATCCAGTATCTCGCCTGTGGCATTCCGTATGTCGCGTCCCCGGTCGGGGTGGTGGCGGGCATTGGCGTGCCCGGCGTGACGCACCTCGAGGCGACGACCGAGGAGGATTGGGTGGCGGCGCTCTCGCGGCTGCTGAGCGATGCGCGGGCGCGGGAGGAGATGTCGCGGCAGGGGAGGGCGTACGCGGTCGCGCACTACTCGACGCGCGACGGCGCCGCGACGCTGGCGGGGATCTTCCACGAAGTGGCGCGCAAAAAAAACAGCCGCCCGTGAGGGCGGCTGTTCAGGAAACGATTGAGGCTGGTGTTACGAGTCGCCCGGGACGCACGCGCCGGTGAACGCGCCCGCGGCGGTGTTGCCGGTCAGGCGGTTGTTCAGGAACGAGCAGAGCTGGCCGGCCGGTGCGCTGGCACCCGTACCGTTGCCGCTGATCAGGCTGTTCGCAACGCGCAGGATCGAGTTACCGCCGGCGGTGCGGAGGCCGCTGCCGCTGTTGTGCGTGATCTCCGAGCCTTCCACGACGACGAGCACACCGACAGCGGTGGTCGAGTTCGCGAAGACGCCGTCGGTGGTGTTGTTCGTGACGTTGCTGTTGAAGATGCTGACGTTGGAGCCGGCCGAGTTCGCGTCAGAGACGGTGATTCCGGTGCCGTTGCGATCGATCGTCGAGTTATGGATCGACACGCGCGCCGTGCCGCCAACGGCCGGGCGGATGCTGATGCCGTTGCCGAGAGCCTGCGTGATGGTCGTGTCGCGGACCGTGAGACGGGCCAGGCTGTTCGGCAAAAACTCGATGCCGTCGCTGCTGACCTGCTCGATGCTGCAGCCTTCGATCAGGAGCGAATCGCCCGAGAGGAACCGGACGCCGTCCAGGCCGAGAGTCGTGCCGCTGCCGTCGATCAGCAGGTTACGCAGCACCACGTTACGGTTGGTCGGGCCGGCGGCAATGTTGATCACGAAACCATTCGATCCCGAATGGAGTCCGCTCGCCAGCGTGCCGTTGCCTTCCACCGTGATCGCCTTGGTGATCGTCAGGGCGCCGTACCCGCCCGGATCCAGGGCATCGATGATTCCGCCGGTGGCGGTCTTCGAAATTGCTCCTGCCCACGTCTTGCACGGCGCCGTGCGGCTGCACGGGTTGACATCATCACCCACACCCGAAACCCACGTTCGGGTGGCCTGGGCATACAGGCTGGTCGTCACTAGTACGACAGCCGCCACAAGGACGGATCTGAACCATCCAGAAACTCGCATAAAGCCCTCCTAGTTTTTGGGACAGCGGAGAGTATACGCGTCTTTCGGCCGTTTCTTGTGTCCTGGATCACGCCCCATTTCCATTATTTGCTTTTCAGAGATTGACCTCACGCATTCTGTTGTTAAACTGACTCCTCTCTTCATTTCCATGCTCGAATTTCTCCGGGTTCTGCTTCTCCTCGCTGCCGGTGTGGCCCTCTTCTCCCTCGGGCGCCTCGCATGGAGCGGCGATGCGCGCATGCGCCTCATTGTTGTGGCCGGTTTCCTTGGCCGCGCCTTCGTCAGCCAGCTCCTCTTCTGGATTTCATATCTCTCGCTTCCCATCGCGCCGGCCCTGCAGTCGGGGAACGGCCTCTGGTTCTACGCCGAGGACGCGACGTACTACACCGCCGAGGCGGCCAAGACCGCGGCGGCCGGGCTTGATGAGATCGCGTCCATTCCCGTGACCTCGGCATCGCCGGCCTACCAGCAGGCGCTGGCGCTCTTCTCGCTGCTGTTCGGCAACCCCGTCTCGGTCTCGCTGCTGCTCAACCTCTTCTGCTACCTCGGCGCCTGCGCGATCATCGTCCGCTGGAGCCGTACCGCCCCCGGCTCGCGGAATGCCGCGCTCGTGGCGCTGGCGGCGATCAGCCTTTCGCCGGCAGGCGTGCTCTGGTCGATGCAGCCGCTCAAGGACACGTTCTTCCAGTTCCTCATCGTGGCCTTCTTCGGAGCGTGCTTCCTGTGGCAGCGCGCCTGGCGCGCGGAGCAGCGGATGGGGCGGCAGTTGCTCTGGGCCGGCGCGGCGCTGATTGCGTCTCACTATCTGCTGACGGGCGTGCGCTGGTACATCGGCGGCTTCCTCTTCGGCGCAGCGGCGTTGTTCATGCTGCTCGTCCCTTTGACCACCATCCAGCCGCGGCGCTGGCTCGCCGCGGGATCGACCGTGGCCCTGCTGCTGATCCTCTCCCGCACGTATCTCTTCGCGGCGGGCCCGTATCTGCCGCCGGCTCTCCGCAATGTTCTGGAGTTCCAGGCCGCCGGTAACCCGATCGGAAGTACGCTCCTGGCCACGGCGGACAACGTCCGCGTCGGCTTCGAGAAAACGGGCGGCAACACGTCCATTCAGGCTCCAAAGCCGAAGCAGCGAGTGAAACCGCAGCCGAAACCGGAACCGCCGGTGGCCGTCGCCGCCGCCCCGCCTCCGGCGCAGCAGGCCGTCGAGCCGGTGAAGGTCGCCGAGGCGCCGGTGACGAAGGTCGCGGAGAAGAAAAAGAAGAAGGAACCGGCAGCGACGCCGAAGGCGGCGCCTGCCGTCGCCGCGAAGGTCGAGCCGAAGCTGGCCGCGCCTTCGGCGAAGCCGGCTCCGGTGACTGTCGCGGCGAAGCCGGTCGCGCCGACACCCGTCGCCGTCAAAGCGCCCGAACCGAAGCCGGTCCTCGTCGAGCCACCCGATCTCGTGCCGCCGGCCGAGGCCACGCGCTTCGAGAAACTCGTCGCCGGCGCGACTGCCGCGGCCATGCCGCGCAGCATCGCCACGCGCCTCGGCCTGGTCCAGATCGGCGGCGGGCGTCACAACCTCTGGTGGTTCGTCGAGCTCGACACGATTTTCTTCGACGTCATCCTGCTCATCGCGCTGGGTCTGGTGATCGCCAACCTCCGCGGCCGCGCGTACCGCAATCCGCTGTTCTGGCTGGTGGTGGTCGTGACGGTGCTGAACGCTGCCGCGCTGCTGTACACGGTCACGAATTTCGGCACACTGTTCCGGCTGCGCATGATGATCTTCACCAGCCTCGCGCTGATCCCGCTGGCGCTCGTCACCGCGCCCGCGCGGATCGCGTCGCCGGCAACGCCGCACCCGGTCTCCTCTCCCGCCGCACCGGCGCTGCTCACACCGAAGGAGAATGAAGGTTGACGGCTCTCCGGCCGCCTAATCTGGACGAGAGCGTAGTCGACGGATTCGGGGATGAGTGGACGCGGTTCGATCAGTCGGCGCTCAGTGAAGCCGAGCTGCGGACGATGTTCGAGTCGTACTTCGGCATCTTTCCCTGGGGCACGTTGCCGCCCGCGGCAGCCGGTTTCGACGCGGGCTGCGGCACGGGACGCTGGGCCAGGTTCGTCGCGCCGCGCGTGGGGCGCCTGACCTGCGTCGACGCGAGCGAGGGCGCGCTGTCGGTGGCGAAGCGCAATCTGGCCGGAGCGGCGAACGTCGACTTCCAGCTCGTGTCGATCGGCGCGCTGCCGTTCCCCGACGCGTCGATGGATTTCGGCTACTCGCTCGGCGTCCTCCATCACCTGCCCGACACGCCCGCGGCCGTCCGCGCCTGCGCTGCGAAGCTGAAGCCGGGCGCGCCGTTTCTGCTCTACCTCTATTACGCATTCGACAATCGTCCGGCGTGGTTCCGCGGGATCTGGCGCGCGTCGGAGGTGGTTCGCCGGACGGTCTCCCGCCTTCCGTACGGACTCCGTTTCATCGCCAGCCAGGTCCTCGCCGCGACGTTGTACTGGCCGCTCGCCCGCACGGCCCGCGCCCTCGAGCGCCGCGGCCACGACGTCCGCAATTTCCCGCTGGCGTTCTACCGCGACCGCAGTTTCTACGTGATGCGCAACGACGCGCTGGACCGCTTCGGCACCCGACTGGAGCAGCGTTTCACGCGCGCCCAGATCGAGCGCATGCTCAGCGACGCGGGCCTCGAGCGTATCCACTTCAGCGAGACGCCGCCGCTGTGGACCGCGGTCGGGTACAAACGGGCCTGAGCGGACCGCCGCCGTCCCGGCAGATGTCGTGGCGGCGTCCCGCCGCCACGCGTCGGTTATGCGGACGGCTGCGTCGACTCCTGCGTGAGCGGTGGCGCGAACAGCTACAGCCGCCGCGGTTATCTGGCGCGCCAGGTGACTGGGAAACGGATGTTCAACCTTTCGACCCGACCGAGGGTACGGCGGTGCCGGGCGTGGTCGCGCTGACCGCCACGCGGAACTCCCTCGCCGCCAGCCTCTCCTGGACCGCGCCTTCCAGCGGGAAAGCGCCGATTACAAGCTACGTCATCGAGCGCAGCGTGAATGACCTCGGATTCCGCACGCTGGCCACTGCCACCGGCACGGCCACGAAGTATGAGGACGGCACGGCCATCGATGAACGGTCGACGTATTCCGTAGGGATCGCCATCAACGGCCCACGCGCCGACGCGGTAACCATGACGCCCACTTCTTCTCCGGAAGAGGTGGGCGTCATTTTCTTCGCCCCTACTCGAACGTGATGCTCTCCATCATCCGGCCGAGAATTTTCTGATTCAGCTCGTACGAGCCGGCGCGGTCGTGCGTACTCGCCAGGAGCGTGCGGCCGTCGCCCAGCGCGACGGCGTACCGGACGCTCCGCATTCCCTTCTCGGCCAGCCCTTCACCCGACGCCTCGACCTCCGCACGAACGCCCCGGCGCCCGGCGACAGTGACCGGGCCGCTCGAAAGCACGCGCTCCCACTGGGACGAGCGCGTGACCTCCTCGACCTTCACGGTCTGCACGGCCAGTACGATGGGGATCTCGAACGGCATTTCGGAGTCGCGCGGCACCTGGACCGGCTTCGGGGCAAATACGCTGCATTCCGGCACGACCGAGCCGTCATTCGTGTACCACCCGGCCGGATACGCGATCGACAGCCGGTACTGCGCATTCGTGCAGCGCTGGGACAGGGGCGGCGCGGCGTCAGGTCGTGCAGCGGGTGCGGCCGGCGTGTTCGTGGCCGGCTCCGGAACGGGCGCCGGAGCCGCGCAGCGCAGCATCAGAATTGCGATGATTCCAATCACACTTTTCACAGCCGGAATCATCTCAAAAACGACGAGCGGGCGTAGTGTCAGTGCGACTGGGGGCGTTCCGCGATGATGATCTTTTCCTTGACCGGGATGATCGTCGCCGCGGGGGCGTGCGTGTGGGGCGTGTGCGTGGGCAGGACCCAGCCCAGTTCCGCGTCGGCCACGCGCTCGATCTCGATGCGCATGCGCTTGACCGGTGCGCCGGCGGTTTCGCATTCCGTCACGATGGCCATGACCTTGTTGCGGGGGAGGGCATCCGTCGACAGGAACACCTCGTCGGCGCGGACGCGGGTGACGACCTCGGCCAGCGATTCGCCCGAGTGCACGCGCAGCCCGTGCATCAGCTTCCCGACCTTGTGCGGATCGTCGTCGACGAAGCCGACCGGCACGTAGCCGAGGGAGGAGTTGTTGTTGAGCTCGCGCCAGAGCAGCTCGCCCGCGTCGCCGGCGCCGTAGATCAGCGCTCGTTTCGCGGTGCGGGCGTGCGGGGCGGGGAGGACCTTGCGCAGGAAGCGGAACACGAACCGGCTTCCGGCCATGAACGCGAACAGCAGCATGCCGTCCAGCACGAACACCGTGCGCGAGAACCCTTCGAAGCGGAACGCGAACACGAGCAGCAGCATCGAGGCCATGGAGCTCAGCGTCACCGCCTTCGCGAAATTCACGACGTCCGAGACGCCCGCGTAACGCCACAAACCGCGATAGACGCCGACGGCGAGGAACGTCGCCAGCTTCGCGAACACGATCGCCGGCAGGGTCTTGAGGAAGAGCTGCCAGTCGGTCGAGGTCGAGCGCGCGGGGCCGAACACCAGCGCATACGCGGCGTACGACGCGAGCACGATCAGCGCGACGTCGAGCAGCACCTCGAAGACGCGGCGCTTGTAAGAGAGATCGATCAGGAACGAGACCACCGGCTTCCGCCGCGCCGCCTCGACTTCTTCCTCGCTGTAGACGCGCACGCCGCCGAGGTGGACGCCGACCAGGCCGAGGACGATGGCGAAGCCGGCGATGGCGGCGATGCTCACGTCGAGGTCGATGTGGCGGACGAAGATCGCCAGCGCGCCGCCGAGGATGGCGAAGCCGTAGAGCATCCAGACCGCGTGACGCTCCGTGAGGCCGAGGGCCACCAGACGATGCGAGGTGTGATCGCGGCCGCCCTGCGACGCCGCGCGGCCGGACATCTTCCGCATCAGCGTCACGAACGTCGTGTCGAAGATGGGGATGCAGAGCACGAGCACCGGCACCGCCAGGACCGCGATGACGCTGCGCGAGCGCCCGCCGCCGCCGCTCGCGCTGAGCAGGGCCGTGCTGGCCAGGAAGAAGCCGACGAACAGCGACCCGCAGTCGCCCATGAAGATCGACGCGGGATTGTGGTTGTAGATCAGGAATCCGAGCAGCGCCCCGCAGAACGCCGAAAGCATCAGCGCCTCGGTGAGCTGTCCGTTGAGGAAGAACGTCACCGCCAGCGCCACCGACGCAATCGCGGCGACGCCGACCGACAGCCCGTCCATGTTGTCCAGCATGTTCACGGCGTTCGTCACGCCGATCAGCCAGACGAAGGTGATGATGATGTTCAGGACCGGCCAGCCCGTCCACGGCAGCACCAGGCCGAAGTAGATGACCGCGGAGGCGCCGAGGAGCTGGCCGATCAGTTTCTGGTAGGGCTTGAGGTGAATGAAGTCGTCGACCAGTCCGACGGCGAAGAGGGCGGTGCTGGCCGCGATGACGACCCAGCTCTGCGTCGTCTGCGGCATCAGCATCAGCAGCGCGCCGATGGTCGCGGCGAAAATCGCCACGCCGCCCATCATGGCCGTCGGCTTCTGGTGCCAGCGGTCTTTCTTCGGCGCGGCGACCGCGCCGATGTGGCGCGCGTACGCACGCACGAGCGGCGTGGCCGCAGCCGCGAGAGCGAAGGCAAACGCCCAGGTAAAGAAAGGACTGGAGACCATCAGGGTGATGTGGATATTAGTTATTTTTGCGTTAGACGCAAGCGGTCAGCGCCGCAAATAACTCAGATCCGTTCCGAATGGTACGCGATGACCTGCTTCAGAATTCCGTCCAGGTCGGTTTTCGGGGCGAAGCCGACCAGGTTGGCGATCTTGGTCACGTCCGGCACGCGGCGGGGCATGTCCTCGAATCCTTCCTCGTAGGCCTCGCTGTAGGGGATGTAGACGATCTCCGATTCGGAGGCCGTCAGCTCCTTGATCCGCTCGGCGAGCTGCGAGATCGAGATCTCCTGGTTCGAGCCGATGTTGAAGACGTGGCCGACCGCGTCCTGGTGGTCCATCAGCTTCATCAGCGCGCCGACGACGTCGTTCACGTAGCCGAAGCAGCGGGTCTGTTTTCCGTCGCCGTACACCGTCAGCGGCTTGCCGGCGATGGCCTGCTTGACCAGCGTTGGGATGACCATGCCGTACTGCCCGGTCTGCCGCGGACCGACGGTGTTGAAGAGGCGCACCACGATGGTCGGCAGTTTCTTCTCGCGCCAGTAGGCGAGGGCCAGAAACTCGTCGATGGCTTTCGAGCAGGCGTAGCTCCAGCGGCCCTTGGTGGTCGCGCCCATGACCAGGTTGCCGTCCTCGCGGAACGGCACTTCGGTGCTCAGTCCGTAAACCTCGGACGTCGAGGCGACCAGGACCTTCTTCTTCTTCTTGTTCGCCGCGGCCAGGACGATCTCCGTGCCGCGCACGTTCGTCTCGATGGTGCGCACGGGGCTCTCGACGATCAGCTTCACGCCGACCGCGGCCGCGAGGTGGAAGACCACGTCGCACGTGTCGACCAGCTCGGCCAGCACGGCGTAGTTCTGCACGGTGTCGATGGTGTAGTGGAACCGCGGGTGCTTCTTGAGGTGCTGGATGTTGTCGATGCTGCCGGTCGACAGGTCGTCGATGATGTAGACCTCGTCGCCACGCTCGAGGTAGGCGTCGGAGAGATGCGATCCGATGAATCCGGCGCCGCCGGTGATGAGTACGCGCAAAAGAAAGCTCCTTCAGGTGAGGCGGGTATTTGCTCAGCGACTACCGCCGGCCGAGCTGTCGGTAGAGCGCGATTATATCCGCGACCAAACGTTCTTTGGAGTAAGCAGCGCGAGCGTACTCGCGGCCGCTCGCGGCCAGGCGCTCGCGGAGAGCGTCGTCGGAGAGCAGGCGGGCCAGCCCCGCGGCGAACGCGCGGTCGTCGTTCGAGGGCGCGGTGATGCCGCGCGCGCGGACTTCGTAGCCGCCGGTGCGTTCCTCGACTTCGCCGAGCACGTCGATCACGCCGCCGACCGCGGTGCTGATCGAGGGGATGCCGTTGGTCATGGCCTCGATGATCGTCAGCGGCGTTCCTTCGTTGAGTGAGGTGAGGGCGCAGATGTCGGTCGCGCCGTAGATCTCCTGCGCCGCGCGCGTGCCGGCGAAGGTGACGCGATCCGTGACGCCGAGCGCCGCGGCGCGCTCTTCGAGCATGCGCCGGTCCGCGCCGTCGCCGTAGACGACGAAGCGTACGTCGGCGGGCCAGGCCCGCGAGGCGACGACGCGCAGGAACATGTCGTGGTTCTTGATCGCGGTCAGCCGTCCGATGATGGCCACGTTGGTCTTGCCGTCTCGCGGAGAGGGGATGCCTTTGCACGCTTCGAGCTCGAGGCCGAGGGGGATGACGCGGAACTGTTCGCGCCTGCCGACGCCGAAGACGTCGTGGATCTCGCGGCGCTGCTCTTCGCTGATGGTGACGATGACGTCGGTGTTCAGGCGCGCCAGCACTTTCTCGACAGTCAGGAAGAAGCGCGTCTTCAGCTTCCCGTAGTAGCTGTGGAACACGTGACCGTGAAACGTGTGCACGAAGCGCACGCGCCGCCAGGTCAGCAGGCGATAGAGCAGGCCCGCCGCACGGCCTGCCGTTCCGGCTTTCGCGGTGTGCGTGTGCACGATGTCGGGGCGGAAGCGGCGGAAGAATCTGAAAAGCTTCCAGACGGTGACCAGGTCGCGCGCGGAGATCTCGCGGCTCATCTCCGGGATGATCATCGGCTCGACCCCTCGCGCTGCCGCGAAGTCGCTCATGTCGTCTTCACCGGGCGGCACGACGCCGGTGATGAGGGTCGTGTGAAACTCCGGTCCCTCCAGCGCCTGCGTGAGCCAGACGACGTGGCGCGCCGGGCCGCCCACGTTCAGCCGCGCGATGATGCGCGCGATGCGCAACGGCCTTTCAGCGACGGGCATCGAGCTGCTCCCGTACCCGCCGTCTGACTTCCTCGGAGGCGATGCCGTCGAGGACGAGAGGGCTGTACCGCGTCGCGGTGACGTAGCTCGCTACCGCTTCGTCGACCTGTCCGAGCTCGAGTTGCATCCTGGCCACTTCGACGTAGATCTCCGGCCGCTGGTCGACGCGCAACGCTTCCTTGTAGCTGGCCAGCGCATCCTCGGCACGCCCGACGAACTCGAGGTTCGCGCCGGTGAGCATCGGCACGCGCACCTCGGTCGCGCACGATTCGCGCAGGCCGGCCAGTACTTCGAGATTGCGCCGCGCGCGAAGGAGGCGATCGTAGTCGGCGGCGGTTTGCTCGGCCGCCGCCGTGGCCACTTCCGCCGCCGTGATGCCGGCGTTGCAGCGATGGGGCACGTAGACGAAACGCACCAGCGCCCAGACGCCGAGGAGCGCCGCGATGACGACCGCCGCGATGCGCGCGATCATGCCGCTGCCTCCTCCTCTGAGTCGTCGACCGGTTCTTCGACTCGTTCTTCCCAGGGCCGGCTCCACCCGATCAGCAGACCGGCCATCGTGACCAGCAGTTGCCGCGTGATCGCGACGTAGAGCGGGAACTGCGCGAGACCGAGCACGAGCAGCGTGCCGGCCAGGGGGAGGGCGATGCCGCGCGCGATTGACGAACGCGCGTCGGTCGTCTTTCGTTCGCGCACGGCGCGCACGATCGCCACGATCGCGGCGAGGAAGAGCAGGTAGCCGGGCAGGCCGGTCTCGGCGAGGAGCTGCGCGTGATCGTTGTGCGCCTCGCCGAAGTTCGTGCCGGTCGTGCCGCGCAGCGTGCGCGGGTAACGGTCCACGATCAGTGATTTGTAAGGCATGAAGTGGTACTTGAACGCGCCCGGTCCGACGCCGGTCAGCGGATGATCGCGCATCATCTGCAGCGCCGCGGCCACCGGCGCGGCGCGTCCCGAGGTCGCCACTTCGAGGCTCTCGGTGCGCACGCGCTGCGGCAGCGCCAGCACGCTCATCACGGCCGGATTCTTCAGGTACACACCGGCGCCGAAGAGGATCGCCACCGCCGTCACGGCCACTACCATCCGTTTCACGGAGCGTCCGACGGCGAGCAGCAACAGGCCGGCGATGAGTGCGATGAACGCGGTGCGCGTCTGCGAGACGAGCACGCCCGCCGTCGCGACGATCGCGCCGAGGGTGTAGAGCCAGCGCCGCCAGCCGCGCACGCGCAAGGCCGCCGCGGCGAAGATCACCGTGAGCAGCGTCATGTAGGAGCCGACGACGTTCGGATTGTCGATCAAGCCGGTCGCGGTCAGATGGCGGGACAGCAGCGGGTTGAAGTAGAACGGCTGCCAGATGCCGTACTCCTGCATCGTCACCAGCGCGACGTTGAGGATCGCGACCGGCACGAGCAGATCGAGGATCAGCAGCGAGATCCGCGGCGCCGCGTACCAGGCCATGACGAAGACGATCGTGCTGGTGAGCATCGTCACCAGGCTCTCGACGCTGTGCGCGCGGTGCGTGGAGAAGAGGGTGGTCACGAGGGCCCAGAAAACGCCCGCGGCCGTCACGATGACCACGGTCCGCTCGCGCAGCAACTCGCGGAAGCGGCGCGTCCCGGCGAGCGCCGCCGCGGCCACGAGCAGCACGCCGCCGAGGATGCCTTCGGCGCGGACGAGCGACTCTTTGAGGACGCGATAGCGGTCGAGCAGGTGGGGGTTGACCGCGAGCGGGACCAGGGCCAGCGCGATGGTCGCCATCCACCCGAGCGCGGTCATCATCCGGTCTTCTCGGACGAGATCTTTACCGGGCATTCGGGCGCGCTACCATGCTGTTGTGGGCGCCGTGGAGTGGACACCGAAAGACTTTTCGATGCCGGTCAGCGGCGCGCGGAGTATACAAGACCTCCGGCGAGCCGACCGCGACCAGCTCGCGACGGTCATGCAGGACGTCGCGACGCTGCTCGAGGACGAGGTCCTGGCCATCCTCGACAACGTCTACGCGACGCCGCAGATGCTGTCGAAGATCGCGCAGACGGCGCGCCTGACCGGCTACTACGCGGTGCGCCTTCGCCTGGTCGCGCACCGGCAGACGCCGCAGCCGCACGCGGTGAAGTTCGTCCACTATCTCTACTGGTTCGACCTGCTGCGCCTGTCGATCGACGTGCAGGTTCCGGCACCGGTCCGCCGCGCCATCGAGACGGTCCTCGTCAACCGAGCCGACAAGCTCACCCTCGGCGAGCGAATCGCCTCCGCCCGCCGCTGCTCGCCCGCCCTCGTCAAAGTGTTCCTGTTCGACCCGCATCCGAAAGTGTTCGAGTCGCTGCTCGTCAACAAGCGCCTGCGCGAGGACGACATCCTGGCGCTGATCGCCTCGACCCGCGCCACGCGCGAGCAGCTCCTGATGATCGCGGAAGACCCGAAGTGGTCGTACCGGTACCCGGTCCGCAAGGCGCTCGTCCTCAACCCCACCACCCCCCGCTCCGCCGCCGCGTCGCAACTGCGCTACCTCTCGCAGAAGGACCTGCGGCTCGTCCACGCCAACCCGCAAACCTCCGTCTACCTCCGCCGCTGCATCGAGCGCCTGCGCTCGACGTAGCCCTGCTTGTCATCCCGAGCGTCGAGTCGAGGGACCTGGGCGGGAGGGGGCGCGCTATGCGTCATCGGGCTGACGCCGCG
>DASVSV010000382.1:0-18447 GCA_036387915.1 Thermoanaerobaculia bacterium
CGTACGTGGCCGTGAGCGTGGCGGCGACCGGTTCCGGAACCGCGGCCGTGGTGACGGTAAACGTTGCGGTCGTGGAGTTGCCATTCACCTTGACCACCGATGGAACGCTCAGCACGAGCGGCGCGCTGCTGGTCAGATGCACGTCGCTACCGCCATGGTCACCCGAGGGGAAGGCCAGCGTCACGGTGGCAGTGGCGGTCGTTCCGCCGACGATGAAGGTCGGGACCACGCCGAGGGAGGCGATGTAGTTGCCTGCTGGCGGCATGACGGCGAGCGCCGCGGTCTTTACGGTTGTCGCATGCGTTGCGGTCAGGATCACGTTTGCCGGCGCGGCGACAAGCGCAGTCTTAATCCGGAACGTTCCAGCTGTCGCGCCGGAGGCGATGGTGATTACAGGGGGCACGGCTGCGGCAGCATCGCTGCTGGCCAGCTCGATCTCAACGCCTGTGGCCGGCGCCGGACTGGTGAGAGTGACGGTCGCCAGCACATCATTCGTGCCGACCACCGACGACGTTGCGACGGCGAATGAAGCGATCGTCGCCGGCGGCGGCTCGATCGTGACGGTGGCCGAGCGGGTGATGCCGGCGCGCGAGGCGGAGACCACGATCGGTGTCGGCGCCGGCACAGGCGCCGTGGTGATGCGCGCCGTCCCCTCCGTCGTTCCCGAGGGCACGAAGACGTGAGCGGGGGACGCCGCGATTGCGGAGTCGCTCGTACTCAACTGCACTCGCGCTTCCTCGGCCGCCGCCGGCGCATTGATGGTGACGGTTGCAGTGGCCGTGTCACCACCGATGATGGTGGCCGGTGCGACCGACAGGTGCGTCAGGTCCGGCGGCAGGATGGTCACGTTCGCGGTAATGCTGCTCTCGCCCGCCGATGCCGTGACCGCCACGGCCGCTTCCGCCTCCACCGGCACTGCCGTGGCGGTGAATGTCGCCGTGCGCTCGCCGGCAGCGACCGAGACGACCGGCGGTACGGAAAGCAGGTCGCGCAATGTGGAAAGCGCCACCGACAGGCCGCCTTCGGGAGCGCGTCCATTGAAGGTGACCATGCCGGTCGTGCTCGAGCTGCCGGTCAAGCTAGCGGGAGTGAACGTGATCGAGAGCAGAGAGGGTGGGAGAATGGTCAATGCGGTTTCCCGCTCCTCCCCTCCCACTGTCGCGCTGATCCGCGCCACGGTCCGTCGTATGACGGGAACGGTGGAGACGGAAAAGTCCGCCGACCGTTCGCCGGCGCGAACGACGACCATCTCCGGGACGCGTACGGCATCACTGCTCGACCTCATTGAGATCGAGGCATCTCTGTCCGCCGGCGCAGAGGACAAGGTGATCGTGCCGCGTGCGCTGTCGCCTCCGACCACGGATTGTGGCGCGACCGACACGTCGTCGAACCGCGACCCGACCACGGACACGGTCGCCGTACGCTGCGATCCATTGAACGTCGCCGTCAGGATGGCCCGCTGTTCGCCCGTGACCACGGAGGTGGAGATGGTGAATGCAGCCGCCGTCTCGCCCGCACCCACCGTCACGCTCGGCGGAACCGACGCCACCGGATTGCTGCTCGCGAGCGTCACCACCGCCCCTGCGGCGGGGGCAGGGCTGCTCAGTACGACTTCCCCCTGTGCCGTGCTCCCGCCGCTGACGGTCGAGGGAACGCGGAGCTCCAGAATCCCGGCCGGACGCAGAGTGATGGTCCGCACGCCGCGCCCGTCGTACGAATACGAGGTCGTATTCTGCCGGGCCAGATGGTTTCGCGGCGTGTATTCATACGAGGCCCCTGCGGCCAGAAGTTCGTTCCCGGCGGCGTCGTACAGAACGTTGCGGGTTTCGCCGTTCTCGACGCTGGAGGCGAGCTTGGGGGTCGTGCCGTGATAGGTGAATGTCCGCCCGACGGTGCGGCCGAGCGTCATCGTTCGTATGTTTCCCATCGCGTCGTACGAGTTCGAGGCAGCGCCCCATAGCGCCGCGCCGGTATTCGCCACGGTCAGCCGATTCAGATCGTCGTAACCGAAGTCGCGATTGAACGACGGGTCGAGAGTGTCGTGGATGGCTGTAATGTTTCCTACAGGATCGTGGCCGTAGGAGTATGACGCGATAAAGTCCTCGCCGCCGGCGAGGGAATTGGTCATCGCGCGATAGCGGGCGTCGTACGTCATCCGCTTCGTGGTCCCGTTCCCGTACACGATCTCGGTCAACGGCCCGAATGGGAGATAACGGGCCGAGGTCACCAGCGGCGTCTGGCCGGCCGACGCGGAGAACGGCCGATCGGCGAAATCGTAGGTATACGAAACGCCGCGGCCGGACGGATAGTCGATACGCGAGCGGTTGCCGTTCGCGTCATAGCCATAGCCGGTCGTATATGTGGTCCCCTCGATGGTCTTCGCCTCGGAGGCCAGCAATCCGCGGCGTTCGTACGCGTAGCTCGTGCTGCCGGTCGGATCGGTCATCTGCGCGAGGCGGCCGACGCCGAATGTCGACGTGTCGTAAGTCCAGCGCACTTCCTCGACGCCGCCGCCTTCGTCACTCTCCCCTTCACCCGCGCCGGCGCGAGCCAGCGTGACCCTGCCGAGCACGTCGTACACGCGGCTCGTGGTGACGCCCCGCGCGTCGGTGGTCGATTGAAGATTTCCCGCCTGATCGTAGCTGTACGTCGTCGTTCCGGTGACGGGACTGGTCTGCCGGACCAGGCTTCCGTAGTCGTCGTACAGGTAGCTGGTGACGTTGCCGTTCGGATCGGTCACAGAGGTCAGGTTCCCGTGCAGGTCGTAGCCGTAGCGCGTCACGACCACCCCGCCCACGGCACCGGTCAGTGTCTGCGTCACGCTCCGCACCCGTCCGGCGGGGTCGTACGCATACGTCGTGTTCGCTGCGGAATGGTTCTCATCGCGGATGCCTCGGACGCGGTCCGCGGCGTCGTACGTGTAGTGCACGGTCGAGGCGTCGGCGTGAGTCACGATCTGGAGACGCGCATCGCTGTCATACGCGAACGACTCCTGCCGCTTCTCCACCCAGACGCCGTTCTCGCGCGCGAGCATCCGCTCGCCGCTCTTCTTACCGTTCAGCGGATCGTAGGAGTACTCGACCTGCTCGCGAAGATCTGTGACGGATAGACCGCGGGAGAGCGTCCGCACCCGTCCGCGCCCGTCGTATGTGTATGACGTGACCGCGCCGCCCGGGCGTACTTCTGTAATGAGCGGACCTGCGGTGGCATAGGACCGGGTGGTGACCAGGTCGGTGCCGCACAGCGGCTCGCTGCTGCAGCCGGCCACTCCTTTCAACGTCGAGGTGACCGGCCGGCTCAGAGTGTCGAACGTGACCTCCGACACCACGCCATTCGGATCGACGACGCGCGTCGCATTGCCGAAGATGTCATAGCTCTCATAGCGCGTGACGTGACCGGCAGCGTTCTTCGTGGCCGCCAGTTGGCCGCGCCACAACGCCGGGACGCTCGAATGAATGGGGTAGTAGACGAACGAGGTCACGTCCTGAACGTCGGTTCGCGGCCCGTCGATCGATTTCACGAGGCGCGCAGGCTGAGGTAAGGAGAGCCACGCGCTGTCGAAGGCGCCGCCGGGGGCGAAGAGGGGCGTCAGCCCGTCATCCGATCCGGTGCCGGGGCATCCGTCGTCGCCGCGCGGATTGCACGCCGTGGCGTCGCCGTAGAACTTCCGGCTGGTCGTGCGCTCGAAATCGGTGCTGGGCTCCTCACCCGACCATCCCAGCACGCTCGTTCCGGCCAGTGCCCCGCTGCGCGGATGATACGAATGGCTCTCCCGCCGTGTACGTCCCGGCGCAAAGACGCTCGGTGTCGCGACCGCCGTCACTCGGTCGGGCCACAATGGATCGCCGTAGGTGTATGTCGAGAGAACCGTAGCGCTGGTTGCTTGCAGCGATGCCGTTGCGAGCGCATCGGGACTCATCCGGCAATGTTGCGCATCGGTGGCAGGATCACAATCGGTCGGTCTGAGGAAACGCTCCTCGGAAGCCAGTGCCGCCCCGTTGTACGTCTTGACCGTGATGTATCCGTCCGGGCTCTGCTCGCGAATGACCCGGCCATCCTGATCGTGCACGTAAGTAGCGTCACTCGCGCCGCAGCTCGAACAGCCACCGGTGACCCGGACAGGACGGTAGGCGCCTCCGGCCGGCCGAAGGGCGTATTCGGCAGTCGCGCCGGTCTTGTAGGTGACGCGTGTGACCCGCTCGTCGGCCACCGAGCCAGGGAGGTTGTATTCGATGGAGCCGATCTCGTCGCCTGGGCCGGTCGAGCTGATGCCGTAGCCATTCGCATCGTATGTATGGCTTTCGATGAGATTGCCCGAAGGGCCGTATGACGCGGTCATGCGGTTGGCGTTGTACTCGTATGTGCGCCATGCTGCGCTTCCCGGCGCGGTGACGTTGCGCAGGTTGCCGGCGCCGTCATACGAATAGCTCCAGGTCAGGTCGGGGCGTCCACCGACGCCGATCGAGGAGACCCGCCGGCTGGGAGCGTCGATCGTCAGCACCCAGCTCGTGCCGCTCCAGGAGTCGGAGAGCGATTGTGGCAGCCCCTGGGCATCATAACCAATCCGGGCCTCGCGGCCGGAAGTGGTGTCGCGGAGTACCAGCAGGCGGCCGTCGCTCTCGCGGAAGACGGCGGTTTCCGTCGAACCGGCCGCGCGGTGCGAGTAGGTCCCGGTTCCCGCATCGTATTCAAGGATTCCATCCGATGGACGTGCCGTCGGCCACGTCTGCCGGAAAGTGTTGCCGGAGCCGCGGAAGGTCACCACCTCGTTCGTACCGGTCACGAGAGAGACCACTTGCTCGCCGCCATCCATGTTGAGGATCAGACGTCTCTCGAACAGCGTGGTCCATCCCCGGCCGAAGAGTGCCACGACCTGTTCGTCACTGTTGTAGGTTCGCGCCAGCACCTGGCCGGCGATCGGCGGAAGCGGATCGCTGTCGTAGACGCGGACGTTGCCATCTTTGAAGTACACGGGGTCGGCCGACGAAGCGTTCTCCTCACAGCCGCAGTCGACGGGAACATCCTTTGTGTCTCGACCGACGCACGACTCGGCGAGGGCACGTAGGACGATTTGCTGTGCGCCTCCCGGTGTATCGAAGAAGAACTCCCCCTTTCCCGTTCTCGCGGTGGTGGTCGGGCGCCAGACCTCTGCTCCGGAATACGTGTTCCCGTCGGCGGTCGTCCACGGCAGCAGGTGGACCCGTACCACCCAGTTGCTGCTCGCGAGACCCAGGTCCCACGTCACGATCCCTTTTCTTCGGACCCGATTCGCCTGCGGATCGAATCCCTTGTCAACCGTCAGCGAGACCTTCGGCTCCGTCGCCGTCGGCGCAATCGTCACGGGACCCCAGGTCTCTGATGGGAACTCGTTGCCATAGCAGTCGATCGGCACCAGTTTCAGCTCCCTGGGCTCGGTCATGCACCGCGTGTCGAGGCGAACGAACTCAGGATCTTGCGTCACAGGGCAACAGCTGTACGCTAAATCCGGAAAATAGACATTGAATCGCGAAGGAGCAAATGACGGATCGGGGCGCGTTTTGACACGGACCGTGACGATGCCATCGTCATTGGTTGATTCAATGCTGCCACTCACGGTCGGACACCAGCACGTGCCGTAAAGTTCGCCGCACGCGAGCGCCGGCGCGGCATATGCGAGGAAGACGAGGAGGGCGCTGCCAAACAGTACGAGGCTGCGTCCAGTTCGCCGTTTCATCGATTCCGTCTTCATCGCTCTTCTCCTCATCCTCGGGCGCAATCAACTCGGTTACTTGTACTGACACTCTCAGTGGCGACGAAGCAACCAGACGCGCGAATGGTTTCTGATTTCGTCCGACCGGCTTCGTACATCGGGATGACGCTGGTACGGAAGACGGGGCCGTCACGTTGGGTGAGAGAGAGGCGGGACGTGACCGACCCCGGGCGCATCAACAGGTCCGCGGTGATGGGCGCCGCGTCCCTTCTCCGCGATCAGACCGCGCTCATACGTGACCTCAGCGCGCAGAAACAGCGCACGCGTCGCTCGCTCCCGGTCACCCAGATGCAGCGCCGCGGCCGCGGTCGCGGCAGCGAGACGGTCGGCGGCGATGAAGTCCTCCTGCTCATACAGAATGGCGGCATGAATGTGATCGACCCCGAGGAGGCCGATTCCCTCGTGCGGTAGTTGCTCGTATTCTCGTCTTGCGTTTGCGAGAGCAGAGAGGGCGTCGTCGAAGCGGCCGAGCTGGTGCAGAGCGTTCGCTTTCTGTTTGAGCGCCTCGCCGCGGAGCTCATGGATCGTTTTTCGCGGGTAGGTCGTGCCGGCCAGCGAGGCGCTGATGGAGACCGCCGCTTCCGCAAGCGCCAGGGCGTAGAGCGGCTTCCTCTGGAGCATGTCGAACGCGAGGCTGCAAAGGCGGCGAGCGACACCGCCGGTCCGGTACTCGGCTTTCGCGGCGACGTTCAACCAAGCGAACTGCCCGGCGCACTCCGGGTTTTCGAAGCCCTTCAGCAGTTCCTCGGCCGCGCCGTCTTCGGCCGCGGCGCGCACGGCGAAGCCGCGCAGTTCCTCGGCGGCGCGGACGCTCCTCTCGTCCCGCTCCTCCCAGGAATCGGCTTCGCGGAGCCGGGCATCGAAGACTTGAATGCTGAGAAGGCGGTCCCGGCATTCCCCGCACGCCGCCAGATGCCGTTCCAGCTCGGCGCGGTCCGGCACCGCTTCCGGGTGGAGCGCGTAGAGTCCCAACGTGTTCTCGTGCGGGTGACTCGTGTCACGACTCCATCTGCAGGTAAATGGAGCGGACGCGATTCCGGCAGTAGTTCAGGAGCCGGCGGATGTAGTTCGGCGACGTCTCACGACTCTCGGCGATCGACACGGCCGTCTCGCCGAGCAGGAAAAAGCGTTGCAGCGTCTCACGGCAACTGGAACCGAGCCGCGCCAGCGCGGCACGAATGACGAGATTGGCGATCACCCCGTCCAGCAGGTCATCGTTCGCCTTGACGGCGCAGACGTCCTGCCCGTCGCAGAAGGGCGCAGCGCGCTCCCTGCGTTGATACTGGCGTGCCGCATTGCAGATCGCGCCGATCAGATAACCGTGCACGTCGCGCACATTGGCGGCATTGGCGAGATACGTGGCGAACACGTCGTGGACGAGGTCATCGGCATCGCGAACCGGGATGCCGCGGCGGACAGCCAGCCTGCGGAGGAGCAATCGGTAGGTCTCATAGATCGCATCGAACCGCGCGCCGGCCGCGTCCGTTCGAGGCGACGGAACTGGCGCCGTGCGGCCAGCTTCACCGACGACGTGCCCGGGAACCGTGTCGATATCCATTGCCAATCCCACCCAAACGACACGTTAGGCAGTTCCGTATCCACGGCAAGATATCGGGAGAACCCGGACCCGATGGAGTTCAGGCAGACGGAGCGCCGGCGGGCGGCGCTCCCTTCGACGCCGTGCGGCGCTTCGCTCCTGCGCCCCGCCCCTGCTCACTGCGCCCTGCGCGTCACGAGACCCGCAAGCGGACCATCGCCGCGAGGGCGCGGAGCGGTTGGGCGTCTTTGCCGAGGGGCTCGATGGCGGCGAGGGAGGTGTCGACGAGCTCCTCGCTCAGTTTGCGGGCGCCGTCGACGCCGGCGAGCTTGACGAAAGTGAGGCGTTGCTCGTCCTTGCCGACGTCCTTGCCGAGGGTCTCGGGGTTGGAGGTCACGTCGAGGACGTCGTCGGTGATCTGGAAGGCCAGGCCGAGGTTCTTGGCGAAGACTTCGATGCGCTGGAGGGGCGCGGAGTGAATGTTGGCCAGCATCCCGCCCACGGCGGCCGCGGCGACGAACAGCGCGCCGGTCTTGCGAGAGTGGATGAACTCGAGCGTGTCGAAGTCGAGCTTCGATCCCTCGCTGTGCAGGTCCACCGCCTCGCCGGCGATCGTGCCGTCCCACCCGACCGCGTCGACGACGCGCTGCACGACCTGCTGCATCGGCCAGCGGCGCGGCGTGCACTCGGCGTGGTTCTCCACCACCAGTCCGTACGCGTGATTGAGCAGGGCCACCGCGGAAAGAATGGCCAGGTCCTCGCCGAACTCGCGATGCAGCGTCGGCGCGCCGCGGCGGAGCAGCGCGTCGTCCATGGCCGGCAGGTCGTCGAGGATGAGCGACGACGCGTGGATCATCTCCATCGCCGCGGCGGCGCGGACGAGGCGCTCCGCTTTCGCGCCGGCTGCCTCCCCTACCGCCATCACCAGCACGCCCCGGACGCGCTTGCCGGCCGAAGAGAGTGCGCGGCGCAACGGCGCCTCGAGTGGAGCGGGCGCGGCCGGACGCAGCTCAGCCAGAAATCGGTCGATGAGGGAGCGGCGCGAAGTGAAGTAATCGTTCACCGGGGGTCAGCGGGGTCATGTTAGCATCCGGCCTCGGGAACTCTATGCAGATGAGCCACTTCGGCCGGACTCAGCAAATGTGGGTCCTCATCGTTGCCTGCCTTCTTCTCTTCGGTCTCTTCCTGCTCCTCATCCCCGGAATCACGTTCGCGTTCTGGTGGAGAGCGCTGCTCGCGGGGACGGGTGCCTGCGCCATCGCCGTCGGCATGTTCAACTGGTGGCTCAAGCGGATCCTGCTGCGGCGCGAGGGGGTGATCACGCTCATCAATCGCATCACCACCGGCGACCTCTCGCTCACCGCACGGGAGATCGTCACGCAGACGCAGTCGCAGCGGATGTCGGCCGCCATGCGCGGGCTGGTCACGAACCTCGAGCGCACCATCCGCCGTTTCGGCCAGCTCGCCGCCGACGTCGCCCAGGCCAGCAACCAGATCAGCGGACGCTCGCGCGTGCTGGCCCGCAGCGCCACCGAACAGCTGTCGTCGACCGAGGGGACCTCGGCGTCGGTGACGCAGATCGACCAGTCCATCAACAACGTGCGCCGGAGCATGGAAGACCTCTCCGCGAACGCGGAAGAAACGTCGACCTCCATCCTGCAGATGTCGGCGTCGATCGAGGAAGTGAGCCGCATCGCCGACACGCTGGCCGAATTCGTCGAGCAGACCTCCTCGGCCATCGAAGAGATGGTGGCGTCCATCAATGAGGTAGCGACGAACACGGAGAGTTTCTCCTCCTTCGCCACGCAGACCGCGTCCTCGATGGTGGAGATGAACGCCACCACCGAGGAGATCCGCAACTCGGCGCGGCAATCGTCGGAGCTGGCGCGCTACGTCACCGACGCGGCGAACGAGGGACGCTCCGCGGTCGAAGGCACCGTCGACGGCATGCGCAAGATCCAGGTCGCCGTCGACGAAGCGAAGGTCGCGCTGACCGAGCTCGCCGAACGCTCGCAGGAAATCGGCGACATCGTGCGCGTCATCGACGACATCGCCGGGCAGACCAACCTCCTGGCCCTGAATGCTGCGATCATCGCGGCGCAGGCGGGAGAGCGCGGCCGCGGCTTCGCGGTGGTCGCGGACGAGATCCGCGACCTCTCCGAGCGCACGTCGGTCTCGACCGAAGAGATCCGCACGCTGATCCAGAACGTGCAGCGCGGCGTGGGACGGGCCTCGGAGCAGATGACAGTCGGCGCGGACCGCGTGGCGGACGGCGTCGGCCTGACCGCGCGCGCCGCGCAGGTGCTCGACAAGATCCTCGAGCTCACCGGCCGGTCGACGAACTCGATCTCCGAGATCGCGCGTGCGACGGAGGAACAGGCTCGCGGCAGCGCGGCGGCGACGGCGGCCATCGAAGAAGTGACGAAGATGGTCCAGACCACCGCCACCGCGACGCAGCAGCAGTCGCAGACCTCGCGCAAGATCGGCGAACAGGCCTCCATGGTGCGCGACTACACCAAGCACCTCAAGCGGGCCATGGGCGAGCAGGAGACCGGCAGCCGCGCCATCAGCCGGGCCATGGAAAACATCATGGGTCTCGTGCAGAGCGTGCTCGAGTCGACCTCGGTGCTGGCGGCGGAGAGCTCGGCCATCGTGAAGTCGATGGACGTCATCAAGCAGGGGTCGCGCGAGTCGAACTTCGGCGTGGCCGACCTCAATCAGATGGCCGGCACGCTCAGCCACGAGTCGACCCTGCTCAAGCAGGAGCTGGCGCGGTTCGTGTTGCCGGCGCCGCGCCGGGGCGGGTCCGTGACCACGGCCACGGTGCTCTGGCAGCGGCTCACGTTCGACCCCGCGTACACGTCGGCCTCGGCGCTCGTGTTCATGTCCAAGGCCATCCACTCGACGCTCATCCGCTACGGCGAAGGCGCGGAGCTGATCCCCGATCTGGCCGAACGGTGGGAAGTGCTCGAGCAGGGACACGTCTACCGCTTCCATCTCCGCCACGGCGTGCGCTTCCACAATGGCCGCATGCTGGAGGCGCGCGACGTGTACGAGTCGTTCCTGCGCCTGCTGCTGCCGGAGCTGAAGTCGACCGGCGCGTGGATCCTGCGCAACGTGCGTGGCGCGGAAGACGTGCTGCAGGGCCGCACGCGCACGCTGGCCGGCATCGTGGTCAGGGACCAGTACACGTTCGAGATCCAGCTCACCGAGCCGCTGGCGTTTTTCCTGGCCCTGATGACCACACCGGAAACGGCCATCATCCCGGCCGAAGAAGGACGCGACGCGGAGCGCTACCGGCTGCGCGGCATCGGCACGGGTCCGTTCCAGGTCGACCAGGCGGTCGAGGGGGAGCTCGTGCGGCTGGTGAAGAACCCGAATTACTTCGTCACCGGCGAGCCGTACGTCGACGAGTTGACGTTCCGCCTCGACCTGCGCAGCTTCCGCGACGTCGCGGACGCGTTCACGCGCGGCGAGCTCGACATCGCCCACGGCATTCCGCCGAAAGCGGTCGCGGAGCTGCGCGACGACCCGCGCTACGCGGCGTACCTGCTGTCGTCGGTGCAACTGCACACGTCGTACATCGGCTACGACTCGTCGTCGGCGCCTTTCGACAAAGTGGAAGTGCGGCAGGCGATCAATCACGCCGTGAACCGCGACCGCATCAACGAGCAGATCTTCGCCGGACTGTCGGCCGTCGCGCAGTCGCTCCTCCCGCCCGGACTGCTCGGTTACGACGAGAAGCTGCGCGGGTTCGAGTACGACCCCGGCCGCGCGCGCAATCTGCTGCAGCGCGCCGGCTACGGCGGCGGCTTCACGATCGAGTACCGCACCTGGGACACGGACGAGTTCAACAACGCGGGCCTCGTGCCGCTGCTGGTCGAGGACCTGGCCGCGGTGGGAATCCGCGTCAACGTGACGCGCCACTCCGCGACGGATGCCAGCGCGGCGCGCGCACAGCGCGGGCACGGGCTGCTCTATCTCGCGAACTGGTACGCCGACATCCCGGACGCCGACAACTTCTTCTACATCTTCTTCCACAGCGACGCGACGTCGATCCGCGGCCTGTATTTCAATCGCCCCGACGTGGATGAGCAGATCATCGAGGCCCGGCGCTCGAACGACGTGGAGCATCGCGCTGCGATCTACCGCTCGCTGAACGAGATGGTGATCCAGGAAGCGCCGATCGTCCCCCTCTTCCACGAGCGCCTCTTCGTCCTGCACAAGCCGGACGTACGCGGCGTCCGAACCTCACTCGTCCCGCCACCCGTGCGGTATCACGATACGTGGGTGGAGGAAGATGAGGGATGAGGGACGAGGTACGAGTGGAGACCGGCGCACTCGCCGACTCATACCTCATACCTCATACCTCATACCTCATGCCTCGTCCCTCATACCTCATACCTCATACCTCATGCCTCATCCCTCATCCCTGAGCGCTTTTTTCCGTAAGATGTAAACGATTCCTGCCCGAATCCGTCCAAGCAGCGTGAGAAGCAATGTGGCAGCGTTCCGCATGAGCGACGTCGACGAACCCCTGACCGACCGCGAGCTGATCGACCAGACCCTGGCCGGCGACGGCAACGCGTTCGCTATGATCGTCGAGCGCTTCCAGCGGAAGATCTTCCGCACCGCCCGGGCCATCGTCCGCGACGACATGGAAGCGGACAACATCACCCAGGACACCTTCGTGCAGGCCTACACGCACCTCTCGAAGTTCGAAGGTCGGGCCGAGCTGGAGACGTGGCTGACGCGCATCGCCATCAACCGCTCCCGCGACTCCCTGCGCCGCCGCCGCTTCGTCAGTCTCTTCACCCTGCGCGACGACGGCGAGACCGAGACGATCATCGAGCCGGTCGACGACCGCCCCGATCCCGAGCGCCAGTTCATGGCCTCGGAATTGCGCGTGGCCATCCAGAAGGCGGAGCGCACGCTCTCCGCCCAGCAGAA
The DNA here is from genome assembly GCA_036387915.1 of Thermoanaerobaculia bacterium. Taxonomy (GTDB): domain Bacteria; phylum Acidobacteriota; class Thermoanaerobaculia; order Gp7-AA8; family Gp7-AA8; genus QHVT01. The sequence continues at coordinate 12,237 of DASVSV010000382.1, forward strand.
AACGATCTTTCGCCTGCGCCATTACGAGAACCTGCCGCTCGAGGACATCGCCGAGGCCCTCGGCCTGCGCGCCGGCACCGTCCGCGCCCACCTCTTCCGCGCGATCCACAAGGTCCGCAAGGAGCTCGCGGAATGGCGCTCGTCCAGAGATGTTCCGGAGATCAACCATGAAGCCGCACTTCAGTGAAGCCGACCTGCTCGAGACCTACTACACCGCCCCCGGCCAGTCGATGCCGGTGATGATGCATCTGGCCGACTGCACCGAGTGCGCCGCGCGTTACGAGCGCCTCGAGGCGAAGATGCGCGGCCTGCACTCGTGCCACCACGACGAGAAGCCGGACACCTTCTGGGCCCGCCAGCGCATCTCGATCATGCGCAAAATCGAGACGCGCCGCGAGCGACGCCTCTCGGTCGCACGCGTGACGCGCGTGGCCGCGGCGGCCATGCTGCTGTTCATCCTCGGCGCGCTGGCGACCTGGAATCGCGTCGACCGGCCGGCCAACGATGCAATCGTCCAGCAGACGACGGCGGCGGCGACAGCCACTCCCCTCGAAAACTCGTCCACCCGGCCGCTCGATAACACCGTCCCCGCCGATCCGTGGGAATCCGAAGCCCTGGACGATTACTCGGCCATCGTGGAGTGGGAGTCGTGGGTGGAAGACGGAGACCAATCTTCATGACCATGCGTTTCCTCATTGCGGCGATCCTCGTCGCCAGCGCCGCGATGGCGCAGGCGCAGCCGATGACGCCGGGCAAGTGGTGGCAGCGGCCGGAGATCGTCGAGGAGCTGCAGCTCAGCGCCGACCAGCAGCAGCGTCTCGACGCGGTCTTCCGCGCCACGGCCAACGACCTCATCGACACGAAGGCTTCGATCGAGAAGCTGCAGCTCGCCATCCGCGGCGAGCTCGATCGCCCCCAGATCCGCCGCACCGAGCTGCAGCGCATCGTCGGCCAGCTCAACGCCGCCCGCGGCCGCATGTTCGAGCTGGAGATGCTGATGCTCGTCGACATGCGCGGCGTGCTCAACGACGCGCAGTGGGTGAAGATCCGCCACCACCTCGACCGCATGCACGAGCAACGCGGCGGCGGCGATCGCCGTCCCGGCCCACCGCCACGGCGGCGGAAGCCGTAGAGTTTCAGGGCGCAGGTGACAGGGCGCGGGGCGCAGGAGATAACCCGCGCCTCCGTCTTATATGGAGTGCGGCAGCGGTTTTGGTTCTGGCTGCCGCTTTCCAATTCGGTGACCGCCTTGATCAGCCTGTGCCAGACTCGCGGCACCCGTATTAGAAAGCGGCAGCCAGAACCAAAACCGCTGCCGCACTCCATAGCCCGCACTCCATAGCGGCTGCGCCCTACAATGACAACGTGCTCGATGTCGTGCTGCGCAGCGTCACCTTCCGCTACGACGCGTTTGCGCTCGAGGTCACGCACACTTTTCCGCGCAGCACGCACACGTCCGTGGCCGGACCGGCGGCGTGCGGCGCCTCGACGCTCCTGCAGCTCGTGGCCGGCACGCTGAAGCCGCACTCCGGCGACCTCCTCCTCGGCCAGCGGCGCGTGAATGACGTCAAGGCGGCGAACCGGCCCCTCCTCTTCGCCACGTCGGCGATCGACGTGCCCGGCCGCTGGAGCGTGCAGCACGCGCTGGTCGCGGCGGTGCGCACACGCAAGCTCGACCGAGAAGACCGGCACGAAGAGTTCCAGCTCGCCACCGGCAAGTGGAACCTCGGTCCGCTGCTCGAGCGGCGCATCTCCACACTCTCTTCGACGGAAATCGCGCGCGTGCACTTTGCGCGGATCGAGCTGCTGCGCCCTGCGATCCTCGTCGCCGACCGGATCATGGAACGCGTGAGCGCGTCGGCGCGCGCCGCGCTGGCCGATGCGTTCTATCGCACCATGCGCGTGCACGGGACGACCGTCGTCTCCGCCCCCTCCTCTCACGAGGAGCTGGCGCTCACCGACGCCGTGATCGTGCTGAGCGCGGGACGCATCGTGCAGAGCGGCGCGCCGTCGGAAGTGTTCTCGCGCCCGGTGGACGAGGCCGCCGCGGTAGCGACGGGCGACGCCGACGAGATCCCGATCACCATCCGCGGCAGGGAAGTCGATTCGGTGATCGGCTCGTGGGAAGTCGACCGGCCGCCTTTCCAGGGAACGGGCGTCGCGATCGTCCGTCCGGCAGATTTTGCACCGGCTCGGCCCGGCGAAGACTCGGACGTCATCTTCGGCGTCGAGGAAGCAGGCTTCACTCGCGGACGCTGGATCGCCCGCGGCATGCTGAGCGGCGGCGTCACGCTACGCGTCGAGTTGCCGTTCGACGCCAGCATCCACAAGGGACGCCTCCTGGCCCTGCGCTACGACCCGAAGCGCTTCACGCTCCTTCCGCGGGAGCGGGCCACGCTGCAGACCTCGGTGCCGACCGACGTCGTGCCGCCGATGCACGAAACGCGGTAACGGGCCCGACGCTTGCAAACTCGACCTCGGAAATCGCCAGCTGGTGTGGGAGTGCCCGGAATTGATTCGAGCCCGCAGAACGCCCAAGTTACGCAAGCTCCTGGTCATCGACGATGACGAGAAGCTCGTCGGTTATTATCGCGAGCTCCTCATCCCGTACGGATTCGAGATCCTCACCGCGCTGAACGGTGAAGAGGCCATCCCGCTCGTCGAGACGAACCCCGACATCCAGCTGGTCATCCTCGATCTCTCCATGCCCCGCATGGACGGCCGTCAGTGGCTGCGCTGGTTCCGCGGCAAACGCCAGGACTCCCCCGTGATCGTGATCACCGGCTACAAGCTCGAGCCCGCGGACGAGGATCTCCAGCCGTCCGTCGTGCTGGAGAAACCCTTCCACGTCGCCGAGCTCCTGGACATGGTCGGCCTCTTCTGCGGCCTCGGCACCCCCATCGGCCGCGCCACGTAGCGCGCGCTGTCGTCCCGTGCACGAGGGAACGACCGGAGGCCTCCGGCGGGCCCCGTGGGCGGGGTCGTAATCGTGCGCCCGACTACATCCGCGCGAGCAGGACGCCGGACTCGATCTTCTGCAGGTCGAGTTGGAGAGAAGCCATGCTCTGCTGGATCTCGATGCGCACCGGGACGCGGCGGTCGTCGTTCGTCAGCCAGACCGTGACGCCGCCCGGCCACTTCTTGCCGCCGGGCGCATCCACGATGTGGAACGCGCGCGCGGTCACGAGCTTCCCTTCGACCGTGAACGGCTTGCTCAGGCCCGGCTTGAACACCACCGGGTACTCCTTGCCGTCCGAGTAGATCGTCGTCTGGAGCGGGCCGGCCAGCGTCGTCGCGTTCTGGCGCAGGTAGACGATCGCCGTGAGGATGTCGCGCACCTCGTCGTTCGTCGCCGGCAGTTTCTTCACCCGGTTCTCGACTTCGTCGGGCGTCTGCTTGCGAATGCGCGCCAGACCCTTCACATGGTCGAAAATCGTCCGCTCGTTGCGCGACTTCTTCCCCCACGCGTAGCCGTGGTAGGTCATCAGCGTCTTCGCACCGCCGCCGTTCATGTCGGATTCGTACGCGTAGAACCCGCCCTGCTTGCCGGTCGGGGCCGTGATCAGCAGCTCGCTGTGGATCGTTTCGCCGAACGTCGTCTTCAGATTGCCGACGCCGCTGGTCGGAAACATGAGGCCGGCAATCAGACGCACACCGCCGCGCAGGCGCCACGAATAGCGAAACTCCTCGATGTTCGGCGACGCCGCGAAGGCGGAGGCGGACACGAGCAGTGCGAGAGTGACCGTAGCAATCGTGCGAATAATTGTCATGGTTGCGCCTTCAAACGCTGAAGGTAGGACGGTTATTCACCGCTGAGGTTACGAAATCGCCTGAACGCCGACTTACCGCCGACTTATAGCTCCGCGAGCGCCTGCTCGACCTCGTCGATCACATAGTCGGGCGTCGATGAGCCCGCCGTGAGACCGACCACGCTCGCGTCCGCCAGCCACTGACGGTCGATGTCGTCCGCTCCCTGGATCAGATACGAGCGCTTGCTCTCCGCGCAGATCTCCCAGAGATGCTTCGTGTTCGCGCTCTTTTTGCCGCCGATGACGATGATCACGTCGACCTCCGGGTCGTCGGCCAGCACCTTCGCCGCATCCTGGTTTTCCTTCGTGGCGTAGCAGATCGTATCGCCGCGCTCGACACGCGCCGCCCGCCGCTCGATGGCCTGCACAACATCCTCGAAATCCTCGGCGTTGAGGGTGGTCTGGTAAAAAACCTTGAGCTTGTCGTACTGCGACCAGTCGATCGTCTCCGCCTCGTCGATCTTCGAGACGATGTGGTAGATCGACGGATCGAGGTCGTGCGTGTAGCCGATGACCTCGCGATGCTTCGGGTCGCCGATGAAGACCAGGTGATAGCCGGACTCGAGCGCGCGCTTGGCTTCGCGATGGATGTCGTAGACGAACTTGCAGGTCGTGTCGAGGATCTGCAGGCCGCGCTCGCGGGCGGTCTCGTGGAACGACGGCGGCACGCCGTGCGCGGAGAAGACGATGGTCGGCTCCTCGACCGTCGCAATGTCGTTGATGGTGCGGACGCCGAGACGCTCCATCTCCTCGACCACGCGCTCGTTGTGGACCACCTGCCCGAGGATGGCGCCGCGGCCGCCGCCGGCAGCGAAACGCTTGACCTTGAGGTCGGCGATGCGCACGCCGGAGCAGAAGCCGTACTTCGCTGCCCGTTTCACTTTCATCAGCGTGCGAAACACTATCACTCACCCACTACAATCCCCGGCCGGTGGCCGAGCCTCTCTTCACGCGCCGTTTTCTCTTCCTCTGGCTGTTCCAGTGCGCCACGTTCTTCTCGCTGTTCCAGCTCCTGCCGGTGATCCCGCTGCGCATCGTGGAGCTCGGCGGCACGCGCGCTACCGCGGGCCTGTTCCTCTTCTTCTACACGCTGGCCAGCGCATTCGCGGCGCCGGTGATGGGCACGGTCGCGGACCACATCGGCCGGCGCCGGATGCTGGTCATCGCCTCGGTGCTGTTCGTCTTCTTCTCGCTCGCGTACGGGCTCGTGCCGTGGCTGCCGGTGGTGATGCTGATCGCGGTCGTGCACGGTGCGCTCTGGTCGGCCATCCTCTCCGCGGCCGGCGCGATCATGACGGACTTCATCCCGCCGTCGCGGCGCACGGAAGGACTGGCGTACTGGGGACTCGCGCCGACCGCGGCCATCGCCGTGGCGCCGGCGGTCGGACTCTGGGTCTATCACTTCGGCTGGTTCGCGCTCTGCGCGGAGATCGCGGCCATCTCCGCGCTCACCGCGGTCTGGGGCTCGCGGCTCCCGGGCGGCACGACGCGCACCGCGGTGTCGATGCAGAAGCTCGAGTTCTGGGACTGGCGCGTCGTGCACGTGACGCTGTCGCTGGCGGTGGTGGCGTTCGGCTACGGCGGCGTGACCAGTCACGTGGCGCTGCTCTCGCGCGAGCGCGGCATCGCGCCGGAGTCGCTCTTCTTCACCGTCTTCGCCATCAGCACGGTGCTGATCCGCCTCCTCACCTCCCGCCTCGGCGACCGCCACGGACCGAAGGTGCTGCTCTATCCGGCTTTCGTGGCCATGCCCATCGGCTTCGCGCTGCTGGCGCGCGCCGACAACCGTTTCGAGATGAGCGTCGCCGCCGCGCTCTTCGGTATGGGGATGGGCGCGGCCTTTCCGTCCTTCATGACCTTCGTGATGGCGCACACCAGCGACGCCCGCCGCGCCCGCACCTTCGGCAGCGTGATCCTCGGCTTCGACACCGGCATCGGCATCGGCTCGATGGCCATCGGCGCCATCGCCGCGCGTACCAGCTTCGCGCACGCGTTCACCATCGCCGCCGCGATCGCCTCGCTCTCGATCCCGATCTTCCTCATGACGTCGCGCCGCCTGATCGCGCACGGCACGGCAGTTGCTGAGAACGCTGAACATGCCGGAACCTGACAACAACGACGAAAGCGTCGAACGCCACGTCGTCCGCGAAACCGTGAGCGTCAGCTCGTCGAAGAACAGCGGCATCACCATTGGGATCGTCGTCGTGATCGCGCTGGCGATCGTGATCTGGATCGTGATGCAGATGCGGTGAGCCGGGCCGCTTCAGGCGCGCGCTACGATCATTTCGCAGAGCTGCTGCAGGTCATCCCGGATCGTGTACAGAGTTGTATCGCAGATCGAGGTGCGGCGTCTCGCGACGAACGTGCCGAACGTAGGGCGTGGCTTCAGCCCGCCCGCCGGG
>DASVSV010000383.1:0-6796 GCA_036387915.1 Thermoanaerobaculia bacterium
GCGCCGCGCGCGTGCCTGCTGCGCTGGGACGCGGGTCGGTGCTGCCGGAGCGCGCGGCCGCGGCCACGGTGGCCAGCTTCTGCGCCTCGGGGAAGACTTCCAGCGCCTTCTCCACCTGTGCGTCGCCCTGCAGTCGATACGGATACGACGCGTCGTAGCCATACTTTGCCGCGACGATCTCCGCCTTCAACGCGCGCTCGATGTACTTGCGATCCTCCGCCTGCGTCAGCGCGGCGCGGATGTCCGCCTCGGACGCGATCTCCGCGAGCGACGCGTGACGCACGAACTCTTCGACGATGGCCGGCGTCACGGCGACGTCCTTCGTCAGCTCCGGATGCTTCGCCGCGTATTCGACGGCGTAGTTGAAGATCGCGCTGCGCACTTCGAGGAGCTGCGTCGTGCGCGAGAGCGTCGGCTGCTTGACGATCACGTCCGGCGTGATGCCGCCGCCGCCGTAGACGGTGCGGCCCGTGTCGGTCTTGAACTGCTCGCGCTGCGACAGCGGCACTTCCGGACCGTTCTCGGTCTCGTCGGCCATGTAGTAGTCGTAGACCGAGGTGTAGTCGCGCTGGATGTTGCGGCCGGCGGGCGTGAAGTACTTCGACGTCGTGAGCGCGAGGCCGGCGCCGTACTGCAGCGTGTAGACGCTCTGTACGAGGCCCTTGCCCCAGCTCGTCTCGCCGACGACCAGGCCACGATCGTGATCCTGAATCGCGCCGGCCACGATCTCCGAGGCCGAGGCGCTGCCGCGGTTCACGAGGACGACGACCGGCTTGTCGAACTGCGCGTGCTTGCCCGGTGCGGTGTACTCCTGCATCGAGTCCGGCGTGCGCCCCTTCGTGTAGACGATCATCTGCCCCTTGTCGAGGAACATGTCGGACACGCCGACCGCGGCGTCGAGCAGACCGCCCGGATTCATGCGCAGGTCGAGGACGAGGCGCTGCATGCCCTGCGCTTCGAGCTTCTCCATCGCCTGGTCGAGCTCGCGCACGGTGGTGGAGGTGAAGTCCTTGATGCGGATGTAGCCCGTACCGTTGCCGAGCATCAGCACGTTGGAGATGGAGTTCGTCGGAATGGCGGCGCGCGTGATCGTCAGCGGGATCGGCTCTTTCATGCCGATGCGCTTGATCTTGATGTGCACCGTGGTGCCCTTGGGACCCTTGAGGCGCTTGACCACTTCGTCGAGCGAGAGGTCGTCGGTGGAGACGCCTTCGACCTCGGAGATCACGTCACCGGCGCGGATGCCGAGGCGCGCCGCGGGCGTGCCTTCGAGCGGCGTGATGACGGTGACCTGGTCGTTGCGCTTCGTCACCAGGATGCCCAGGCCGTAGAACGTGCCTTTCTGGCGATCCTGCATGTCCGTGTACTCCTTCGGCTCGAGGAAGGAGGTGTGCGGGTCGAGCGCGCGGAGCATGCCGTCGATCGAGGCGTACACGAACTTGTCCGAGCCGATGTCCTCGGCGGACCAGGTCGTGACGGCGTTGAGGAGGTCGGTGTACTCCTTCATCCGCTTGGTCAGCTCCGCGTTCGCGGGCGTGGCGCCGAAGAGGTGGTTTCCGTAGAAGCCGCCGAACAACGTTGCCCCGGCCATCGCGACGATGAGCGTGAGGGAGAAGGTCCACTTGTCGGTTTTTCGTAGTTTTGCCATCGTTGTTCGCGCCCCTTTGCGGCTCGCGTTACACTGTGGTCGAAGTAACGTCATTATAGAGGCGGAGTATTCGTCGCCTCTCACACGTTGCGCCGGTGTTCACTTCGCTGTCACCGATCCGCTTCGCGAGGTCCGCAGAAAAAAACATGTTCGGTTCACTCGGAGTCCCCGAGCTCCTGCTCATCTTCGCCGTCATTCTCATCGTCTTCGGACCTCGCAGGATCCCGGAGATCGGCCGCATGCTCGGCAAGGCCATGGGGGAGTTCCGGAAGGCGACCGACGACCTGAAAAGCACGATCGAACGCGAAGTGCGGCTCGAAGAGCTCAAGCAGATCACGCCGACGTCATTCGACTCGTTCGCCACGCCGTACGAGGCGGTATCAAGGAGTGAGCCAGCGACGGAAATCTCCGGCGAACCGGTCCCCGCTGTTCCGGTCGGCGAGTCGACTCCGGTCGGCGAGTCGACTCCGGTTGACGAGTCGACTCCGGTTGACGAGTCGACTCCGGTCGACGAAGTGACGACGAGTGTTGCGGTCATCGACGAGCAGGCTCCGCCAGACGATCCCACCACTCGCCTGGACGACCCGACGACCCGCCCCTCGACCACTTGAGCCATGGCTGCCGATCCGATCGTCGATCCCGATGCCGAGCTGCCGAAGATGTCGTTCCTCGATCACCTCGAGGAACTGCGCAAGCGGCTGCTCTACTCCTTCATCGCCGCGGCGGTCGGTTTCATCGCCTGCTGGGCGTTCGCCGAGCCGATCTTCGCCAAGCTGCAGGAGCCGCTGACCAAGTTCCTCGCGCCCGGCGACAAGCTCGCCTACACGCGCCTGACCGCGCCGTTCTTCCTCTACATGAAGGTGGCGTTCTTCGCCGGCCTCTTCCTCGCCGCGCCGGTGATCCTGCTGCAGGTCTGGCTCTTCATCGCGCCGGGTCTGTATAAGAAAGAGCGCCGCCTGGCCCTGCCGTTCATCATCTTCGGCTCGGCGTTCTTCATCATCGGCGGCTACTTCGGCTGGCGCTTCCTGCTCCCCGCGACGTGCAGCTTCTTCGTCGAGACCGGCAAGCAGTTCAAGCAGATGGTTACTGTGGACGACTACTTCTCGTTCGCCAGCATGATCATCCTGGCCTGCGGCATCGTCTTCGAGACCCCGATCCTGATCTTCTTCCTGGCCCGCCTCGGCATCGTCACCCCCGCGTTCCTGATGCAGAAGTTCAAGTACGCGATCGTGCTCTCCTTCGTCGTCGCCGCCGTCGTCACCCCGACCCCGGACATCGTGACCCAGGCCGCCCTCGCCGTACCGATGATCCTGCTGTACCTGATTGGCGTGGGCGTAGCGTTCCTGTTCGCGAAGAAGGTGGAGTAGCGGCTCTGGTGATCGCGTAACGGGAGAGAGAACAGCGCGTCTCGCGACAACTTGTCCCCTCTCCCCGCGACGAGCGGGGAGAGGGCTAGGGTGAGGGGCTGTGGCTCGCGAAAAGGAAGCCCCTCACCCTAACCCTCTCCCCGAGCGCGGGGAGAGGGGACTGGTTCACGCCATCTGAGCCAGCGGCGCTCGGACCGGCTTCCTCGGCTGCGTTGGACGATCCCTGCGGCTCAGGATGACACGCTCAGCCAGCCACGATGATTACGGTTCCCGGCGTGATGTCCAGGATCGCTGTTCGCAGTTGCGGCAACAGCGAACGCAGATGTGGCAACCGCGTATCGATGGCGACGATCACGACGACGCCGATGTCGAACCGGGGGATGTTCTGCTGATACTGAAGCCGCTGGTCCGCGGTCAGAAGCACGTCGAAGGTCTGCGAAGCGCGCCGCAGCAACTCGCCGTTCTGCACGGACGACCAGCCTTCTTCCTGCACGGTTCGGATCTCGAATTCGGGGAGATCGCGCCGGAGCTGGCGCGGCAGGTCTTCGTCGAAGAGAACCCGCCTCACGCGATCTGAGCCAGCGCCGCTCGACCGGCTTCCTCGAGAAACGCGATCGCCTGCTCTCGCGTCACGCTCGGGAAATTGTCGAGGAACACGTCGAGACTGTCTCCGCCCTCGATGTAGTCGAGGAGCGTGCGGACCGGGACGCGGGTCCCGACGAACACCGGATCACCGCTGTGGATCTGGGGATCGGAGTGGATGATCGACTTCAGGTCCGCCATACGCCTCGATTCTACCTCTCCACCTCGAAATCCGCCGAGATCGTCGGCAACGCTTCGTTGAAGATGATCACCGTCTCGGCGATGGGGAAGAGCACGGTGTGGTTGCGCTGCTGCACTTCGAGGACGACTTCGTAGTAGCCGCTGTCCTCGTTGACTGCGATCAGCGTCGCGGCTTTTCCCTTGATCTCCAGCGTGCGGTTGAAGATCGAGACTTTCGAGGGGATTTCCATGGCGGCGAACGATAGCAAACAAAAAGGGCGGGCCATAGCCCGCCCTTTTCGCGCCTGCAACAGCAGGTGTTTGCTTACTGCTTCTTCGGTTCCGCGGCCGGCGTGGCCGGCGTGGCCGGGGCTTCCGGCGCGGCGGCGACGGCGAAGTAGGTCTCGTTGAAGGTCGGCTTGGCGGCGTTCTTCATCTTGTCGAGCTCGGCCTGGAGGCGCTCCTGGCGCTGGGCCTTGGCGAGCGTGTCCTTGACCTGCTCGAACGGCGTCGAGCCGTGCTCGTCCACCTTGATGATGTGGTAGCCGAACTGCGTGCGCACGACCGGGGTCACGTCGCCGACTTTCGCGTCGAACGCGGCCTTCTCGAACTCCGGGACCATCTGGCCGCGGTTGAACTCGCCCAGGTCGCCGCCGCGGCTGCCGGAACCGACGTCGTCGGATTCCTTCTGCGCGAGCTCCTCGAACTTGGCGGTGCCGGCGACGATCTGCTTGCGCAGATCTTCCGCCTTGGCCTTGGCCTGCTCCTCGGTCAGCTCGGGCTTGCCTTCCTGCGCGGCCGGGCTGCCCTTGAACGCGATCAGGATGTGGCGGGCCTTGACCTGCTCGTACTGACCCTTCTGCGCGTCGTAGGCCTTCTTCAGATCGTCGTCGGAGAGCGTGATGCCCTTCTCGATCTTCTGGAGCTGCGCGTTCGCGACCAGGTTCTCCTTCATCAGGGTGAGCTGGTTGACGACGTCCGGATCCTTGTCGAGGCCGGCCTTGGTGCCCGCCGCGGCGAGCATCTTCATGCGCAGAAAGTCCTCGGCGAACTGCTTCTTGCCGGGGCCCATCGCGTACTGCTGATACTGCTCGGGGAGCGTCTTCAGGGCGCTCTCGAACTCGGACTGCCGGATGGCGACGTCGCCCGCGGCAATGACGATCGGGTCGCCGGCCTGCGCGGCCGGCTTCGCCGCCGGCGCGTTCTGCGCGACGGTGGTCGTCGCGACGATCGCCAGGGCGATCATGGTGGTGATGATTTTCTTCACGGAATCTCCTTGTTTTGAGCTCTCGGCTCGCAGCTTTAGCTCGCAGGAACCGTCCTGAGGGCTGCAGCTGCCAGCTGAGAGCTTCGTGTCGCAATCGGAACGGCCGGAAGTGCGGGGAGATTCCGGAGTGAGTTCCTCGGAGTGCCTCGGAGTGGCTCGGAGTTGCGCGAAGTTCGTCCGGTTCGCTCCCCGAGGAACTCCGAGGAACCCCCGAGGAACTCCGAGGAACTACAGCCGGCCGACGGCCGCGGCGATACGGGCCACACCCTCGTGGATGCGCTCCATGCTCGTTGCGTAACTGATCCGCACGAAGTCGTCCGCGCCGAACGCGCCGCCGGGCACGACCGCCACGCGGGCCTCGTCCAGCAGGAAATTGGCAAACGACTGCGAATCCGTAATGCCGCGCCTGCCGAAGTACGCGCTGACATCGGGGAAGACGTAAAACGCTCCGTCCGGGTCGGCGCAGCAGGTGCCGGTGATCGCGTTCAGCGCCGGCACGAGGAACTCCCGGCGCTCGCAGTACGCCTCGTACATCCGCTGCACGTCCTCGTCGACGCCGGCCAGCGCCTCGAGCGCCGCATGCTGCGCGATCGTGCTCGGGTTCGACGTCGAGTGGCTCTGGATCTTGCCGAGGGCGGAGACGATCTCCGGATGAGCGATCGCGTAGCCGAGACGCCAGCCGGTCATGGCGAACGTCTTGGACATCGAGTTCACGATGATCACCGTCTCCGGATACTGCTCGAACCAGCGGATGGCGGAGACGTGCTCGTTGCCCATGTAGACGAACAACTCATACGTCTCGTCGAAGACCAGGAACGCGTCGCGCGACGCGCACCACTCGACGATCTGCGCCAGCTCCGACTCGCGGATCACCGCGCCGGTCGGGTTGCACGGCGAGTTCAGGATCACGCCGCGCGTGCGCTCGGTGGCCACTGCCAGGATGTCGCTCATGCGCACGCGGAAGTGATTGCCGGGATCGGTCTGCGCGAACACCGGGGTCGCGCCGGCGAACGACACCTGATCGGGGAAGCTCACCCAGTACGGCGACGGGATGATCACCTCGTCGCCCTCGCGCAGCAGCGCGAGCATGACGTTGAACAGCTCCTGCTTGCCGCCGTTGCCGGCGATCACGTGCTCCTGCGTCAACGACAGTCCGTAGCGGCGGTTGTAGCGTCCGGCGATGGCCTCGCGCACGCTCTTCAAGCCGCTCGCGTTCGTGTACTTCGTGTACCCGCTGTCAATGGCCCGCTTCCCCGCCTCGGCCACGCGCAGCGGCGTTCCAAAGTCCGGCTCGCCGGGGCCGAAATCGACGATGTCCACACCCTGCTGGATCAGCGCCGTGGCACGATTCAACACCGCCAGCGTCGGCGATTCCTGCATCGAGGTGACGCGCTCGGCGAAGCGGATGGTGGGTCGGGTGGTGGTGGTCATCGCGCGAAGAACGTCTTTTATCACCCTTCGGCCGGACGGCCGAAGCGCGTGGCATCATTGGCGGCGCATTCTAATGCCTGTCATCAGTAGCCGACACAATCCTCTGGTCAAGCGCATCCGCGAGGCCATTCGCGAGCACGACGCGGAGATCGTCATCGAGGGACCGAAGCAGGTCGCGGACGCGATCGCGAGCGGCTGGAAGGCGATCGCGGTCGTGACGCGCGATGTCGACGTGACCGCGGAAGTCTTCGACGCGATGTCCGAGACGCGCACCTCGCAAGGCGTCCTCGGACTGTTCGAACGGCCGCATACCTCGGCCAG
>DASVSV010000384.1:0-4225 GCA_036387915.1 Thermoanaerobaculia bacterium
TACGGCGATATCGGCACGAGCCCGCTCTACGCCTTCCGCGAGTGCTTCGCCGCGGAGCATGGCCTCGCGGCGTCGCCGGCGAACATCCTGGGCGTGCTTTCGCTCATCTTCTGGGCTCTGGTCCTGATCATCTCCATCCAATATCTGATCTTCGTCATGCGCGCGGACAACCGCGGCGAAGGGGGGATCATCGCGCTGATGTCGCTGGTGCGCCCGAAAGGCACGCCCTCGACACGCCGGGCGGTCCTGCTCGGTCTGGGACTCTTCGGCGCGGCGCTGATTTACGGCGACGGCATGATCACGCCCGCCATCTCCGTCCTCTCCGCCGTGGAAGGGCTGGAGATCGTGACGCCCGTGTTCCATGACTGGGTCGTCCCAATCACCATCGGCATCATCATCGGTCTCTTCGCCGTGCAGAAATACGGCACGGCCAAAGTCGGCACCGTCTTCGGGCCGATCATGATCCTCTGGTTCGCCACGCTGTCCGTGCTCGGGATCATGCACATCGTCAAAGAGCCCGCCGTGCTGATGGCGATCTCGCCGACGCACGCGATCAACTTCTTCATCCGCAACCAACTTCCCGGTTTCCTCGTGCTAGGTTCCGTTTTCCTGGTCATCACCGGCGGCGAAGCGCTCTACGCCGACATGGGTCACTTCGGGCTCAAGCCGATCCGGCGGGTCTGGTTTGCGTTCGTCTTTCCCGCGTTGCTGCTGAACTACTTCGGCCAGGGCGCGTTCCTTCTGCACTCGCCCGAGTCGGTGAAGAATCCTTTCTTCCTGATGGCGCCGAAGGCCGTCCTGATCCCGCTGGTGATCCTGGCCACCACCGCCGCGTGCATCGCATCGCAGGCCGTCATCTCCGGCGCGTTCTCGCTGACGCGCCAGGCCGTGCAGCTCGGCTACCTGCCGCGCATCCGCATCCGCCACACCTCGGCCCGCGAGATCGGCCAGATTTACATCCCCTCGGTGAACTGGCTGCTGATGTTCGCGGCCATCGGGCTGGTGCTGGCATTCCAGCGCTCCACCGAGCTCGCCGCGGCGTACGGCGTCGCGGTGACCGCGACGATGGCCATCACCACGACGCACCTTGCCGTTTTCGCGAGGGACCGCTGGCGGTGGCCGCTCGTCGGCGCGGTCGCGTTCGCGCTCTTTTTCCTTTGCTTCGATCTTTCTTTCTTCGGCGCGAACATCGTGAAGATCTGGGACGGTGGCTGGTTCCCGCTCGTCGTCGGACTGGTGATCTTCACGGCTATGTCGACGTGGCGGCGCGGGCGGATGATTCTCAGCGGCAAGCTGGCCGAGCAGGGCATGGCCCTCGAGGACTTCATGCGCGAGCTGGCCAACGACCGCATCCCGCGCGTGCGCGGCACGGCCATCTTCATGTCGCGGCACGGCACGGGCGTGCCGACCACGCTGCTGCACAACATCAAGCACAACAAGGTCGTGCACAAGATCGTGGTGCTGCTCACCGTCGAGACCGAGGACCGGCCGCATCTGGACAAGAAAGAACGGTTCGAGTGGGAAGAGCTCGGCCACGGCGTGTTCCGCCTGACCATCCACTTCGGCTACATGGAAGATCCCGACATCCCTGACGCGCTGGAGCGCATCGGGACGCAGCACGTCTCCTTCAATCCGATGACGACGAGCTACTTCCTCGGACGCGAGACGCTGATCCCGACCAGGCAGCCCGGCATGGCCATCTGGCGCGAGTATCTCTTCGCCTGGATGATGCGCAACTCGTCGAGCGCGGTCGGCTACTTCAGTCTGCCGCCGAACCAGGTCATCGAGCTCGGCGCGCAGGTCGAGCTGTGAGCATGCAAGGGCGGCGGCGCTCGTTGGCCGAGCCTGACGCACGCGCGGGTGCAGCCCGAGTTCTGCCGCGCGCGTGGGACTGACAAAAAATCCTCCGACAATCCGGTGAACCTCGGGCGCAGACCTTGAAAGCACCGTGGACCGTGGTAGCCTTTGCCGTTGTTGCGTTCCGGCCCGAGCCTTGCGATGCATGCAGCAGGAAGTACGTAGCCTGGTGAGTCTGGGCAGAAAGTGATTGGAGACTGGATGGGTGTAAAAATATTTGTCGGAAACCTGGACTACAACACCAGGCGCGAAGAAGTGCAGACGCTGTTTGCGCAGGCCGGGGAGATTCGTGACGTCTTCCTCCCGACCGATCGCGAGACCGGCCGGCCGCGAGGCTTCGCATTCGTCGAATTCGCAAATGAAGAGGATGCGGCGAAAGCGATCGAGAAGTTCAACGGCCATCAGCTCGGCGGCCGTGCTCTGCGTGTGAACGCGGCGGAAGATCGCCCGCGTGGCGCACCCGGTGGCGGCGGCGGTGGTCGTGGCTTCGGCGGTCCGGGCCGCGGCGGCTTCGGCGGCGGTGGCGGCGGACGCGGCGGCGACTTCGGTGGCGGCGGCGGTGGCGGCTACGGTGGTGGCGGCGGCGGCGGCTTCGGCGGCGGCGGCGGCGACTACGACAGCGGCGGCTGGGGCGGCGGCGGTGGTGCACCGGGCGGCGGTAAAGCCAAGGGCAGCCGGCGCAACATCCGCGGCAAAAAGCGCAGCCTCTGATCTGACACTTCATCCACAAAGGGCGGGCTGACAGCCCGCCCTACACCTTTGTGTCCGAGAAGATCAGCGGCGTCATCGAGCGCATCGTTCACTACAACCGCGCCACGTCTTTCTGCATCGCGGAAGTGCGCGACGCCGGTGGTGCGCTGCTCAAGCTGGTCACGTCCTGCCCGCCCCTCGAGGCCGGCGACGAGATCGAGGCGCACGGGCGCCACGAGATGGATCGCCGCTACGGCGCGCAGTTCCGCGCCGAGCGCGTCCAGCCGCTGCTCCCCGTCACCCGCGCCGCGATCGAAAAGTTTCTCGGCTCGGGCCGCGTTCGAGGCATCGGTCCGGCGCTCGCAGCGCGACTCTTCGCGACGTTCGGCGGCGAGGTGATGACGGTGCTCGACGACGCTCCGCAGAGACTGCTCGAGGTCCGCGGCATCGGCGAGAAGAAGCTCGGCGAGATCCGCACGGCATGGGAAGCGCAGCGCGGCGTCTGGCGCCTCGCGGCCATGCTCGGCGCACACGGCATCGGCACGCGCCGCGCCGCGCGCATCCACAAGCAGTACGGTCCGAGCGCGGTCGCGTTGATCCGCGAGAACCCGTACCGCCTGGCGCAGGAAGTGCGCGGCGTCGGCTTCGAGACCGCGGATGCGATCGCGCAGTCGCTCGGCTTCGACCGCGCCTCGCCGTTCCGCATCGGCGCCGGGCTGCGCCATCTCCTCGACGAGAGCCGCTCCACCGGCAACTGCGGCCATCCGCGCGAGGAGTTGATTCGCAACGCTTCCGCGCTCCTCGGCTGCGAGGCCACCCTCGTCGCGAACGTGCTCGACGAAGCCATCCGCCGCCGCGACCTCATTCTCGAAGACCTCGGCGGCACGCCGGTGGTCTTCACGCGCCGGCTGCACGAGGCGGAGACGAACATCGCCCGGATGCTGCTCGCGCTCACCAAAGGCGAGCCGCTGCTCGCAGAGATCCCTGAAGTCGATCTGCCGCAGGAGAAGCAGGACGCCATCCGCCGCACCCTCGGCTCCGGCGTGTCCGTAATCACCGGCGGACCCGGCGTCGGCAAGACGACGGTCGTCCGCGCGATCCTGGCGATGTTGCCCGACGCGCGCGTGGAGCTGGCCGCGCCGACGGGACGCGCCGCGAAGCGGCTCATGCAGCAGACCAGCGTCGAGGCGCGCACGATTCATCGCCTGCTGGAGTGGCATCCCGAGGACGAGTCGTTCCATCGCAACGAAGACAACCCGCTCGAGTGCGACCTGCTGGTGATCGACGAGGCCTCGATGGCGGACGTGCTGCTGTTCGAGTGCGTGCTGCGCGCGATCGGCCCCGGCACGTCGCTGCTCATCGTCGGCGACGCCGATCAGCTGCCTTCCATCGGACCGGGGCAGATCCTGCGCGACATCATCGCCTCGGGACGCATCCCGGTCTCGGCGCTGAAGACCGTCTACCGGCAGGGCAACGACAGCCGCATCATCGACAACGCGCACGCCATCAATCGCGGCGAGCTGCCCGACCTCAGCAATCCGCCCGGCACCGACTTTTTCTTCGTCAAGGCGCGCGACGCGGAGCACGCGCGCGACCGCGTGGTGCACACCGTCGCCGACCGTGCCAGGCAACGCGGACTCGATCCGCTGCGCGACGTGCAGGTGCTCGCGCCGATGCA
>DASVSV010000385.1:0-12181 GCA_036387915.1 Thermoanaerobaculia bacterium
GTCCTGGCCACGTATCACGCGAAGGCCGGCGACACCGCGGAAGTGGTGCGGTGGCTGACGAGGCTCGACGAGCTGGGGTGGGAGCACGGCGTCAGTCCGATTGAATTCGCCGGCCTCGACTCGCGCGAGTTCCGCGGCATCCGCTCCAAGCTGGAGGCGCGCGAGCCGCGGGCGAGCAAGGCGCGGGTCGCGTTCACGATGAGTGGACAGCGCGACCTCGTGCCCGAGGGGATTGCGTGGGACCCGGTGGACGACGTGTTTTATGTGAGTGGGATTTACCGGCGGAAAGTGTTGCGCGTCACGAGGGATGGCAAAGCCAGCGACTTCGTGGCCGAGGGGCAGGATGGGATGCTGGGTGGGCTGGGAGTGAAGGTCGATGCGAAGCGGCGGCTGCTGTGGGTCGTCAGCAGCACGACCAAAGAAATGCGCGGCTACGTCGAGGGGCAGGAGGCGTCGATGCTGGCCGCGTACGACCTCCGCGACGGGCGGCTGGTGAAGAAGATCAACGCCGGCCCCGCCAAGCTCAACGACCTCGCGCTGCTCGACGACGGCAGCTTGTTCGCGACCGACATGGGGCGCCACAAGGTCGTCCGTCTCCCGGCAGGCGGCGAAGCGTTCGAGGATTGGGCGGAGGGCTTCAGCTGGCCGAACGGCATCGCCGTCTCCGACGACCAGCGCCACCTCTACGTGGCCGACTTTCGCGGCGTCACCCGCTTCGACGTCACCGACAAAACGAAAGAGAGCGTCGGCAAAGGAATGCTGTCCGGCATCGACGGCCTGAGCTTCCATCGCGGCACGCTGATCGGCATTCAGAACGCTGTGGGCAAGCCGCGCGTGGTGCGCATTCACCTCGCCGACGGCCGCGTGGAAGTCCTGGAGACGAAGAACGCCGCCTTCGAGCTCCCCACCACCGGCGCCGTCGCCGGCAGCGATTACTGGTTCATCGCCAACCCCGGACTGCGCTCGTTCGAGGGGTCCACGATCTGGCCGATGGAGAAGCTCGAGGAGCCGGTGATGTTACGGATCGCGTTGTAGGAGAGACGACGTGAGGCCTCCGGCGGGCCGGTGCGACCGGCAGCGCTGCCTGGCCAAGCCTGACCGCACGCCTGTCGACGTAAGACGTGTTGTCGCGAAGACTGGGCTCAACAAGCGCTGCCGGTCGTACCGGCCCGCCGGAGGCCTCCCGGTCGTTCTATCCTAAAATCCGCGCGCAATGTCCACGGCAACCCTCGAACACTTCATGACCGGAGGCGTGTCGGTGCTGGTCGGCACCGTCGACGCCGACGGCGTTCCTTCGTGCTGCCGCGGCATCGCCATCGCCACGAAAGACAACTTCGACAGCGTCACCGTCTACGTCCCCGCGGTCACGGCGCAGGAGACCGTGGCCAACGTCGCCACCACGCGACGGGTGGCGGTGAGCTGCTCGCATCCTCTCTCGCACGAAACCGTGCAGATCAAAGGCGTCACGCGCGGCGTGCGGCTCGCGCCCGCGTCCGACGAAGCCTTCGTCCGCCAGCGCCTCGACGAATTCGCGGCCGTGCTCGACGAGATCGGCCTCCCGCGCCGGGTCACTCGCAGCGTCGCCCACTGGCCGGCCTTCGCCATCGACCTCTCTGTCGAACAGGTCTTCGACCAGACCCCCGGGCCGAAAGCAGGGACGCTCATCCGATGAAGCTCGCCGAGATCTCGCGCTGCTTTCAGGGCGTCATCCCCAGCGTCGTCGCCTCGGCCGACGCGAACGGCATCCCGAACATCACCTACGTCAGCCAGGTCTACCTCGTCGACGACGGGCACGTCGCGCTCTCGCAGCAGTTCTTCAACAAGACCCGCCGCAACTTCGACGAGAACCCGAACGGCTGCGTCGAGGTCTACGACCCGGTCACGTTCCAGGCCTACCGCCTCCGCCTGCGCTTCCTGCGCTCGGAGAAAAGCGGACCGCTGTTCGACACGATGGCCATGCGCATCCTGGCCATCGCCTCGCACACCGGCATGGAGGGCGTCTTCCGCCTCGTCGCCGCGGATGTCTTCGAAGTGGTGAGAGTGGAGAAAGTCGACGGCTTCCTCACCGGCACCGCGGTCGGAGAAGACGAAGCAGTCTCCGCCACCGGCCACCGCACCGAGTTGCGCGGACTGCAACTCGTCTCCGACCGCATCAACCGCGCCGACGATCTGGAGAACCTGCTCGCCGCGACGCTCGACGCACTGGACGTCTACTTCGGCTTCCGCCACACCATCGTCCTGCTGTACGACCATGCACTGCAGCGCCTCGTCACCATCGCCTGCCGCGGCTACGGCGGCGGCGGAGTCGGCGCGGAAGTAGTGCCCGGCGAAGGACTGATCGGCACCGTCGCCCGCGAGCGCCGCATCCTGCGCATCAGCGGCCTCAATGAAAAGCTGCGCTACGGGCGCGCCGTGCGCCGCTCCGTCATGTCCGACACCGGCGGCCTGCACGTTCGTCCCGAGATCCCGCTCCCCGGCTTGCCCGACGCGCAGAGCGCGCTGATCATCCCGCTGCTGGTCGAGGAACAACTGATCGGCGTCCTGGCCGCGGAGAGCCGCGACCCGCTCCTCTTCGGTGAATGGGACGAGACCTACCTCGGCATCATCGGCAACCAGATCGCCCTCGGCATCGACCGCGTCAGCTCCGACGAGCCGGCGTCGCAGACGGTACCGCAGTCCTACGAGCCGCCCGTGCTCCGCACGGTCCCCCCACCGCCCGCCCGCGCGCGCCACACCCTCACCTACTACCGCGAGGACGACACGGTCTTCCTCGACGACGAGTACCTGGTCCGCAACGTCCCCGGCCGCATCCTCTGGAAGCTGGTCGGCGAATGGAAACGCCAGGGCCGCACCGCCTTCACCAATCGCGAGCTGCGCCTCGACCGCACCCTGGGATTACCGGAGATCAAGGACAACCTCGAGTCCCGCCTGATCCTCCTCCGCCACCGCCTCCGCGAGAAATGCCCCAACGTGCAGATCACGCCCGCCGGACGGGGCAAGTTCACGCTGGACGTGGCGGCGGAGCTGGATCTGGTCGAGCGTTGAGCTGCAGTTCATCCTGAGCGAAGCGAAGGATCAATGGAGCCCTCACGGCAACCGTGCGTCGGCGGGACCAAGCGTGAGGGCTCCGCTGATCCTTCGCTTCGGTCAGGATGGAGAAGCCGCCCCAACACGTGACGTCCGTCACGCTTTCCGCTAGAATCCGCGCGCCCTAAAGACCCGTAGCCAATCAGGGAGAGGAGCGCCTGCACTCTCCGGGGTCATTTCTCACCAATTTTCGGAGGAATCATGAAGTCCTGGACCATGCGCGTACTGTTCGTCGCGCTGATCAGTATCCTCGCGCTCGGCGGCGTTGCCGTCGCGCAGGAGGCCCATCCGTCCTCGGATCCGGCCGTCGCGGCCGACTCGGCGAAGCTGGCCGGCCACCCGACCACGCACAAATCGGAGGCCGAGCTCGTGCTGCCCGACCTCGGCAGCGTGCAATTCCTCGGCATGGGCGGTGACCGCCTGCTGATGGGCGGCCTGTTCATCTGCGTGCTCGGCCTGCTCTTCGGCCTGGTCATGTACATGCAGCTCAAGAAGCTGCCCGTGCATCGCTCCATGCTCGAGATCTCGGAGCTGATCTACGAGACCTGCAAGACCTACCTGGTCACGCAGGGGAAGTTCATCCTCCTGCTCGAGCTCTTCATCGGCGCGATCATGGTCGTGTACTTCGGCTTCCTGCGGCACTTCGACGCCGCGCGGGTCGTGATCATCCTCATCGCCTCGCTGGTCGGCATCGCCGGCAGCTACGGCGTGGCTTGGTTCGGCATCCGCATCAACACCTTTGCGAACTCCCGCACCGCGTTCGCCTCGCTCAAGGGCAAGCCCTTCCCGACGTACTCCATCCCCCTGCGCGCCGGTATGTCCATCGGCATGCTGCTCATCTCCACTGAGCTGCTGATCATGCTGGCCATCCTGCTGTTCGTGCCGCGTGACTACGCCGGCCCGGTCTTCATCGGCTTCGCCATCGGCGAGTCCCTCGGCGCCGCGGCCCTGCGCATCGCGGGCGGCATCTTCACCAAGATCGCCGACATCGGCTCCGACCTGATGAAGATCGTCTTCAACATCAAGGAAGACGACGCGCGCAACCCGGGCGTCATCGCGGACTGCGTCGGCGACAACGCCGGCGACTCGGTCGGCCCGACCGCCGACGGTTTCGAAACGTACGGCGTCACCGGCGTCGCACTGATCACCTTCATCCTGCTGGCCGTCACCGACGCCACCGTGCAGGTCCAGCTCCTGGTCTGGATCTTCGTCATGCGCGTGCTGATGGTCATCACCTCGGCCGTCTCCTACTTCATCAACGAAGCCTTCGCCAAAGCGCGCTACGGCAACGCCGACAAGATGAACTTCGAGGCGCCGCTGACGTCGCTGGTCTGGCTCACTTCGATCCTCTCGGTCGCCGTCACCTACGCCGTCTCCTACATGCTCATCCCCGACCTCGGCGGCGACACGTCGATGTGGTGGAAGCTCTCCACGATCATCACCTGCGGCACGCTGGCCGGCGCGATCATCCCCGAGCTGGTCAAGGTCTTTACCTCCACCGAGTCGCGCCACGTGCGCGAGGTCGTGACGGCGTCGCAGGAAGGCGGCCCGTCGCTGAACATCCTCTCCGGCTTCATCGCCGGCAACTTCTCCGCGTACTGGACCGGCCTGGCCATCGCCGGCCTGATGGGCATCGCCGCCTGGATCGCCGGCGCGTTCCCGACCGGCGAAGGCGCGCTGATGATCGCCCCGGCCATCTTCGCCTTCGGCCTGGTGGCCTTCGGCTTCCTCGGCATGGGCCCGGTCACGATCGCCGTCGACTCCTACGGCCCCGTCACCGACAACGCGCAGTCGGTCTTCGAGCTCTCCACCATCGAGACCCTCCCCGGCATCGACGAAGAGGTCAACCGCGACTTCGGCTTCCGCCCGCAGTGGGAGCGCGGCAAAGAGCACCTCGAAGAGAACGACGGCGCCGGCAACACGTTCAAGGCCACCGCGAAGCCGGTGCTCATCGGCACCGCGGTCGTCGGCGCGACCACGATGATCTTCGCGATCATCGTCATGCTCACCAACGGCCTGACCCAGGACATCGACAAGCTGTCGCTGCTCCACCCGCAGTTCCTCCTCGGACTGGTCGTCGGCGGCGCGGTGATCTACTGGTTCACCGGCGCGGCCACGCAGGCTGTTTCGACGGGCGCCTATCGCGCGGTCGAGTTCATCAAGGCCAACATCAAGCTCGACACCGGCGCCACGAGGGCGTCGGTTGAAGACTCGAAGGCCGTCGTTGCCATCTGCACCAAGTACGCGCAGAAGGGCATGCTGAACATCTTCCTGGTGGTCTTCTTCTCGACGCTGGCCTTCGCCTGCTTCGAGCCGTTCTTCTTCATCGGCTACCTGATCTCGATCGCCATCTTCGGCCTCTACCAGGCCATCTTCATGGCCAACGCCGGCGGCGCCTGGGACAACGCCAAGAAGATCGTCGAGACGGAAATGAAGATGAAGGGCACGCCGCTCCACGCGGCCGTCGTCGTCGGCGACACGGTCGGCGATCCGTTCAAGGACACCTCTTCGGTGGCCATGAACCCGGTCATCAAATTCACGACCCTCTTCGGCCTCCTCGCCGTCGAGCTCGCGGTCGAAATGACCCGCGCCGGCCAGGGCAACCTGACCCGCATCCTCTCCGTCGTCTTCCTGCTCATCTCCATGTTCTTCGTCTACCGCTCCTTCTACGGCATGCGCATCGGCACCGCCGAGACCGACGCGGCGACGCACGCGCACCACTGACACCATTCGCCTCCCAATCAAAAAGGCCGGCGGCAACGCCGGCCTTTTTATGGAGTGCGGCGGCCCGAGCCGCCGCTTTTTTATTCGGTTGCGTCGCGAACTGCACGCCCGCCGCTTCTGCCACGCGAATTCGAAAGCGGCGGCTAACTAAGGCCGCCGCACTCCATACGCGCTCACCACTGTTTGTGGCAGGCCAGGTAGAGGCGCGAGAACTGATCGCGGAGCGCGAACTCGGACTCGATCTCGTACATCCCGAACAGCTCGTGGATCGCGCCGAAGCCGGAGTGATAGAGCGCGCGGATCAGCGAGCGGCGGGAGAGCCAGAGCGAGCGCTCGTTCGAGATCGCGGACCACATCCGTTCCTTCAGATCCCCGGCGGACGGCTCGGTCCACCAGCGGCCGTCGTACGTGTGGCCGCTCTCTTCGAACGTGAATGGCGGGGAGAGTGACGGCTCGTGCGTGCCGAAGCGCGCCGCGTGCTCGTCGGGCGCCACGTGCGTGTCGAGGAAGAGCAGACCGTCGCCGCTGAGCAGCGACGCGAGCTGGCGCAGGTGCACGATCGGCTGGTCGAGGTGATAGAGCAGGCCGCAGCAGAGGATCACGTCGAACGTGCCGTCGCGGCCGGGTGTCAGCTCTTTGACATCCTGGTGCACGAAGCGGAGGTTCGGCAGCGCGTAGTACGAGGCGATGAGCTGCGCCTTGCGGAAGTTCGCCTCGCGCCCTTCCACGCCGGTGGCGTTCCATCCCTCGCGGGCCATTTCGAACGAGAGGCCGCCCTCGAGTGCGCCGAGGTCGAGGACGGAGACCCGGCGGTCGCCGAAGATGCGGCGGACGAGCGACTTGATGGCGATGGTGCGGCGGTTCTCGCCGATCAGCTCCGGACCTGGACCGAGTGTCGACTCCGACGCGGTGATGGGGATGTTGTGGCCGGTCCAAGCCTGGGCGCGGATGGCGTCGCGCACCTCGTCGTCGGGCGCGTCCCAGCGCGCGCGAATGCGTTCTTCGATCAAGCGGGGCATAATACCCGCCTCATGAAGCGCGCCACCATTGCCCTCTGCCTCTTCGCCGCCCTCTTCGTCACCACGGCCTTCGCCGCCGAAACGATCACCCGCGGCGTCCCGCTCTCGTCGAGCGCGAAAGCCGTCCCTCTCGCCAGAGTGCTGGCCGAGCCGGACGCGTACACGAAGGATGCGGTCGTCGTCGAAGGCGTCGTCACCACCGCCTGCGAGCGCAAGGGCTGCTGGATGCAGCTCGCCTCCGAGGCCGGCAAGCCGGGCGTGCGCGTCACCTTCAAAGACTACGCGTTTTTCGTCCCCCTCGATTCGAAAGGGATGGCCGCCCGCGTCGAGGGCGTGACGGTGGTGAAGAAGCTCTCGAAGAAAGACGCCGATCACCTCGAGGAAGAAGGCGCGAAGCTGACGCGCAATCCCGACGGCACGGCGAACGAAGTCTCGTTCGTGGCCAACGGCGTCGAGCTGACTAAATAGTCGGCACGATGAAGTAGTCCACCTTCGCGTCAAAGTACTCGCGGTTGCGCTCGTACTCGCGGCGCATCACCAGTGATCCCGCATCCAACGCCCGGTCGACGGCCAGCACTCCGTCGAGGTGATCGAGCTCGTGCTGCAGCAGCTCGGCCGCGGCCTGATCTAGCTCGCGCCACTCCTTCCGCTTCCCCTGCTCGTTGACGTACTCCAGCGAGAGCGACCGCACCCGCTCCACGCGCACGAGCAGGTCGGGGAAGCTCATGCAGTCGTCCCACATCGTGAACGTCTCCTCGCTGCGCCAGGTCACCACCGGGTTGACGATGAAGAACGTCCCCTGCCCCAGGTTCACCGCGATGAAGCGCTGCGCGATCCCGATCTGCGGCGCCGAGATCGCGCGCCCGAAGCCGTGCTGCTTGCGGAACTCGTCGAGGGTCGCCGCAAGCGCGTCGAAGTTGCGCGCGTCGTAGGAGTCGACTTCGGCCGAGCGGACGCGCAGACGCGGGTCGCCGAGGAGGAGCACGTCAGGCATCCGCGCATTTTATCCGCGTGCGTAACGCGTGGAACGCCTTACTTGTCATCCCGAGCGTGAGTCGAGGGACCTGGGTGGGTGGGGCGCGCAACGGCTGAAGGGAAGTGCAGCGCGTCCCCGCCCGCCCGGGTCCCTCGACTCACGCTCGGGATGACAGTCTGTTGAACACTTCCGGCGTTACATTCGCGCCCGTCGCGATCACCACCACCGTCTTCCCCCGCACATCCCCCCGCATGGCGGCGGCCAGTCCTGCCGCGCCGGAGGGCTCCACCAGCAGGTGCGCGCCGAGGATCATCGAGCGGGCGGCGGCGAGGAGCTCGTCGTCGGAGACGGTGATGGCATCGTCGACGTGCTCGAGGAGCGCGTCGAGCGCGAGTTGTGCGGGGACGCGGCAGACCAGGCCGTCGGCGATGGTGTCGATGGGGCGTTCGATGGCGCGGCGGGCGTGGAAGCTCTCCACCATCGCCGGCGAGCCTTTGGCCTGCACCGCGACGATGCGCGGATCGGGTAACGCCATCCCGACGCCGGCGGCGAGCGAGCCGCTGCCCATCGGGACGTAGACGACGTCGATGCGCTCGAGCTGCTGCGCGATCTCCAGTCCGACCGTACCCGCGCCCTCGATCACACCCGGACTGTCGCCGTCATCGACGAACCGCAATCCCTCGGCGCGAGCGAACTCCATCGCCAGCGCTTTCGCTTCGTCGAGGTCTTCGCCGACATCGTGAATCGTGGCGCCGAGCAGCTCGATCTTGGCGCGCTTGACCGGGTTTGCGCCGCGCGGGAGGAACACGTGCGCCGTGACGTCGGAGACGCGCGCCGCCCACGCCACACCCTGCCCGTGATTGCCCGTCGACGACGTGACCACGCTCGTCGACGGCTCGTGCAGCAGGTCATTGAGTGCGCCGCGCCACTTGAACGACGCGATCGGCGAGACCGTTTCGTTCTTGATCCAGAGGTCGCAGCCGAGCTCCTTCGACAGGAGCAGCGAGCGCACCAGCGGCGTCGGTTTCGCGTATGCGGCGAGGCGCTCGGCGGCCGCGGCGACGTCGATCATCCGCCGTTGCGCACCTGCTCGAAGCGGCGCACGAGCTTCGGCGAGAAGACGCTCGGGTCGAGACGCAGCGAGCGGTTGCGCGCCAGCGCGGCCTTGAAGTCGTTCGTCGCCGCGAGCAGCATCGCCTCCGGCGTGCGCGACAACATGGCCCGCGTATACCGTACACACCCCCGCAGCAGATAAGCCTCGGCCGCGGGCGTGGTCGCGAGCACGTTCGTGAGCAGACGCTCCGCGGTCGCGAGGTCGCCGGTGGCGAAGGCGCGGTACGCGGGCGTGACGTCGACGGGCACCGGCTTCGTGGGAACGATCGGCTTCGGTTGTTCGACAATTACCGGCGCAATCGTTTCGGTTTTCACCGGCGGCGGCAACGGCTTCGGCGCCGGCTGTTCGAACGGCACCGCGACTTCGACCGGCGGCTTCACCACCACCGGCGCGGGCGTCTGTGTCACCACCGGCGGCAATGGCTTCGG
Organism: Thermoanaerobaculia bacterium; assembly: GCA_036387915.1. Taxonomy (GTDB): domain Bacteria; phylum Acidobacteriota; class Thermoanaerobaculia; order Gp7-AA8; family Gp7-AA8; genus QHVT01. Next base: position 9,349 of record DASVSV010000385.1, read on the forward strand.
ACGCGCGGCTGCCGCGGCCTTCAGCTTCTGTCCTTCTTCCGCGGCCGCGCTGAAGCGTTGCGCCGCCTGCTCCGCGGTCTGCGTCACCGACTCGTACGCGCTCGTGTTCGTCCCCGCCTGGCGGAAGCGCGCCAGCGCGTCCTGCAGCTTGCGTTGCGCGTCGCGATAGCTTTCCGTGCGGTCGCCGCCTGCGCTGAGCGCGTCGCCCTGCGACTGCACGGCGCGGCTGATCGCGGCCTGCGCCGCGTTGCGCGGGCCGGTGGCGGCCTGCTCGGCGATGCGCTGCTTCTCCGTCTGCCCGCGCTGAATCCAGTTCTTGAGCTGCGAGTAGTACGGCGTCCGCGCCACCGCGCCCTGCTCCTCCGAGATGCGCCACTCGCGCAGCGCGACGTCGATCTCGCCGGTGTTGTACTTCGCGATGCCCATCCAGAAGTGCGGCAGGTACGAGCCGATGATCGTCGTCCCGACCTTGATCTCCGTCCCCTCGTTCGGGTTTCCGCCGATGGCGATCTGCAGCGCCGATACAGCGTCGGCGTAGCGGCGTGCGTTCACGGCCGCGGTGCCGCGGTTGTACGCCTCCCACCACTTCTCCGGCGCGGCCGAGGCCTGCGCCGCGGCGAGCAGCAGCGCCAGTGCGAATGCGCGCCTCACTGCGCCACCCCGAAGTCAGGAACGCGTGCGCGGCTCGGGTCGCTGAAGTTCACGTAAATCGTTTCCTCGCGTCCTGCCGTGATCGACACCGTGCGCCGGATCGGCTTCGGAAAATCAGGGTTGGACAGCGTGACCTCGTACCGTCCCGCGGCGAGATCGAGCGGCACCGGCGTGACCACGTCCGGACCGACGTCGACGTTCTCGCCGTTGTCGAGATTGCGTACGCTCGTCACGCGCGCCCAGGGAAAAGCATTGATGCCGAGGTGGCCCTGCGCGACTTCCACGGTGGTGGAGAGCGGCGGCGCGATGGTGGTCGTCGCGGTCATGGTCGACGTCTCCACGGGACGCGTCGTCTGCGCCAGATCGGGCGGCTTCGCACGATCGCGCGTCATCATCCAGCCGCCGACGGCGGCCAGCGCAAGCAGCACCGCCGCCGCGTACAGCATCCATGACGGCCGGCGCGGCTCCGTGCTCACTTCGGAAACAGCGGGCTCGCTGACCGCCACGCGGTCCAGCGTCTTGCCCACCGGCGCAACCGGTTTCTTCGTGGCCACGGTCGGCGCGTGCTGCTCGACCGAAAAGACAGTATTCGCGTTCTGCGACTCGTGCGTGCCCTGCGTCACCTCCGCGCTGGCGGGGAGCGGCGGCGGCGCGCCCCCCGTCTCTGGCAGCAGGGGCGCGATGCGCTCCAGCTCCTGCGCGAATTCGCGGGCCGAGGCGAAGCGCTTGTTGCGGTCCTTCTCCAGCGCGCGGAAGATCAGCGCCTCCAGCTCCGGCGACGCGATCACCGCCGGATTCGTTTCCGCGAGCGACTTCGGACGTTCCGACGCGTGCTTCATCAGATACGCGTGCGGCGTGTCGGCCACGAACGGCGGCACGCCGGTCAGCAGCTCGTACAGCACGATGCCGAACGAGTAGAGATCGGCGCGGCCGTCGATGCGCTCGCCCGCCGGGAGCATGCCCAGGTGCTCGGGCGAGCAGTACTTCCACTTACCGACGAAGATGCCGGTCTTGGTCTTGTTGTCGTCCACACCGCCCGACGACTTGGCGATGCCGAGGTCGATGATCTTCACGCGCTCGTTCCCTTCGTCGTCGCGCGTGAGCATGATGTTCTCGGGACTGACGTCGCGGTGCACGATGCCGGCGCGGTGGATGGCCTCGAGCCCCATCAGCGCCTGCACGGCCAGCTTCGCGGCGTAGCGCGGCGAGAGCGTCCCTCGCTGCTGCACGCGCTCGTGCAGGTTGATCCCCTCGATGTACTCCCACACCATGTAATGCGAGCCGTCGTCGAGCGTGGAGAAGTCGAACAGCGCCGCCACGTTCGGATGCTGGATCTTCGTGGCCATCCGCGCCTCGCGCAGGAAGCGGTCGCTCGCGCCCGCGTCCGCGGCGATGTTCGCGCGCATCAGCTTGATGACCCGGATCGCATTCAGGTGCGTGTGCAGGACCTTGTAGACCTCGCCCATGCCGCCCACGCCGAGGCGCGCCAGGATCTTGTACTTGCCGTCGATCGGGGTGTCCTGATAGCGGCGCAGAAAATCGGTAATCGGCTCGCCGCAGAAGGGGCAGGCCTTGTACCTGGAGTCGATTTCCGACTTGCAATGAATACAGAAGAATGGCATCGGACCGGTGTGTGACCACAATTATATGATCGGACGATGCGGGACACGACCTTTCGAGTGCGCACCACCGAGCGCGAGCAGATACTGATCGTCACGCGCGAGGTCAATGCCGCGCTGAAATCGCTCGATGCGACCGAAGGCATCTGCACGATCGTCGTCCCTCATACGACCTGCGCGATCTCGGTCAACGAGAACGCCGACCCAGACGTCCCGCGCGACCTCGTCCGCGCCCTCCGCGCCGCCGTCCCCAACGTGAAGTTCGACCACGACGAAGGGAACTCGGACGCGCACTTTCTGTCGATGCTGATCGGATGCTCGCTGTCGTGGCCGTACCGCGCTGGGGAGCTGGTGCTGGGGAGGTGGCAGGGTGTGTACTTTGTGGAGCTGGATGGGCCGCGGGAGCGGAAGGTGGTCGTTTACGTGACGTAGAGTCGCACAGGCTCACAGTCTCATAGGCTCACAGGCAAGGCGAAGGTGACGATTTACGTGTCATCGCGAGCGTGAGTCGAGGGACCTGGGCGTGTGGGGGCGCGCTACATGTGCAGCCGGACACTCAGCGC
>DASVSV010000386.1:0-1759 GCA_036387915.1 Thermoanaerobaculia bacterium
CGCACTTTTGGCGTCACGAACGATCCGCGCGAGGTGCGCGGAGATCCATCGACAGCGTTCTGTTCAGGAGTGCGGCGGCGAACGAGTACGGCAGCTCCGCTGCTGCCGCACTCCTGAAATCACTTGCCCGCGCGGGCCGCGGCGGCCTCGGTCTGTTCTTTTTCCTGCGTGTTCGACATCGGAGGGTTGTAGGCGGCGATGCCGGTCACGGTCTGGCCGATGACGAGGTTGTGGATGTCGTGCGTACCCTCATACGTGTACACCGACTCGAGATTCATCATGTGGCGGATGACCGGGTACTCGTCCGAGACGCCGTTCGCGCCGAGGATGTCGCGGGCGATGCGCGCGCACTGCAGGGCGATGTTGCAGTTGTTCATCTTGGCCATCGACACGTGCTGCGGCTTGAGCTTGCCCTGGTCCTTCATCCGCCCGGCCTGCAGCGCGAGGAGCTGACCCTTGGTGATCTCGGTGATCATCCAGGCGAGCTTGTTCTGCACGAGCTGGTGCGACGCGATGGGCTGTCCGCCGAACTGAATGCGCGACTTCGCGTACTCGTTGGCGGTGTGGAAGACGGCCATGGCCGCGCCGAGGACGCCCCAGGAGATGCCGTAGCGGGCCTGCGTCAGGCAGCCGAGCGGGTACTTGAGACCGTTCGTCTCGGGCAGCACGTTCTCGAGCGGAATGCGGCAGTCCTCGAAGAAGAGCTGCGACGTCACCGAGGCGCGCAGCGAGAACTTGCCCATGTGGTACGCCGTGCTGAAGCCGGGCGTGCCCTTCTCGACGAGGAAGCCGCGCATCGTCCCCTCGGCTTTCGCCCAGACCACGGCCACGTCGGCGATGCTGCCGTTCGTGATCCAGGCCTTGGCGCCGTTGAGGACCCACGAGTCGCCGTCCTTGCGGGCGTGCGTGCGCATGCCGGCCGGGTTCGAGCCGAAGTCCGGCTCGGTCAGGCCGAAGCAGCCGATGGCCTCGCCGGAGGCGAGCTTCGGGATCCAGTAGTCGCGCTGCTCTTTCGACCCGTACGTGTAGATCGGGTACATGACCAGGCCCGACTGCACGGAGGCGAACGAGCGGAGACCGGAGTCGCCGCGCTCGAGCTCCTGCATGATCAGCCCGTACGCGACGTGGTTCAGACCGGGCAGGTCGTAGTCCTTGATCGTCGCGCCGAAGAGGCCCATCTCGGCCATTTTCGGGATCAGGTGGTGAGGGAACTTCTCTTCGCGGTTCGCCTCTTCGATGATGGGCAGGACTTCCTCATCAACGAAATCGCGAACCGTCTGCCGTACCATCAGCTCTTCTTCGGAGAAGAGCGAATCGATCTCGAGATAATCAACGCCGGGAAAACTGGCCAAGGTGTGGACTCCTTCGTGAAGTGGCGGCCATTCTAATGGAATCGCGAATTCGCGGCTTTCTGCCGCTGCTGACGATCATCGTTCCCATCGTTGTGGTCGCGTTCGTCGCCACGCGCCTCGGCGATTTTCCCGCCGCGCGCCGTGCGGTGGAGATGATGCGGGCGGGGGCAGGGGAGTGGTGGGCGGTACCGCTCTACGTCGCGCTGTACACCGTGTTCGTGGCGTTCTTCCTCCCGGTGGGCTTGCTCTCCGCGGCCGCGGCGCTGACGTGGGGCTGGAAGCTCGGCGGCACGATCGAGCTCGTCACGTGCACGCTCGCGGCGCTGCTCCCGTTCGTCATCGCCCGCCGCGGACTGGCGCCGTGGATCGAGCGGCGGATTTCCAAAGAACACGTCCCCGCGCTGGAG
>DASVSV010000387.1:0-7029 GCA_036387915.1 Thermoanaerobaculia bacterium
TCCGGCGGGCCGGTGCGACCAGCAGCGCTGCTTGGCCCAGCCTGAATGCACGCTTGTCTACCAAACACGTGTTGCCGCGAAGACTGGGCCTACTAAGCGCTGCCGGTCGTACCGGCCCGCCGGAGGCCTCCGGTCGATCTCTTCCCCGAGTGCCGAGCGCTCAGTGGCAACCGGCGCAGGTCCGCGGCGTGCCTTTGAAACGGGCCAGGTTGGTGTGGCAGGCGGCGCAGCGGACCTGGGCGTGGGCGCCTTCGAGGGGGAACGTGCGGTGGTCGAACGTGATCCGCGACCAGGACTCGACGCGGTGGCAGCTCGTGCACTTGCCCGTCACCGCGGTGCCGTGCGGGTTCTTGTGGCAGGACTGGCATTCCGTCGCCGCGGCCGCGAGACGGAACTGCCCCTTCGCGTGGCAGGCGTTGCAGGGGACGGCGAGGTGGGCGCCGGCGAGGGGGAACTTCGTCTTCTGGTGCGCGTCGACCGTGAACGTCGATGGGAGGAAGCGTTCGATCGAGTGGCAGCGGGTGCATTCGCCGGTGCCGAACTGGCCGGCGTGCGGATCTTTGTGACAGCCGGTGCAGGTCAGGGGCGGCTTCTTCCAGCGCTCGTGGCACGAGGCGCATTCGGCGCGTTTGTGCGCGCCTTTGAGCGGGAAGCGGGTCTTGTCGTGGTCGAAGGCGCCGGCGGTGACGTTCTTCCAGCCCGAGGTCGAGTGGCAGTTGTTGCAGGTCGTGCCGAGGCGGCCGGAGTGCGGGTCCTTGTGACAGGAGCTGCAGACCATCGGCGCGCGGACCGAGGACTCCCGATGGCAGGACGCGCAGGCCACCGCGCGATGCCTGCCGGTCAACGGAAAGCGCGTGCGGGCGTGATCGAAATTCTCGCGGCGCGCGGGACGCCAGCCCGTCGTCGCGTGACAGCGCTCGCAGGAAGTGCCGAGGCGGCCGGCGTGGACGTCGCGGGACTTGTGGCAGTTCACGCAGGGCTGCTTCGGGATGCGGCTGTGATCGAACTTCACCGCCTTGAAGCTGGACGTGGAGTGGCAGTTCGCGCAGTTCTGGCCGAAGCGGTTCGCGTGCGGATCCTTGTGACAGTTCGTGCAGGGCTGCTTCGGGATCATCGAATGATCGAAGTTCACCGGCTTGAACGCGGCCGTCGAGTGACAGTTCGTGCAGCTCTGGCCGAAACGATTCGCATGCGGGTCCTTGTGGCAGTCCGTGCAGAGCTGGTGCTTGATCGGGCGGTAGACGCCGTTGGCGTGGCACTTTGCGCAGGCGAGCTGCGCGTGTTTGCCGGTCAGCGGGAACGACGTCTTCGCGTGCGTGAAGAGTGACGGCGGCTTCCAGGCCGTCATGGCGTGACACGTCGTGCAGGCGCGCGTGCCGAACTGTCCCTTGTGCGGATCGCGATGGCAGGACGCGCAGTTCTGCGACAGACCGAGATAGCTGCGCGTCTTGTGGCACTGGCGGCATTCGAGCTTCGCGTGCGCGCCGATGAGCGGGAAGCCGGTCAGGCGGTGGTCGAGCGTCTTCGGCGTCCAGTGAATGAGCTGGAAGGCGCGGCCGTGATGCTCGTTGTGACAGCGCTCGCACTTTTGGTAGCCGGGCTGCGCGTGGAGTCCGCGTTTTGCGGCGACGCGGGCGCGCAGTTCCTTGTGGCAGGTAAGGCAGCGCGCCGCGGTGACGCCCTTGCCGGCCTCGTGACACTGGAAGCAGTTCGCCGCCCCTTCCAGCTTCGCGTGCGGCTGGCTGAGCGGGCCGGGGGAGATCTGGGCGTCCGTGGTGAGCGCGAGCAGCGCCACGAACACGAGCAGCGCGAGACGCACGAGGTCCCTCGACTGCGCTCGGGATGACAGGGTCATCGTCCGAAGCCGTAGCCCGTCGCGATCACCACCGCCACGTGCACCACCATGAACACATACATGATCACGGCGAAGGGCTTGTGAAATACGTGCCAGTGGTGGAAGAGCTCCTGCAGCTTCTGCCATCGCGCGATGCGGTCGCGCAGCCATTCGCGCCGTTTCACCAGCGCCGGCGGCAGCTCGTCTTTGCTCTCCGTCAGCGCGCGGAGCTCGGCCTCCACCTCGGCGAGCGTCAGCTCGTCGCCGGCGCGCGTGCGCGGGATCTGGCGGTAGAGATAGCGTCCGACGACGCCGGAGAGCGCGACCGCGATCATCGACCAGAAGCTGAGCGCCACCAGTCCCTGTACTTTGAACGAGCTGTGCAGGATCACCAGCAGCGGTCCGACGATGCCGCAGAAAATGTGAAAGTCGAGCCACGCCCCGACCGCGCCCGCGCGGCGCAGCGGCTTCGCGCGCTTGCGCACGGAGTAGAGCAGCATGACGATCATCAGCGCCGACCCGATGACGCCGAACGAATGGCCGTACGTGCCGCCCGGCTTGAGGTCCCAGAACGCCGCATGGTGCGGCCGCTCGAGCAGCGGCGTGCGGTAGTACGACCAGCCTTCGTAGAGGTAGTGCCCCATCGCCGCGAAGGCGACGATGTAGAGGACCGCCAGGACGATGCGGTGGGGGCGGATGGTCACCGTTTGCGGACCTCGTCGCGCAGCTTTTTGGCGTCGCGCACGACGATGGGGTCCGTGGCCACGGCCAGCAGGGCGTCGAGCGCTTTCACCGCGTCGCGGTTGCGGCCCGTGTTTGCCAGCGCAATGGCCTCGTTGTACATGCGGATGTGGCGGTTCACGTTCGCGGTCGATTCGAGTTGCGCGGCCTGCTGTTCGAGCTCGCGGCGGCCGAGGGCGTCGGTGTTTGCGGCCAGCGTGCGGACGATGGCCGCGGCCTCGTCGAGCTTCCCTTCCTTCGCCAGCGCGTTCGCGCGATTCGTCTCCGACAGCAGCAGCACATTCTTGGCCGCGAACGTGAGCTGCTGATCGCGCGCATTCGCGAACGCGTCCGCATGCAGCTTGTCCGCCTCCGCCCGCTGGCCGGTGCGCAGCAGCATCGCGTAGAGATTGAGCGAGACGTCGTGACGCGGCGGCAGCAGCTCGTACGCGCGCTGCAGTTGCACGATGCCCGGCGCGACGTCGGTCTCGACGAGATACGACGCGCCAATGGCCGCGCGCGCGGAGCCTTCGTCCGCGCCCAGAGCCAGCGCCCGCTCCGCGAGTGCCCGCGCCTTGCGGAACTTCTCCGCGTCGCCTTCCAACGGCTCGAAGATGCCGGCGAACGGCCCGAGCGCGGTGGTCAGCAGCGTCTCGGCGTAGGAGAGATGCACGTCGGCGTCATCGAGTCCCGCCGCGATCGCTGCCTCGAATTCTCCCGTCGCGGCGAGCGACTTCGCATGCTTCGGATCGACGCGCAACGCCTCGCGATAGAACCGCTGCGCCTCTTCCTCGGCACCGCTGACGTGCGACAGGAACCGTCCCAGCTCATACAGGATCGTGGGACGCGGGACCGGCGTCGACGCCGGCACTTCGCGCCGGTCACCCTGCAGCTCGATGCCGGCGCCGAGGCGCGAGGCCGCGCCGCGGATGCCCGCTTCGAGGTCGCGCAGCGTCTTGCCGTAGTGCGTCTGCAGCGCATCGGCGATCGAGGTGCCGGCTTCGACGTCGCGCAGGAACGCGAAGAACTTCTCGCTGCCCATGCGCATCAGCCAGTCCACCGCGGCCCAGCTCTCGGCGTAGAACGGGGCGGAGAGCGACGCGTCGGTCTCGGCCTTGATGGCGAACAACTCTTCGAGCGGAATGCGCAACGTGCGGCGCAGTTGCGAGGCGTGCTCGCGGATCGGCTGCCCCGCGGTGACGCGGCCGTTGCGCAGGTCGGCGGTCGAGAAGAACTCCGCCAGCCCTTCTTCAATCCAGAGCGGCGGCACTTCCTCGGAATGCCGCAGGAGGTCGTGCACGAGCTCGTGCAGGGCCGTCTTCTCGATGCGCTGCCGGCGCCGCGAGGCGTCGACGAACATCGTCCCGCCGCCTCCGTGACGGACGTAGAGTCCGGTCGCGGTCGAGTTTTCGCGCCCGAGGAGAAGGTCGAAGAACGGCGCACTTTCCCTGCGGCTGGCGAAGACGAGGATCGTCGTCGGCAGACGCGAGGTGCGGAAGCGCGACGAGGTCTTCGTCAGCACCGAGGCCAGCGTCTCGAGGTCGCCGACGATGTCGCGCGTTTCCGTTTCACCGGCGCTGCTGAAGACGTTGTAATGCTCCGAGCGGATGCGAATCCACGACGTGGCCTCGGCCGGAAAGGCGATCGGCGCCTTCACACGGCGCACCTTGCCGTCGCCTTTGATGCCGATGGGAACCGGGGGCGTGTAGACGTCCTGCGCCGATGTGGCGAGCGCAAGAATGAGGATGGGGAAGAGGCGCTTCACGTGGGCAGAACAACGTCAGCGGAGCGCCGCTTCTTTCAGGGCGCAGTCAGCAGGGCGCGGTGATGCAGGGCGCAGTCAGCAGGGCGCGGGGCGCAGGAGCCAGAGCGCGGTGATGCAGGACGCAGAGCGCAGGAGCCGGCGCGGAAGGGACAGGATTTCGCTCCTGCCCCCTGCGCCCTGCTGCCTGCGCCCTGACACGGTCACATGGTGAACTGTCCCGCCTCGATGATCTGCTTCACGCGAGCCATGAACTGGTCGGCGATGGCGCCGTCGATCAGGCGGTGGTCGAAGCCGAGGGAGAAGTAGCACATCGAGCGGATGGCGATGAAGTCGCCGTCCTTCGTCTCCACGACCATCGGGCGCTTCTTGATACCGCCCACGCCGAGGATGGCCACCTGCGGCTGGTTGATGATCGGGAGGCCGAAGAGGCCGCCGTACACGCCCGGATTGGTAATGGTGAACGTGCCGCCCTGCACATCCTCGGGCGACAGTTTCTTCGAGCGGGCGCGCTCGCCGAGGTCGTTGATGGCGCGCGAGGCGCCGAGGATGTTCAGCTCGTCGGCGTGCTTGAGTACCGGCACGATCAGGCCCCACTCCAGCGCCACGGCGATGCCGATGTTGAGCTCGCGGTGATAGACGACGTTGGTCTCGTCCATCGACGCGTTCAGGATCGGGAACTCGCGCAGTCCGGCGATGACGGCCTGCACGATGAACGGCATGTAGGTCAGCTTCACGCCGCGCTCCGCGTACGCGTCCTTGTACTGGCGGCGCAGCTTCTCGACGTTGGTGAAGTCGATCTCGAAGACCGTGTGCACGTGGGCCGAGGTCTGTTTCGACTGGACCATGTGCTGGGCGATGCGCTTGCGCATCACCGAGAGCGGCTCGAGGCGGACGTTCTCTCCCTCGGCGAACTGCGGCGTGGGACGCGGCGCGCGCGCCTGCGGTGCGGCGGCAGGCTGCTGTTGCGGCTGGGCCTGCGGCTGCGGCACCGGCTGCGGTGCGGCCTGCGGCGCGGGTGCGGCGGCGGGCTTCGGCGACTGCAGGTGGGCCAGGATGTCGTTCTTCGTCACACGGCCGGAGACGCCGGTGCCTTCGAGCTGGGTGATGTCGACGTTGTTCTCCGCCGCGATCTTGCGCACGAGCGGTGAGGACTTGGTGCGGCGGCGCTCGTCGAGCGACGTGACCTTGTCGTCGTCGTCCTCGGTGGCGTCGGTGATCTGCGGGTTGACGGCCGTCGGCGACGCCTCCGCAGTCGGCGCGTTGACAGGCGGCGTGTCCGGCGTTTCGGGACGCGTGGCTTCGGTGCGCGGCTTCGGCTCGTCCGCGGCCGGTGCGTCGGGCTGGGCGGCAGGAGCGTCCTGCTGCACTTCCTGCGCGGTGGCTTCGTTGGCCGTTTGCTGCTCCGCCGACTCCGCACCCGCGGAGGCCGGTGCCGCGGCTTCCCCCTCGGCGGCGATGCGCGCGACGACGGCATTCACCGGAACGGTGTCGCCTTCCTTCGCCAGGATCTCGGTGAGGATGCCCGCGGCGGGCGAGGGGATCTCGGCGTCGACCTTGTCGGTCGAGATCTCGAGCAGCGGCTCGTCACGCTCGACTTTGTCGCCGACGTTCTTGAGCCACTTCGAAACCGTACCTTCCGCGATCGATTCGCCCATCTGGGGCATAACGACGTCATGTGCCATTGGCTTTCCTTGCTCCTCAGGACTGCGGGCGCTTTGTACATGCAAAACCAGCGCGCGGCAAGGAGGGGACATCCAGCCTGCGAAACGATGCTGAACGTAGGGCGTGGCTTCAGCCCGCCCACCGCGGGAGGGGCGGGCTGAAGCCGCGCCCTACGTTCAGCGCGTTTCGCGCGTTACCGCGCGGCGACGATCCGCGCCACCGCACTCTCCGGCAACAGGCCCGACTTTGCGAGCCGCGGGGTCAGCTCGCGCCAGCTTGGCTCGAGTGTGAAGGCGCGGGTGAAGAGGGGCAGCGCCTCGTCGAGGCGGTTCATGTTCACCAGCGCCACGGCGTGCCAGTAGGTCATCTCCGCGATGCGGCTCTTCCGGACGCCCGCGGTCCTGCCGGCGATGGCTTCGGCGGCGCTGTACTCGCGCAGGGCGGCCTCGTGGTCCTTGTGCTCGACGGCGAGGTCGCCGGCGTTCATGTGGTTGTAGGCGCGCTGCAGCGTGACCAGACGGCGCAGCTCGGCCAGCGGCTCCGCGGCATCGTCGACTCGCACATCGAAGACGCGGTCCTGCCACGAGCGGCCGGTGGACTTTGCGTCGACGACGATCAGCGCGGCGGACTGCTTCCCGCGAATGTCGCCGCCCGCGGCCTGCGCGGCATCGAGCGCGGCCAGCATCCGCTCGGCGAGATCGCCTTTCGCTTCGGCGTACGCCTTCGCCATCGCCGGCCAGACTTTGTCGTTGGCCATCAGATTGGCCTGCACCGCAAAGTCGCGGCCGACGCTCAGCGCGCCGCACTTGTTCGCTTCCGGCGTGCCGGCGTTCGCGATTGCACCAGCGGCAACGATGTCCTTGCTGCCGGTAAACGTGGCCACGTTGCCGCTCGCGTCGATGATGCCGACCTGACGCACCTCGCAGCCGGCGTCGCCGCCGAGGAGCGCGCGCAGGGTTTCGGGCGCCGACTTGCCGGCGCGCAGCAGGTCCAGTCCGAGCTTGCCGTACGACGGATCGACGAAGCTCTGCGTCGCCACCGCCCCCAC
>DASVSV010000388.1:0-5275 GCA_036387915.1 Thermoanaerobaculia bacterium
CACGTCCGACGTGTGCTCCGCGAGCACGCGCGTTCGTGCGGCCGCGCCGATCTTCGCCAGCTCCGGCGCCGGCAACCCCAATGCTTCCTCCGCCTCCTCGGTCGTCCGCGCGACGAGGAGCTCGCGGCCCGGCTCGAAGAACGTGTCGAGGCCGTCCCACGTGTCGCTGAGGATCGGCGTCGCGCAGGCGGCCGCTTCGAACAGGCGTCCTGACGGGCAATAGCCGCGCGAGGCCATCGCGCCGCGGGTCACGTTCAGCGTCAGCTTCGACGAGCAATAGAACGCCGGGTGCTCGGGCGGGGGGACGTGATCGAAGAAATGAATGTTCTCGGTCCACGGAAACTCGCGTGGATACATTGAGCCGCCGAGGACGAAACGCTTTTGCGGCAGCGCGCGGGCGGGGTCGACGAAGAGACGCTCCACCGCATCCTGCCGGTCCGCGGCGTAGGTGCCGAGGTACGAGAGGTCGGCTTCGTAACATGGGCGCGAGGCGACCGGATGATGCGCGTGCGCGTCCACCGAGCCGTACAACGGGACGGCGCGCTTCGCATGCAGGCGGGTCTGCAATTCGGCGAGGGCGCGTCCGCCGGTGAAACTGAGGACCAGGTCGAAGCGCGCGAAGCCGTCCGGCGGCAGATACGCGGGCCGCTCGCCGCGGTCGAGACGGTCCAGCGTCACCGGCGTGTCGAGGTCGTAGAAAACGTGCAGCAGTGGCTTCGACGCGATCAGCTCGGTCGCGGCGAGCGCGTCGGGACAGTACGACGTTACGACGGCCACATCCGCATCCGCCAGTGCCCGTTCCGCCTGAGGCAGGGCCTCGGTCCAATCCCGGTACAGCACGAGCTCGTAACCGAGACCCTGGTGAAGATCGCGCGCCGCTGCGTAATATGGAACGTCGCGCTCGAAGAAAACCGCGGCGTGGCCCTGGGATGTCAGCGAGCGGAGAAGGGCGCGCCAGAGAGTGGCGTGTCCGTTCCCCCAGGAAGAGCTGACGGTCAGCCCGAATATGACGATCTTCTTCTTCCGCTTCACGGGAAATCACGAAAGCACGAGTTGCACCAGATGAAAACGAACGCGGCGCGATTACTCGACTCATTACAAGTCACTTATGAGGTGCGCGAATACGAGGTCGACCCCGACGACCTCGCCGCGGAGAGCGTGGCCCGCAAGGTCGGCCTGCCGCCGGAGCAGGTCTTCAAGACCCTCGTCGCGCGCGGCGACAAGCACGGCCTCTGCTTCGCCGTCGTGCCCGGCGATCAGCAGCTCGACCTCAAGGCGCTGGCCCAGCTCACCGGCGACAAGAAGATCGACACGGTGGCCCTCAAAGAAGTGCAGCCGCTGACCGGCTACATCCGCGGTGGCGTCACCGCGCTGGCCGCGAAAAAAAACTATCCGGTGTTCGCCGACGAGACCATCGAGCTCTTCGACGTGATCTCGATCTCATCCGGGATGCGCGGCGCACAGTTGATCCTGTCTCCGGCCGATTACATTCGTGCAACGGGTGCGAAACTGGGCGCCATCGCCAAAGACAAATAGGAACGGCATGTGCGTGGCGCCTGTTTTTCATGCTCATGCAACGCTCCGCTTTCCTCTTCGCTCTTCTCCTCCTCGTCCCGCAATCTGAAGCACAGCGCAGCGGCGAGGAAGAGACGGTCATCCGCGTCGCACGCACCGCGTCTCCGGCGGTAGTCAGCGTGTCGAGCCGCGGCGGTTCCGGCTCCGGAGTGATCGCGCGCGCCGACGGGATCATCCTCACCAACGCGCACGTGGTCGGCAATCAGCGCACCGTCGAGATCCGCACCGCTGACGGCCGCACCTTCACCGGCACGGTCCTCGGCCGCGACGAGTTCGTCGACACGGCCGTCGTGCGCATCAACGCCACCAATCTTCCGGTCGCGCCGATCGGCGACTCCGACCGGCTCGAAGTCGGACAGACCGCCGTCGCCATCGGCAATCCGCTGGGACTCGACCGCACCGTGACCAGCGGCGTCGTGTCCGCCGTCAACCGCGATCCGCGCGGCGTGGCCATCGCCGCGGGCCTCATCCAGACCGACGCGGCGATCAATCCCGGCAACTCCGGCGGTCCGCTGCTCGACTCCTCGGGACGCGTGATCGGCATCAACACGGCCATCCTGGCCGGCACGACCGGCCTCGGCTTCGCGGTGCCGATCAACGTCGCCGTCGATGTCATGCAGCAGATCCTCACCACCGGCCGCGTGCGGCGCGCGCAGCTCGGCGTCGACACGCGCGACATCACTCCCGAGATCGCGCGCTACTTCCAGCTGCCGATCGAAGAGGGTGTCGTCGTGACGACGGTGCTGCGCAATTCCGCGGCGTCACGCGCCGGGATCCAGCTCGAGGACTTCATCGTCGGTCTCGATGGCGAGAAGGTCGAAGACGGCGGCGACCTGCGCCGGCTGCTGCGCGCGCACAAGCCCGGCGACACGGTGAGCATTCAGATCGTGCGCGGCACCGATCGCCGCACGGTCAGCGCGCGCCTCGGCGAAGCGGCGCCGTAGTGTCGTGTCAAGCGACACAAGCGTTCTCACTCCGCCGGGATGGTGAAGGTGAACATCGCCCCGCCACCCGGCGCGTTCTCCGCCCAGACCCGGCCGCCGTGCGCCTCCACGATGCCGCGCACGATGGCCAGGCCGAGGCCGGCGCCCATGTGGGCCGTCTTCTTGGCCTGCCAGTAAGGCGTGAACACATTCTTCAGGTCGGCCTCGGGGATCCCGGGCCCGGTGTCGCGCACCACGAAGAACACCTGCCCGTCGCGCTGCTTCGTCTCGACGTGGATCACCCCGCGCTCGGGCGTGAACTTCACCGCGTTGCCGAGCAGATTGCCGAGCACCTGCACGAGACGATCGCGGTCGGCGCAGATGCGCGGCAGCGCGCCGCGGATGTCGCAGGCGATGCGCTGCTTCTTCTGCTCCGCGATCTGTTCGTGCGCCGCGAGCACTTCGCGCACCAGCGGCTCCGGCTCCATCAGCGACGCCGCCACTGCCAGGCCGCCGGCTTCCACGCGGGCGACGTCGAGCAGGTCCTGAATCAGGCGCTGCATCCGCCGGGCGGAAGTGCGGATGGTCTCGATGAGCTCCGGCTGCTCGGCCGAAGGCGCGCCCGCGAGCAGATCGGCGCTGAGTGCGATGGTGGTCAGCGGATTGCGCAGATCGTGCGACACGATCCCGAGCGTCTCGTCGCGCACACGCACCGCCGCTTCCGCCTTCTCTTTCGCCTCGCGCTCCTGCTCCATCAGTCGCACGCGCCGCAATGCCAGCGAGGCGAGGTCGCCGAGCGTGCGCGCGCGAACGACGTCCGTGTCGCGGAAGTGGCGCCCCGACGCGCGCGAGTTGAGGAGCACCAGCGCGCCGAGCGGCTCTTTCTCGGCGACCAGCGGCGTCACCAGGACCTCGCACTCCGCGCACGTGTCGGAGAGGTACGGGGCCATGTTGCGGCCGAACGTGTCCATGCTGGTGAGAATCACCGGCGAGCCGCCCTGCAGGATCTCGTCGGTCATCGAGCCGGGGAACGCCACGCGCAGCCCGCGCGGCGGCGCGCCGCGTCCGGCCGACGAC
Source organism: Thermoanaerobaculia bacterium (assembly GCA_036387915.1). GTDB lineage: Bacteria > Acidobacteriota > Thermoanaerobaculia > Gp7-AA8 > Gp7-AA8 > QHVT01. Next base: position 3,576 of record DASVSV010000388.1, read on the forward strand.
ACCACTTCGACCTGCTGCACGCCACCCTGCGCCGCGATGCGCTCGACGTAGACGCCGTCCGCTCGCGTGACGAGCGTGGCCCGGTTGGTGATCTCGTACAGCACCTCGGTCATCTCCACCGCGCCGGTGAGCGCGCTGGCGAGATGGCGGAACGACGCTTCTTCGTCGGCGCGGCGCTCGAGTTGCTTCTTCGTCGCCTCCGCTTCGGCGCGGGCCTGCTGCTCGATCTCCAGCGCCCGTTTGCGCTCCGTCACGTCGCGCGCGAAGCCGGTGAAAATCGTCTGCCCGTCCCTGGCCCATTCTCCGAACGACAGCTCGCACGGGAACTCGCGTCCGTCCTTGTGCAGCGCGGGGAGCTCCACGCCGGTCCATGGGATGTTCTTCGTGCGCGTGCGCAGATAGCGGTCGATGCCGCGGCGGTGGGCGTCGCGGAGACGCTCGGGAATGATGACGTCGAGCTTGTGCCCGATCAGCTCCTCGGCCTTGTAGCCGAACATCCGCTCCACGGCCGGATTGCAGAAGGTGATGGTGCTCTGTTCGTCGATCGTGAAGATCGCGTCCTGTGCCGTCTCCGAGACCAGGCGGTACCGCTCCTCGCTTTCGCGGAGGAGCTCCTGCGTGCGGCGGCGCTCGATGAAGTCGCCGATCTGCGCGCCGATCAGGGTCATGATCGGGATCAGGGCCTGGTCGGGCTCGCGCTCCTCGCGGCTGAAGAACTCGAGCGCGCCGAGGACGCGGCCGGCGGCGGTGATCGGGAAGGCGAAGGCGCCGAGCATGCCGGCCCGCTCGGCCAGCGGCGCGCGCGGATAGCGTTCGGCGTCGCGGAAACGCGGCACCCAGACCGCCTCGCCGGTCGCGAGCACCTGGCCGACTAGGCCGAGGCCACGCGCGAGCCGTCCGCCCTCGCAGAGTGCCGTGGCCGCCTCCCCGTCGACCAGCGGCGCGTGCCAGTGGTCGATGCACACCATCTCGTCGTTTTGCGCTTCCCAGAGCATCCCCACGTCCCAGCCGAGGTTCTCGCAGACGGCCTGCATGACCAGGCGGGCGGTCTGGTCGAAGGGCTGCTCGATGCGCAGCAGATTGGTCAGGGCCAGCTGCGCGGCGATGCGGCTCTCGGTGCGCTGCCGGTCGGTGACGTCGCGCGCGAATTTCGAGAAGCCGGTGATGCGGCCGGCCTCGTCGCGGAGGGGCGTGGTGACGCCATCCATGAACATCCAGCGGCCGCTTTTGTGAAGGTGCCAGCGGGTATCCTCGGCGCGGCCGTCGGCGCGGGCATGCTCGAGCTCCTTCGCCGGCATGCCCAGAGTACGGTCGTCGTGGACGAAGAGAAGCTCGAAATGCTGCCCTTTGACCTCGTCCGGGGAGTAGCCGAAGATCGCCTCGGCGCCGCTGTTCCAAAGCTCGATCCGCCCTTCCGTGTCGAGAAGGATGATGGCGAACTCGCTCGCTTCCTGGACGATGCGGCGGAAAACGTCGGTCATGACCGGCCAGACGCACGAGCACGCCGCGTGCCGCTTCTGCTAGACTGCGCGGCCTCGCGAATGGCCCGCACGCGTCCCGCGTTGTAGGGATTTCCCAGCGTGATGGGGAGTCGCCAAGTGGTAAGGCAGCGGCCTTTGGAGCCGCCATTCGGAGGTTCGAATCCTCCCTCCCCAGCCAACGAGCTCAATCATTCAGCTCGATCGGAGCCAGGTGGCCAG
>DASVSV010000389.1:0-1804 GCA_036387915.1 Thermoanaerobaculia bacterium
GGCGCTTGTTGGCCTAGCCTGAATGCACGTCTGTTTACGAAACACGTGTTGGCGCGGCGACATGGGCCCGCTAAGCGCCGCCGGTCGCACCGGCCCGCCGGAGGCCCATCGTCGTCTTTCTTTGGGAGACAATAGGCGCACATGCGTCCTGCTAACAGTGTCGTCGCCGTCGTCGACGATGAAGACAACATTCGGGAGACGGTCGGCTTCGCGTTGCGGCGCGAGGGGTACCCGGTCGAGCTTTATGCCACCGGGCTCGAGGCGTGGCGCACATTTCAGCAGAAGCTTCCGGGCCTGGTGATCCTCGACATCATGATGCCGGAGATGGATGGCCTCGAGCTCTGCCGCCGTATTCGCGCGGTGTCCGAGACGACGCCGATCATCTTCCTCACCTCGCGCGACGAAGAGCTGGACCGCGTCCTCGGCCTGGAGATCGGTGCGGACGACTATCTCTGCAAGCCCTTCTCGATGCGCGAGCTGCTCGCGCGCGTGAAAGTGCTCTTCCGCCGCGCGGCGATCGACCAGAGCACCGTCTCCCGTCCCGCCGCCGACGCGCCGCTGCGGCACGGCGACCTCGAGCTCGACCTGCAGCGCTACTCCGTCCGCTGGAAGGGCACCGCGCTCAATCTCACCGTGACCGAGTTCATGATGCTGCACGCGCTGGTGCGCTATCCCGGCCATGTGAAAACGCGCAAGCAGCTCCACCAGGATGGTTATCCGCACGACGCCTACGTCAGCGACCGCACCATCGACAGCCACATCAAGCGCGTACGCCGCAAGTTCGAGGAAGCGGATCCGGCCTTCGACCGCGTGGAGACGGTGTACGGACTCGGCTACCGCTGGAAAGAGTGAAGCGCTTGCGCGGATTGAGGATTGAGAATTGAGGATTGAGGATCAGGGGTGACGATGCGGCGAATCCTCCATCCTCAATCCTCCATCCTCAATCCGCGCAAGCGCACGATGCGACGAATCCTCAATCCTCAATCCTCCATTCTCAATCCGCGCAAACGCTTCTCCCGCCTCGGCGTCCGGCTGCTGGCCTTCAACATCGTGCTGGTCTTTCTCCCGATCGCGGGCGTGCTGTTCCTCGGGCAGTACGAGGACACGCTGGAGAAAGCGGAAGTGCGCGACCTGACGCATCGCTCGCGGCTGGTCGCCGCCGCGATCGGCCGCGGCGGGACACTCGACGCCGACGCGTTCGAGGACGTCATCCACCGCGCGAAGATCGACGACCTGCGCATGCGGCTCATCGACTCGCGCGGCCGCGTCGTGGCCGACTCGCATCAGATCGTGACGCCCGCGCCGCAGCGTCCCGTGCGCACCGACCGCCGCAACATCCTCTATCGCGTCGGCGCGTTTCTCGTGCGGCCGGTGCGGCGCCTGCTCCGTCCGTCCGAGCCGCCGCTCGAGGTCGATTTCTACGAGAACGCCACGCGCCTGTCCGGACCGGAGATCGCCTCCGTGCTGCGCGGCCGTGAGGCGCTGGAGAAGAAGATCGCGCAGCAGGGGCGCTCGGTGATGCTCTACCAGATCACGCCCGTCGTGGTCGGCGGCTGGACCGTCGGCGCGGTGATGGCGTCGAAGAGCACCTTCACCATCCTGCAGGACCTCTACGTCATCCGCCTGCGGGTGATGCGCATCCTCGCCGCGGCGGTGGCGGTGGCGATCCTGGTCAGCATCTTCTTTTCCGCGACGATCGTCGGTCCGCTGCGGCAGTTGCGCCGCGACGCGCGCAGCATTCTCGACCGGCGCGGACGGTTTCGCGGCCGCCACTTCAAAGGCTCGACGCGGCTCGACGAGATCG
>DASVSV010000390.1:0-6475 GCA_036387915.1 Thermoanaerobaculia bacterium
ATTCACGTACGTGACGTTCCACATCGAAGAGACCCTCAAAGGCTCCACGGACGCCGCGCCGCTCACGCTGCGCGTCGCCGGAGGGAAGGCCGGCGGTCACGTGTTCTCGATCGGCGGCGGTCCGGCGTTCGAGACCGGCGGCCGCCATCTGCTGTTCGTCGCGGGGAACGACCGCTACGCGATCCCGTTCTCCGGCGGCTCCCAGGGCAAGTTGAACTTCATGCGCGACCCGGTGACGCAGGAAGAGATCCTCGTGGACGAGGCCGGCCGCGCGATCGACGGACTACGCGAGAAGAAGTGGCTGCACGGCGCGGTACGGCTCGACCGCGGCGGCCAGTTGCAGCGGCCGGAGCGGGCCGCGGAGCTGGTCTCGCAGTCGGGCGTCACGATTGTCCTCCAGCAACCGGACGTCGACGCGCAGACGGTCCCGGCGTCGCGGGTCATCGCCGAGTTGCGCGCAGTAATCCAGAGCCGCGCGTTTGCGCCGGGGTTCCAGCGCACCACCGTGAAATCCGCCTCTCCCGCCAACGTCCCCGCGACCGACCCTGACCGCGCCGCGGTCCACGCCCAGTGAGGAGCCCGCACATGAACCAGAGAAAACTCACACTCTTCTTTCTGATGACAATGATGGTGTTCCTCGCGTTGCCGGCGGCGGCGTGGAAGGAGAAGGACACCTGCAACGGCGGGTGGGTCCGCTGGCGGAACTCAGACGAGACGCTCAACGTTTCGGCCGGCATCAGCCAGTTCTACACGTCCGAATGGCGGTCGTCGATCGAGGCGGCGCAGCGCGGATGGAATCTGGCCCCGGCCAGCAACTTCGAGATCTATACACGTTGGACGCTCGGCTCCGTTCACGGCGTGTCCGGCGACACGAGCGACGACCTCGCCATCCCCTCGACCTGGAATTACAACGGCTATGCCGCCGTGACCAAGCATAAGAAGTCGGATTGCGGCTGGTGGCCGGACCTCTCTCATTACACCGAGGTGGACGTGCTCCTCAATCCCGACGCGAGAAACTGGGACAAGAGCACGAACCCGGTGCCGAGCGACAGCATGAAGAACACGACCCTGATCCTGCAACACGAGTTCGGACACGTGCTCGGCCTCGACCACGAGGACGGCGTGCTGGCCACGATGAACTCCGGCTTTCCCGGTCCGATCGGCGGGCCGCTCGGCAACAACAACGCGGTGCAGGCGCTCGGCGACGACCTGCAGGGCGTGCGCAAAGCGTATGGCTGGCCGGGGGACGAGCACGACGTCGCCGCGTCGGCGGTCTACTTTGCCGGGAGCGGCGTGTCGAAGACCATCACCGCACCCGCCTCCGCTTTCCGCGGCTCGGCAGTGACGTTCCCGTTCACGATCCTCAATCGCAGCAAGCTCTCCGTCGGTCAGGAAACGATTCCGGTGTACTTCTATCTCTCCGGGGACCGCAACCTGACCACGGCCGACATGTTCCTCGGCAATGCGACCATCACGCTGTCGGACGGGCGCTCGACCACCGGCTACGCCACTGTGGTGATTCCCGACTACGCGCCCACCGGCAACCAGTACCTCGGCTGGTACACCGATCCCGACAACGTCATCGCCGAAACGGACGAGCTCAATAACGGTGTCGCCCTGGTCAACCCCACGTACATCAGCGCGAACCGCCTGCCGCTGGCCTGCTTCACCGCCACGCCGACTTCCGGTTACTCCCCGCTGAAGGTCAGCCTCAACGCCGCCTGCTCGTCAGATCCCGACGGCGACGCCCTGACCTACACCTGGGATTTCGGCGACGGCACGATGACGGCAGGCGGCCCGTCCATCTCCCACACCTTCTATTCGCCCGGCTACCACCGGGTCGTCCTGACCGTGACCGACCCCTGGGGCGCCTCCAACCAGACCTACCGCTACATCTCCGTAGCCTGCAGCCCCGGCGGCTTCTGCCCCGAGGAACCGTACTGACGGGCAGCGGTGTTGTAGCTTGAACCTATGTGGACGCGGCGCTCGTCTTTGAGCGCCGCGTTTTTGTTCCCGTTGAGGAAAGAGGAAAGAGGAAAGAGGAAAGAGGAAAGAGGAAAGAGGAAAGAGGAGGGAGGGGAGTGGCGCTGACGGCCTTGTGGTGATTACCAGTACGAAGCGACGCCGAGGTGTTTCGCGAGGACGTTTGCATCGACGACGACACCGCGCACGTCAGATGCGTCCTCGCGTCTTCCGCGCTTCGTGCACGGCTTTCACGGCGTCGTCCGGCCCGTGCTTGATGAAGCCTTTCCAGCGCCAGAGCCCCGGTCGTTCGGTGGTGACGGCGACCCGGCCGCCGTTGACTTCCCACGTGATCTGATCGCCCGGCCCCACGTCCAGCGCGTCGCAGACTTCTTTCGGAACGGTCGTCTGTCGCTTGCTGGTGATCGTCGAACGTGCCATCGAAGAACCTTCTTACAGATCTAGCACGTGTAAGGACGGCATTCCGCTGCCCCGGCGCGGACCGTTCGCCGTAGACGAAGAGTGGAGCGCTACTGTCCGCTCACTCCGATTGCTTTCAGCCACGCTTCGGCGAGCGGGGCCCACGCGGTTGCGGTCGAGGCGATGCGGCGCAAGCCGAACGCATGGCCGCCGTTCGCGAAGATGTGGATCTCCGAGGAGACTCCGGCTTTGCGCAGCGCCGCGGCGTAGGCGAGCGAGTTCTCCACCGGGTTCATGGGATCGTCGTACGCGTGAACGAGGAACGTAGGCGACGTACGGTCAGTCACGTGAATGTCGGGATTGGGTGCGAAGTTTCCCCGTTTGGAAGCCACGCGTCCCGGATAGAGCACGAGCGCAAAGTCCGGCCTCGAGCTCGTCTTGTCCGCGTCATCGACGGCTGGATAGAGGCGATCGAAGCGCGTGCTGGCCACGATGGCCATGTGCGCGCCGGCTGAGAAACCGATCACGCCGATCCTGTTCGGGTCGATGCGCCACTCCGCCGCGCGCGAGCGCACGATGCTCATCGCCCGCTGAGCGTCCACGTGCGCCGATGGGCACTCGCGGTAGGGACCTTGATGCTCGCAGGGAACGCGGTACTTCAGTAATGCGCATGCGATCCCGTTCGAGATTAGCCACTCGCAGATTTCCGTCCCCTCGATGTCAATGGCCAGGACGTTGAACCCGCCGCCCGGATAGACGATGACCGCCGGTGTCGCGGCGGTTGTCTTCGGCGGAGGATAGATCGTGACCGTCGGCCGGGTGACGTTCTCGATGTACATGTACGGCTTGCCACCGACCAGCTTCTTCTCCCTGGTCTCGCTATTCTTCAGCGCGTAGTGAAGACCCTCGACGCCGACGCCAGGGCGTGGATCGGGAGGGCCGTCAGGCCAGAGCACGATCTGCTCGTGGACGCCAGCCGGCTGCCAAATCGTTTGCGCACCAGCGTTCTGCGCGGCCGCGACGATCAGGCTCAGCCCCAGCGCCACAAGTAAGGTCGTCTTCATCCGTCCTCGCATTCCGAGAACAACGTATGCGCGCTCCGTACCCAGTGCGGTCAACACGCGATCCGCGTCCGCGGCGTTTCCCTCCGTGTGGGGTCAGCATCTATGGGTGCGTGCATGCGTGAGTTGATCCGGTGGTTTCCGCGCCGGTAGACGGCGTCGCGTGGACATCCCGAGTTCGCGCGTAGACGCGGACGTTGCCGTCCCGAGCGGAACGTGCCAAACGTTGGGCGTGGCTTCCGCCCGCCCGCCCCGGGGAGGCTGGCGGGCTGAAGCCACGCCCTACGTTTTCGCGTTCCGCGTCGGGTCGTGGCCCTCGGCGAGAGCGAGCCCACTGGCGAATCCGGACGTTCACTTCTTCCAGAACAACAGCCGACTCTTCTTCCTCGGCCTGCTCTCGTTTCTCTCCCGCGCACGGTCATAGCAGAACGCGCAGATGACGGTGATCCCCGCGAATTCTTCCGACCGGTCGTTCCACTCCCCTCCTTCGGAGATGCGAGTCGTTTCGCATGCGGAGCACCAGGCGTCCGGCCGGGCATTCTCGATGTCAGCGGCAGCGAAAAAGCCGAGGCCTTTGCCGGTGACGAGATGTTGGCAGACGTATGCCGGAGCCGAGGCGCCGTGCACGTCGCAGACGATCTGACGCTTCGCCTCCTCGCGTGCTTCCTCGATGACGCGCCAGCGCTCCTCGTCGCGTTCGGCGCGTGCTGAATCGCCGAGATCGTGGAACAACCGTGGAATGGCGATCAATGCGCCGTCGCCGGTCAGGCTCTCGAACTGTTCAATGAGATTCGAATCGAGGAGATGTTCGGGCACGACGAACTTGCCGCGGACCAGCAACGACCCGCCCCTGGAATGGTCGTGCACGATTTTTCCGCCTCGCCCACAGTCGTCGCAAAGCATGTTCACCTGCTCGTCATGGACATAGAAGAACGTTTCTTCCGGCAGTACCTCGTCCAGATCGGCGAAGAAGCCGCGGCGCGGTTGTCTGGCGAGAAACCAGTAGCGCCGGTATGCGCCTGAGCGGATTTTCTGCAGCAGAGGAAATCGCGGAGTGCGCGTCGTGCCGTCGTCGCGCCAGTCAACCGGGTCACCGTCGAACAGCACGATGTCTCCGTAGTCGACCGGCAAGTCATAAATGCTCGCATTGACGATCTTGCCATGCACGTAGCTGAGGCGCTGGATCCAGAGATTCTCGAATACCGGCTCGCGCCCCACGACGTGCGCAGCGGGATCGACGCCTTCGCCGAGGGTCGATACGCGCACTTGTGCTCCGTCGAAACCGCCGGTGAAGATGCCGTCCTGGCCGACGGTGCCTTTCATCCCGAGCTCTTTCATCACGCCGGCGGCGAGCGCGTGATCGCCGGCACCCATCGCACAGATCGCGAGATTCCAGAGCACGCCCTCGGTCTCACCGAGCTCGCGTGCACGCCGGTTCGCCTCGATTCCTTCGCGCCAGCGGCCACGCCATTTGTGCAGGAGTCCGAGCCGGAACCACGACGAGCCATTCTCCGGACCGAGCCGCAGCGCGTGATTCATCGCCTCGAGCGCCGCTTCGTCGTCATGACAGCCGGTCAGCCGCAACGCCATCGCCAGCTCGCTGTAAAGATCAGCAGCGATACCCGGGTCTTCGCGCTCCGCCGGAGACAACCCCGCGATCAGTCCCCCCAGCGTATCGGCAGCAATCCGGGCCGGCCCATTCGCCAGCGGCGCCTCGTCAAACGGACGCGTCTCCGCCACCATCACCAGAATGCCCGCCGCAACCGCGACCAGCGCCCGATCACGGGGGTACCGGGAAATGATCTCCGCGGCCGCCGCCGCCATCCGATCATCCGGCTCAGGAGAGAAAACAGCGAGCGCCGCCCAGAGCCGGGCCAGCTCGACGTCAGACGCGACATCGCCCGTCAACGGCTCGATCGCACGCCACGCGTCCTTGTATTGACCGGCTTCGGCCAACTCGCCAGCGCGTCGCATGAGCTTCTCGGGCGTCATCGCCCCGGCATTTTAGATGCTGACCGCACCGTTGCTTCCAACAGCGTCGCCGTCGCTTAGTCAAATGGCCGGCGCAACTTCCATTGCTTAGTCAAATGCTCCGCGTTGTCTGGTCAAATGCTTTGCGTCGCTTACTCAAATGCTCGCGGAGCAGATTCAAATGCTCCGACGCAGATCCAGATGCTCCCGGAGCAGAAACAGAAACGTGACCGGCGCTTCCGAAAGCACCACGGACGCTATTCACAAGCACCTCTTGTGCTCTCCGGAGGACGAAACCGGTCATTGGAAGCCCTTGCAGGGTATTCGGACAACCTCCGCGTGGCTTCCAACAACACCGCCGACGCTATCGGAACGACCGGCGAGCATTTGAGATTACCCGCGGGAGCATTTGAATCTGCTCCGCAAGCATTTTGAATCTGCTCGCCGAGCATTTGATCGGGGCTGCTCGCGACCGGAAGCGACGTTGATGGTGCCATGATTCGATGACACTTTCCGCATCCGGCACCACATCACACGATCATCAGATGTTCGCAATGTGGGGCCGGCACCCTGCCGGCCGTAGCACCGGGATAGCGAACTTTGCGTCCGCCCAACGTCCTTGGTGTAAGACTACATGGCCGGTGCCGCAGCGGCACGGCGGTTGCCGCCGAGGGGTTGCGGAGCCACGATTGGCGAAATTGCAACCGCCGTGACGCCGATCGTACTTCGAATGAAGCAGCCGGCGCGGCCGGCGGGGCCGAAGCCGGACCGTGTCAGCTTCACACGCAAAGCTAGCCCGGATCATTCATGAAGCCGCAGGAACGTGCGACGAGCGGCTGGTCTTGGCTAAGTCAATGGCACTGGGACGAGCCAAGCTGCGGAAAAGGATTGCAAGACTTGCCGTTCTGGCGGCGAGCTGCACACAAGCTGTGCACAAATGATCCTTCGGACACACTTGTCCCTGCGGCACGCCGCTAAAGGGTGTCCGGGGCGGCCGATGGTCAATGAAGCAACGGGACGAGGCGCGGCCAGAACGCGGCGGAGGGGTGCGCGGCGCTCAG
>DASVSV010000391.1:0-7076 GCA_036387915.1 Thermoanaerobaculia bacterium
CAAGAACTTCTACATCGCCACGCGCGATCCCGGCGTGAGCGAGCTCGCCTTCCCCTACTTCGTCGACGAGCTCGATCCCACGCCGCCGGTCGTGAACAGCGGCGGCGGCCTGACCGCGCACGTGATCCGCACCGGAGAGCCGCTGCTGGCGACGCCGGAAGTCTTCGACCAGCTCGTCGCGACGGGTGACGTCGAGCCGATCGGCGCGGCCAGCATCGACTGGCTCGGCGCGCCGCTGCGCAGCGGCGACACGACCTGGGGCGCGATCGTCATCCAGTCGTACGCCGAGTCGACGCGCTACACGGAGAAAGACAAGGAAATCCTGGTCTTCGTCGCGCAGCACGTCGCGGCCGCGGTCGAGCAGAAGCGCAAGGACGACGCGTTTCGCGCGAGCGAGCGGCGCTACCGGCAGATGTTCGAGAACACGCGCGCCGTGCAGCTCCTGCTCGATCCCGACACGGGCGCGATCGTCGACGCGAACACCGCCGCCTGCGATTACTACGGCTACACGCGCGACGAGATCCGGGCCATGCGCATCTGGGACATCAACGTGCGCGGCGAAGACCAGATCCGCCCGGAACTGGCCCGCGCCCGCGCGCAGGAAGCGTCGCACTTTCACTTCCGGCACATGCTCGCCAGCGGCGAGATCCGCGACGTGGAAGTGCACTCCGGCCCCATCGACGCCGGCGGCGAACGGAAGCTCCTCTACTCCATCATTCACGACGTGACCGAGCGGCGCCGCGCCGAGCAGGCCCTGCAGCGCTCCGAGGAAAAGTACCGGATCATCTTCGACTACGCGCCGGTCGGCATTTACCAGTCGACGCGCGACGGCATCATCGTCACGGCCAACCTGACGCTCGCGCGCATGCTCGGCTACGACAGCGTCGACGACCTGCTGACGAAGAACCTCGAGCGTGAGGTCTACGCCAACCCGTCGCAGCGCGAGGAGCTGATCCGCCGCTTCGAGCCGTTCGGCTACGCGAACAACGTGGAGTTGCAGTGGAAGCGCAAGGACGGGACGCTGATCTGGGTGCAGCTCAACGCCCACGGCATCCGCTCCTCGCACGGCACGATGTATTTCGAAGGCTTCGTGTACGACGTGACGGAGCGCAAGCGCGCCGAGGAGTCCGTCTCCGCGGCCAACGCGCAGCGCAAGGCCGTGCTCGACGCGGCCACGCGCGTCTCCATCATCGCCACCGACGCGAACGGCACGATCACCGTCTTCAACGCCGGCGCGGAGCGGATGCTCGGCTACGGCGCCGCGGAGATGGTCGGACGCCACTCGCTCTCGGACATGGTCCACGACGCCATCGACGAAGCGCAGGAAGCGGGCGAGCACGAATGGACGTACGTGCGCAAGAACGGCGAGCCGCTGACCGTGGCCGTTTCGGTGACCACGCTGCGCGGCGAAGACGGCGCGCTGACCGGACACGTTTACGTCGGCACCGACATCAGCGAGCGCCGCAAGGCCGAGGAGATGCTGCGCAAGCAGTCCGCGGCCATGACCGCGTCGATGGACGGGATCGGCATCATCAACGAGCGCCTGGAGTTCACCTACGCCAACGACTCGCTGGCCAAGCTGTTCGGCTATCCGGCGCCGCAGGCGATGATCGGCCGCTCGCTGTGCGATCTCTACGAGCCGCACGAGCAGATCCGCATCATCACCTCCATCGTGCCGCTCGTGCATCAGCGCGGGCGGTGGCGCGGCGAGGCCACCGGCCTCCGCACCGACGGCGTCAACTTTCCGCAGGAGATCTCCCTCACCTCCCTCGGCATCGACGGCAGCACGGTCTGCGTCGTGCGCGACATCACCGAGCGCACCTATGCCGAGGAGCAGATCAAACACCTCGCGTACCACGATGCGCTGACCAACCTGCCGAACCGCCTGCTGTTCAAGGACCGGCTGTCGGTCGCGCTCTCGCACGCGCAACGCGAGGGCACGAGCCTGGCCGTACTGTTCCTCGACCTCGATCGCTTCAAGGTCATCAACGACTCCCTCGGACACAATATCGGCGACCAGCTCCTGCAGGCCGTGGCCGCGCGCATCGCCGCGTGCGTTCGCGAGAGCGACACCGTGGCCCGCCTCGGCGGCGACGAGTTCACCATCCTCCTGCCGCGCCTCAACCGCTCGCAGGACGTGGCGCCCGTGGCCAGCAAGATCATCGAGGCCGTTCGCTATCCCTTCCATATCGAAGGACGCGAGTTCTTCATCACCACCAGCATCGGCATCAGCGTCTACCCCGAGGATGGGTCGGACGCGGAGACGCTGATCAAGAACGCCGACACGGCCATGTACCAGGCGAAGGAAGTCGGCCGCGACAACTGCCAGCTCTTCAACGCGCACGTCAACGCGAAGGCGCTGCAGCGCATCGCCGTCGAGCATGGCCTGCGCAAGGCCCTGCCGAACGACGAGCTGCGCGTGCACTACCAGCCCATCTTCGACCTGCGCAGCGAGCGCATCACCGGCATGGAGGCGCTGCTGCGCTGGAACCATCCGCAGATGGGCAACATCCCGCCGGCGACGTTCATCCCGATCGCGGAGAGCACGGGCGGCATGGTCTCCCTCGGCGCGTGGGCGCTGCGCCAGGCCTGCAAGCAGGCCAGGGAGTGGCACGACGCGGGATTCAACACGCTCACGCTGGCGGTGAATCTGTCGGTCACGCAACTGCAGCAGAGCGATCTCGTCGACACCGTCCGTGCAGTGCTGCACGACACGGGGCTCCCGGCGCGCATGCTGGAGCTGGAGATCACCGAGAGCGGCGCGATGGTGAATCCGGAGACGAGCATCCGCGTGCTGTACGAGCTCAAGAAGCTCGGCCTGCGCATCTCGCTCGATGACTTCGGCACCGGCCACTCCTCGCTCAGTTACCTGAAGCGCTTCCCGGTCGACACGCTGAAGATCGACCAGTCATTCGTGCAGGACACGACCTCGGATCCCGACGCCGCCGCGATCGTCACGGCCATCATCGCCATGGCGCACAGCCTGCGGCTGAACGTCATCGCGGAAGGAGTGGAGTTCACCGAGCAGGCGAATTTCCTCCGCAAGCACGACTGCGATCAGATGCAGGGCTACCTGATCACGCCCCCCGTCCCGGCCGACGAGTTCCTCGCCTTCGTCCGCGGCTGAACGCTCGCCGCACGCTTTCACTGCGCCGACGAGAGGGGACGACGATGGGCCTCCGGCGGGCCGGTGCGACCGGCGGCGCTTGTTGCTCCGCTACTTGCCCACTTCGGAACCAAACATGTTCGTGGCGAGAGCGGGCCTCAGCGGAGCAACAAGCGCCGCCGGTCGTACCGGCCCGCCGGAGGCCCCCGGTCGTTCCCTTCGCAACGGGCGCAACGAAAGCGGGCGGCCTAGTGCCGCCGCACCGCGCGCGTTTTGCGCGTTTCCACGACGACCTCGATCTCGATCGCGCGGGTCACCTGCGTGCCGGCAAAGTCCGTGACGGTGAGCGTCACCGTGTACGTGCCCGTGCGGTTGAACTGGCGATCGAGCGACTGCCCGGTCTTCGGGCCGATCTCGCTCGGGAACACCCACGAATACGTGTACACCGGCACGCCGCCGCTGGCGACCGCGCTGAACGTGACCGTCTGCCCGACGAACACGCGGCGTGATGGCGAGACGATCTCCGCGCGCAGCGGGCAGTAGCGCAGCAGGAACGAGTTCAGGCGATCGCTGCTTTCGCGCACCGGCGCGCTGAGGTACGAAGTGCCGGTCCAGACGATCGGGTGCTCCGTGACCGCGCGGGCCTGGCTCGAGCTCGACGCCGAAAAGTCGGTGTCGCCGATGAACGTGCCGTCGATGGCGAAACGGCGGAGGCGGTACGTATGGTCGAACGGCTGGTCGCGGCGCGCCACGGCGGCGTACGTCAGCGCCAGCTCGTCGCCCGTCGAGAGCAGCCCGAGGGGAATGACGTCGTCGCCTTCGGGCGAGATGAGCAACGCGTCCTGGCGGACGAACTGCGCCGCGCTGTCGACGACGAACCAGCGGATCGTGCCGTCGCCGTCCACGTTGGGGACCATGCGCGTGACCACGAACAGGCTGCCGTGGGCGGCGGCTTCGATGTCCGTGCCGGTCAGGCCGAGGCTGCGGACACTGATGATCCCGCCCGGCTCGGCGCGGGCGAAAGCCAGCGAGCCGTTGACGTTGATGAAGAATGCGCCGATGACGCCGGTGTCGCTGACGGTGAGGTCGAGCTCCGACTGCTGCGTGAGGTTGACCGGCGCCTTGTTGTCGCTGCGCTGCGTGCCGTCCTGTTCGAGAATCGTGATCCAGAGACCTTCGTCGCGGCCCGTCGAGATGGCTCGTGCGACAACGTACGCGTCGAGCGCGTTGCTCCAGACAGCGTCGATCTCATCGGCAACGTAGACCGTCTTCGAAGGAGTGATCAGCACCGGGGCGCCGATCGGCTCGCCGCCCGAGGTCAGGCGCTGCAGTTTCAAGGTCTGGTTCTGAGTGCGGAAGATGACGCCGAACTCTTCGCCGGTCCAGGCGGTGGCGATGATCGCGCGCGCGTCGCTGGCGATGAGGCGGTCGGCCGTGAGCTGGTTCAGCGAACCGTCGTACGTCGCGAACCAGAGCGCGCCGGAGAGCCCTTCCTGCGTCTTGGCCAGGCCGAGCACGCTGCCGCTCCAGGCGATGGGCCCGTTGACGAGATTCGGACTGGAGACGCGCGTGGAGATCACGCGTCCTTCGGTGACACAATCCTGCGCTGACCCGACCGCGGCGACGAACATCAACAACACCGCGGCGATCCCACGAATCGCACCCATCACGCGCTCCCCCTCGACGACTTGAGATAACTACACTACGACCCGGCGCGAGTATACAGGACCGGTCTGGCTCAGCCGTACGCTGGACGCTCGCACGCCGTAGTCCGTATCGACAACAACGCCCATGCTTCGCTCCCTTCCGGTTGTCCTCGCTGCCCTCCTCTTCTCGCTCTCTTCCTTCGCCGCCACGCGCGTTCCCGGCGCGGAACGACTGCTGACGACTCCGCGTCCCGCACCGGCCGGCGGCGATCCGTTCGTCACCAGCGCGGCCGCGAACGGACGCGATTTCGCCGTCGCCTGGCACAACCGCGACTCGTATTACGTGACGCGGCTCGCTCCGCTCGCGCCGCGCGTCGAGAGCACGCCCATGCGTCTCGATGTCGTCGGCGCGCCGCGGCTCGCCGCGGTGGGAACGGACTACGTCGTGGTCTGGATCGAGGACGGTGCGGTCTTCAGTGGCCGCCTCGCGGAAACGGGCGCGATCGTGTCGCGGAGCAATCTCGGACCGGCCGAGGCGCGGGACGGGATCACGGACGTGATCGCGAATGACACGCATGCGCTCGTCGCCGTTCGCAACAGCGGGTCCGACAGCACTCGCATGCGCCTGCTCGATTCGCACGGAGCACCAGCGGCCGGCTGGATCGACCTCGGCCCGACCCTCGCTCCCGCATTCGCCGCCGATCCCAATGGCTTTCTCGTCATCCGGCCCGACTCGTTCCACTCCGTCGTCTTGCGCCGCCTCACCATGCAGGGACTCGCCGGCGAGTTGCGCATCGACGCCGCTCCCGATGTCATCGACAACAGGGCCGCGGCGTTCGACGGAACCGACTACCTCGTCGTCCTCGGCACGCGCGCCGTGCTCGTGTCCCCGAGCCTGACCGCGCGCTCCGAGCTGTTCCCGGTCGCGCCGGAACATCTGCGGCTGCGGACCGTCATCGGACGTGACGGAGGATCGCTGCTCTTCTACGACGGCGCGTTCGTCCGCGTCGACCACGCCACGCGCACCGCCAGCGCGCCGTCACCATCCTTGGTCGACGGTATGTTCGTGACCGACGGCCGCTCCCTCCTCGGACTCTCGACGTTCTACGACCCGAACACTTCGCCGCGCATCTTCGGGCGCTGGCTGCGGCTCACGAACGCCGCGCCGCTCTCGGAGTCGATTCTGCTGTCCATCGGCACGCCGGAGCAGCGCCGTCCCGCCGTCGCATTGGGCGACGAAGTCGACCTCGTGGTCTGGCAGGAAGACAACTCCATACTCGCCACTCGACTCCTGCCCGACGGCACCGTCGTCGACGATCCGCCGCTGCGGCTTTCGGCTGAGGGTGTGACGAGCGTGTTCCCCGCCGTCACCTTCAACGGCGAGCACTTCGTCGTGGTCTGGTGCGAGCCGGCCGGCGAGAAGCTCGGTCGCATCGTCGCGTTGCGCGTCGGTGCCGATGGCGTTCCGATCGATTCCGTTCCGGTCGTCGTACACAACGCCTGGGGCGACACGCCCGCGATTGCTCACACCGGCGACACGACGCTCATCACGTGGGTCGGCTACGGCACGCGCACGTCGACGCACGGTCCGGGACGGGAGGTGTTCGGCGCACGCATGAACCGCTCCGGCGTCCTGCTCGACTTCGTCCCGCTGCTGATCTCGCGCGACGCATGGGACCACTTCCACCCCGACGTCGCCGCGGGCCATGGCGAGTTCCTCGTCGGCTGGCAGACCTACCGCTGGTTCGGACACCACTCCCCCATCGCCACCGCGTCATCGGTCGCACGTGTGACCGCCGGCGGCACGGTGCACGAGCCGGTCGTACTCGAGCCGCTCCAAGACAACGCGCACGTCTCCGCACCGCAGGTCGCATGGAACGGCTCCGAGTTCCTCATCGCGTGGGAGGCCCGTGGACGCGCCTTCGCGCAACGAATGAATGGAACCCGCACCCCGATCCCGCTGACATCCGTCGCTGACGCGGCGTTCATCAACGGCTTGTGGCACGTGGTCTCCGGCGAGATCGAGCAGCAGCACTCCTCGAATCCCGACATCCGCGCCGTCGCACTGGACGCCGAGCTCCGCATCCAGCACCTGCCGGAGATCGCCTCCGAAACCGCGGTGTCCGATCCCGTCGTCGCCTCCAACGGCACCCGCGCGGTGCTGGTGTACCGACGGTTGATCGCGGAGCCGCCACACAACAGCTCCGCGAAAATCGTCTACCGCCTCTACGACACGCCCGCCCCACCACCGCCCACCCGCCGCCGCGCAGCGCGCCACTGACCGGGGATCACGAGGGGCCTCCGGCGGGCCGGTGCGACCGGCG
>DASVSV010000392.1:0-13655 GCA_036387915.1 Thermoanaerobaculia bacterium
TTGAGGATTGAGGATGACGTGTGCGGCCACGCATCCTCAATCCTCAATCCTCAATTCTCAATCCCGAAGGGAGGGTTGGTACCAGGGGTGGGGCTCGAACCCACGACCCCCAGATCCACAATCTGGTGCTCTAACCAACTGAGCTACCCCGGCACGGGAGCGCGATGATACTCGGGAGGCGCGCTGGCGTCTAGAACGCCTCAGTCGAAGACGTATTCCTTTGGCGGACGGGACTCGCCGAGAGCGAGGACGACGTTGGGAAAGCGGCGGGCGCGGTCGGCGCCGTCGGCCGCCTGGATGCTGTACGTGGCCGCGGCCAAGTCGAAGAACCCCTCGGGCGGATGGGTGCGGCCGCAAAGCACGACGATGCGGCCGCGGCGGATCTCTCCGCCGGCCGCGCGCCACTGCTGGTGAGTCTGGTCATGGACGACCACCACGTCGTGCAACCGAGTGGCCGGCGACGCGTGGTCATTCATGTGGTGGGAGGGTTGGTGGCAGTCTCCGAAGCAAGAAGCGCTGCGAGACGGAAGTATAGAGAGGTGGCGCCGGGAGCGCGGTCCCGGATTGGACGGGGAGTGGGTTTTTTCGCAATGGGGACGAATCCCAGGAGCGATATCTCAGCGCAACTTGCACGACCCCTCACCCGCCCTTCGGGCACCCTCTCCCCGCTCTGCGCGGGGCGAGGGGCAACAAACACGGCTCTCGCGAGACGCTCAATGGCCACAGACATGGCTCTCACAAAACGCTCCCTTTGTCGCCCTTCTCCCCTCGTGAGGGGAGAAGGTGCCGAAGGCGGATGAGGGGTTTTCGCTCGCGCAAAGTCAGCGCCGTTCACGCGACGCCTAATCCGCGTCGATGTACTCGCGCGTTCTCTGTTTGTGCACGCTGATGGCGCGGCCGGCGGTCTCGATGATGCCGAGGGTGCGGAACTTCTGCATGAAGGCGGTGATGCGGGGGCGGGTGGTGCCAACCATCTGCGAGAGCTCCTCGTGCGAGATCTTCTGGTCGAGGCGGAGGTACGGACCTTCCGGCACGCCGAGCTTCTCCGCGACGTCGAGCAGCACCTTCGCCAGCCGCCGCTCGGAGGCGAGGGTGACGAGGTCGAACACCGCCCACTGCCGCTCCACCATGCGTGTGGCCAGGTGCTGCATGATCGCCTCCGCGGCCTTCGCCTTCTCCACCTCGGCCACGAAGTCGCGGCGCGAGACGCGGCGGACGACCGTCGGCTGCATCGCTGTCGCCGTCTCGAATCGTTTGGCCGCGCCGGCGAAGCAGGACTCGCCGAACAGGTCGCCCGTGCGGTAGACGGCGATCAGACAATCCTTGCCGCCGGCCGAGGCCATCGACACCTTCACCTGCCCCGATTCGATCAGGTAGAGGAACTCGTCCGCTTCGCCGCTCGCATAGATCGTCTCCTGCGCATCCACGCGACGCGTGTCTGCGCCCGAAGCGCGATCGAAGACCTCGCGAAGGGACGGAACGAGCATCGGGGCGCGACCGTCATTGGTGGGCATGGGCTGTGAGCGCAGCGAATCTACGTACCGCTTGGTGCTGCGTCTGTTCAGAATTGGACACCTATGCGTGTCTGCGCACGTAAGGAACTACTGTGCGCAGAAACACGCGACTTTTCGTGCGCAGCAGCGATGCGCAATCGAACGTGCGCAGCTTCGCGCCGGGCCGCGCGGGCGGTGCTCGATCGTGCACCGCACGCCCTCGCGCGGCGTCGATCGGACGCGCCGCGAACGTATTCTGCGCACGCGCAAACGCACGCGCGTCGCGGTGTCGATCTACAGCGGGTAGGTCGTCATCCCGACGCTGAACGTAGCGAAGCGTCGATGGAGCCCCCTCGCAAAGTGGGCCATGCAACGCGAGGGCTCCGTTGATCCTTCGCTTCGCTCAGGATTTGGATTGGGCGATCAGCAGCACGTCGGCGAAGCGGCGCTGTCCGTCGGTCCAGGTCTGCTCGATGCGGAAGCCCGACGCCTGCGCCAGCGCCGCGAGCGTGGCGTCGTCGTGCTTGTACGAGCTCTCGGTGTGGATGACCTCACCCTCGGCCAATTCGATCTCGAGGTCGAGCGCGTCGATGCGCACGCGCTGCTCGCCGCGGCTGGCGAGATACATGTCGACGCGTCCGCGCGCCTGGTCGTAGATGGCGAAGTGGCGGAACTCGCTCAGGTCGAAGTGCCCGCCCAGCTCGCGGTTGATGCGTCCGAGCAGGTTGAGGTTGAAGGCCGCGGTGACGCCCAGCGGATCGTTGTACGCCGGCTCGAGGATCGAGCGGTCCTTGCGCAGGTCGGCGCCGAGGAGCAGCGCGTCGCCGGGAGCGAGCGCGTTGCGGAGATCGCGCAGCATGGCCACGGCGGCGTCGGGATCGAGGTTGCCGATCGTCGAGCCGAGGAAGAGCACGATCGTGCGCGCGCGGGAGCGGGGCAGCAGCGAGAGCGGCACCGAGGGGCGGCTGAAGTCGGCGGCGACTGCGGTGACACGCAGGTTCGCGTAGTCGCGCAGCAGATCGCGTCCGCTGCGCTCGAGCATGGCCGCGTCGACGTCGACCGGCACGTACTCGACCTCGGTCTGCTGCGCCAGCAGCGGGTCGAGCAGGATGCGCGTCTTGCGCGCGGCGCCGCTGCCCAGCTCCACGAGCCGCACCTGCGGACCGAACGACGCGACGATCTCCGTGCGGAAAGTCGTCAGTACCTCCGCCTCCGCCCGCATCACGTAGTACTCGGGGAGGAAGCAGATCGTGTCGAAGAGCGCCGAGCCGAGCTCGTCGTAGAACCAGCGAGGCGGCAGCGATTTCTCCGCCGCGCCGAGGCCGGCGCGGACGTCGCGTGCGAAATCGTCGTCCGGCGCGGGCGCCTGGAGCAGGACGAATCGGGGGTCGTGGGGGAGCGCAAGGACCTCTGCTGCCAAAGTGACGAAATTGTATCGCTCCTATCCCCGGAACCTCGCACACGTACAATCGTCAGAAAAGCGGGACAAATGATCCGGACAATTGGTTGCGCGATAGCGATGGTTGCGCTCAGCGGTTGCACTTCCGGCTACTCGGACGACAAACCCGAGCAGCAGTTGCAGGTGCGGCGAGGAGCGTTCGTCAGCGACGTGGTGCTGGCAGGCGAGCTCGAGGCGGCGCGAGGCGAGGTGCTCTCCGTGCCGCCGCTGCCGAACTGGCAGACGGCCATCAAGTGGCTGGCCGAGGACGGCGCGATCGTGAAGGCGGACGATCCGGTCGCGGAGCTCGACAACAGCGCGCTGACTTCCGATCTCGACCAGAAACGCCAGAGCGCGATGCAGGCCACGCAGGAACTGCAGCAGCGCGAGTCGGAGTGGGCGGCCGACCTCGAGCAGAAAGAGCTCGACGTCCAGAAGAAAAAGGCGGAGCTCGAGAAAGCCATTCTCGACGCCAAGGTGCCGAAGGAACTGCTCTCCGGACGTTCGTTCGAGGAGAAGCAGAACCTGCTGCGCCGCACGACGACGGAGCATGAGAAAGCAGTCGACTCGCTGCGCGCGCGGCGGACGGCCATCGCGGCCGAGCGGGAGAATCTGCTGCTCAACATCGAGAAGACGCGGCGCGCGATTGCGGTCGCCGAGGGCGCGATCACCGCGCTGGTGCTGCGCGCGCCACGCGGCGGGACGGTGGTGCTGCGCGATCTCCCCTGGGAAGCGCGCAAGCTGCAGACGGGCGACACGGTCTTCGTCGGCTTTCCGATCGCCACGATGCCGGAGCTCGACTCGATGCGCGTGGCCGCGCTGCTGGCCGACGTCGACGACGGCAAGATCGCCGTCGGAATGCCGGCCACGGTCACCATCGACGGCTTCCCCGACCTGCAATACAAAGGAACGATCGCGTCGATCTCCGCGGTCGCGCAGGAAAGCCGCCGCCAGTCGCTGCGCCGCCACTTCTCTGTGCTGGTCGCGCTCGACCGCGTCGACCAGGAGCGCATGCGTCCCGGACTCTCCGCACGCGTGACGGTGCGCCGCGACTCCCGTCCCGCGGTGCTGCTCGCGCCGCGCGCGGCCATCGATTTCTCCGGCGACAAGCCGCTCGCGCGGCTGAGCGGCGGCGAGATGAAGGAAGTGAACCTCGGCCCCTGCAACGCGCAGGACTGCATCGTCACGGGCGGCCTGGAGGAAGGCGCGAGACTGGCGCCGGTGGTGGAGGTGGGGCATGTCTAAACGTCTGCGTATCCTCATTCCTCTCGCGATCGTGGCGCTCTTTCTCTTCGGCGGCTGGGCGTTCCGCAACAAGCTCGCGGCCGACCGGCAGGGCGAGTGGGTACGCGCGTCGCGAGGCGATCTCGTCACCGGCTTCGAAGTGACCGGTGCGCTGGCCTCGCTCTCCTCCGAGCAACTCGGCCCGCCGCAGCTCTCCGACGTCTGGGAGTTCAAGATCTCGATGCTCGCGCCGGAAGGCGCGGAAGTGAAGCAGGGGCAGCCCGTCCTCGGCTTCGACACGAGCGAGCTGCAACGCCGCCTCGACGAGAAAACCGCGGAAGCCGATCAGGCCCGCAAGCAGATCGAGAAAGAACGCGCCGACCTCTCCCTCCGCTCGAAGGACGAACGGCTGAAGCTCGCCGAGGCCGAGGCGCGTTTGCGCAAGTCCTCACTCAAGCTCGAGGCGCCGGCGGACATCCTCGGCATCAACGAGCGCAAGACGGCCGAGATCGAGCACACCATCGCCCGCCGCGAGACCGCCTCCGCGCGCGCACGGCTCGAATCGCTCGAATCCGCCGCCCGCGCGCGCATCGGCCTGCTCGAGAGCAAGCTGCAGGACGCCTCGGACGTCGTGGCCCGCACCCAGGACTCGATCCGCCAGATGATGCGCACGGCGCCGCGCGACGGCACGGTGGTCTACATCACCACGCGCAACGACAAGAAGAAAGTCGGCGACAGTTGCTGGAAAGGGGAGCGGGTCGTCGAGATCCCCGATCTGACGCGGATGAAGGCCGAGGGGGAAGTCGATGAAGCGGACGCGGGACGCGTGGCGGTCGGCCAGCGCGTCGCGCTGCGGCTCGATGCGTACCCGGACGACGAACTGGGCGGCACGATCACGATGGTGGCGCGCACCGTCCAGCGCAAGCGCAACACGCAGGACCCGATCAAAGTGCTGCGCGTCGACATCGCCCTCGATCGGACCGACGCCGCGAAGATGCGTCCGGGCATGCGCTTCCAGGGCACCATCGAGCTGGGACGCGTGAAGAACGCCATCCTGATCCCGCGCGAGGCGGTGTTCGTCTCCAGCGACGGTCCGTACGTCCATCGCCGCGACTCGCTGGAGGTGGACATGGTCCCGGTCCGCCTCGGCCGCGAGAACGACAAGTTCGTGGAAGTGGTCAAAGGCCTCGCCGCCGGCGACCGCGTGCTCGTCTCGAAAGAGAAGGAAGACGAGGAGAAGTCGTGAGGCGGGCGCTGGCAGCGTTGATGTTGCTGTGCGCGTGCGGCAAGCCGTCGGACGACGTGGCCACATTCAGGGTCGAGGCGAAGGCCTTCACGCGGCGTGTGACCGCCGAGGGGACGCTGAAGGCCACCAAGGCCACGCCGGTGTCGGCGCCGCAGAACGCCACCGCGCCGATGAAAGTGTCGTGGATCGCGGACGACGGCGCGCTGCTGCGCCAGGGGGACGTGATCGTCCGCTTCGACGCCACCGATTTCGAGAACCTGCTCCTGACCGGACGCGAAGACCGCGCGAACGCCGGCAACCGTCTGACGAAAGAGAACGCCGAGTCGTCCGCGACGCGCAAGAACCTCGGCCGCGACGCGCGTCTGGCGCAGGGCGAGCTCGAAGCGGCGCGGCGCTTCACCTTCGACGACGCGGAGATCTTCTCGCGCTACGCGCGCATCGAGAGTGAGGTCGACCAGGACCTGGCCTCGAACAAGAAACAGTACGCCGAGGAAGTGCTCGGCATCCGCGGCAGCCTGGCCGCGGTTGAGAAAGACCTGATCGCCATCGACGACCGCAAGGCCGGGCTGAAGATCAAGCAGGCCGAGGAAGGGTTGACGGCGCTGCAGGTCGTGGCGCCGCATGACGGCATCCTGGTGATGCAGCGCAACTGGCGCGGGGAGATCACGCGCGTCGGCGACTCGATGTGGCGCGGCCAGACGATCGGCGAGATCCCGGAGCTGACTTCGATGAAGGCCGAGGTGTTCGTGCTCGAAGCCGACGCCGCGGGGCTGGCGGCCGATCAGAAGGCGACGCTTTTTCTCGAGTCCGACTCGCGCGTGAAGTACACCGGCAAGGTGAAGTCCGTCGACAAAGTGGCGCGGCCGCGCATCCCGCGCCAGCCGGTGCAGTACTTCGGCGTGACCGTGGAGCTGGACCGCACCGACCCGAAGCTGATGAAGCCGGGCGCGCGCGTGCGTGCGGTGCTCGAGGTCGAGAACCAGGCCAATGCCTTCGCCATCCCGCGGCAGGCGCTCTTCGAGAAGAACGGTAAGAAGATCGTCTATCGCAAGAAAGCGGACAAGTTCGAGCCCGTCGAAGTGACGATCGGCTCCGCGAGCGCGGGCCGGGTCGTGGTGACGAAGGGTCTGGCCAACGGCGAGGAGATCGCGCTCGAAGATCCGACGGCACGTGAGGACAGCGAAGAGGTGAGCGATGAACAAAGCTGACGACCGCTCCTCGCCCATCGTGCAGCGCTCCTCGCTCGTCGAGCGCGAGACGTTCCTGACGGCGATCGCCAACCTGGGCCGCCACAAGATGCGCACCGGCCTGACGATGCTGGGCATGATCTTCGGCGTCGGCGCGGTCATCGCCATGCTGTCGATCGGCGCGGGCGCCGAGGAGAAAGCCATGGACGCCATCGGCCGCCTCGGACTGCGCAACGTCATCGTCCGGGCCAAGGAAGTGAAGCCGGAGGATCGCCAGGAGCTGCGCAAGAAATCGCTCGGCGTCTCGCTGCGCGACGCGGAGGCGATCGTCGAGGCGGTACCGAACGTCGAGCGCGTGCTGCCCCGCATCGAAGTGAAGCCGTACAAGATCATGGCCCCCGGCGCGAAGACGAAGGCGAAAGTGCTCGGCGTGTCGTGGCGGTATCGGGACGTGGCGAACGTCGGCCTCGCCGCCGGCCGCTTCTTCGACGCGCGCGACGAGCACGAGCACGCGCAGGTCTGCGTCATCGGCGAGGAAGTGCGCCGCAACCTCTTCGGCTACGGCGACCCGCTCGGCAAGCAGCTCAAGGTCAACGACGTCTGGGTGGAAGTGATCGGCGTGCTGGCCGCGGACCCCGCCGGCGGCGGCGAGGTGGCTGGGCAGCAGCAGGCCACGTCGAAGGAGATCTGGATCCCGGTCAGTACGGCCATGCGCAAGTTCGACCGCGACCCGCTCGACGCGCCGATCGACGAACTGCTGGTCACGGTGAAGGAAGGCGTCTCGACGCGCCGCAGCGCGCAGGTCATCGAGCCGCTGCTGCAGCGCCTGCACGGCGGCGCGGACGATTACGAGGTGGTGGTGCCGGAGGCGCTGCTCGAGCAGAGCCGCCAGACGCAACGCATCTTCAACATCGTCATGGGCTCGATCGCCGGCATCTCCCTGCTGGTCGGCGGCATCGGCATCATGAACATCATGCTGGCCTCGGTGCTCGAGCGGACGCGGGAGATCGGCGTACGCCGCGCCATCGGCGCCACGCGCAAGGACATCCGCGCGCAGTTCGTCATCGAGTCGTTCGCCATCAGCCTGATCGGCGGCATCGCCGGCATCATCATCGGCATCGTGCTGGCGCGCCTCGTCGCGGCCTACGCGGGCTGGCCGACGGTGATCACGATCTGGTCGCTGATCCTGTCGACGGGCGTGTCGATCAGTGTCGGACTGGTGTCGGGGATCTATCCCGCCGCCCGCGCGGCCGAGCTGAATCCGGTCGAAGCGCTGCGCTACGAGTAGGCGGCGGGCGCGAACCTCATATGGAGTGCGGCGGCCTGGCCGCCGCTTTCGTATTCGCGACCGGCACAGCGAGACGGCCCGTCCCGGCAAGTTGCTCCCGAATAGGAAAGCGGCGGCTCGGGCCGCCGCACTCCATAGGGGCACGACGTTTCGGTTTCGCGGCTCGTATCAGGGGCAATGTTTCTGCCCCTGATCCTGGCCGCGCAGTTGGCTCTCTCTCCCGAAATCCCGGTCGCCCCAAACGTGATCCGCTCCGCCCCCGGCGATCAGCTCCGCCCGGCGCTGGCCTCGGACGGCGAGCATTTTTTCGCGGCCTGGGAGAACCAACCGTACGGCTCGGACGTCGTCGGCGCGCGCATCCGAGCGACGGGTGAGGTCGTCGACGCGGCGAACGGCATCACGCTGCAGCCCCGCGAAGTCGACGACCGGGATCCGGCCGTAGTCTGGAACGGCAGCAGCTACGCGGTCGTCTTCTGGAGCGGCGATCCGTCGAAGCCGTACGGCGGCAAGGCGGTCGAGGTGACGACCGGCGGTGAGGTGGTCGTGGAGCGCGAGGTCGTGGCGCCGCGCAGTCTGCAGAGCATCGACCTTGCGTGGAACGGGACGCTCTATCTGATCGCGTGGGTCGAGACCAACGGCAACGCCGGCGTGCTCCGCCTCGACCACGATTTCCACGCCGTGGGCGAGGAGACGATCCTCGGCAACGGCGCGAAAGAGATCGCCGCGTCGGACAGTGGCTCGGGCTTTCTGGTCGCGTGGACAACCGGCGGCGACACGTTCGCGGCGCGTGTTTCCAATGAAGGCGCCGTCAGCACGCCGGTCGTAGCGGCGCGAACGGCATCGACGATCGACGTCGCCTTCGACGCGGTCCTCGCGGACCAGGAGCTCGTCACCGTCGGCGCCGACGGACGCGTTCGAGATCGCGTCCAACTGCCCGGCGCGGCGGACGGCGCGCTGGCGTGGAACGGCTTCCGTTACGTCGCGGTCTGGAGTGCCGGCGAACGGCTCGTGGTCGCCGAGCTGACGTCATCGCTGGCGTTCGTGCGCACACCGGAGCGTCTCGTGGCCGAGGACTCGGTGCAGCACTCTCCCGCCATCGCCAGCAGCGAAACCGGCACGATGGTGATCTGGTCCGACGGCCACGACGTCCGCGGTGCCCTGGTCGGACAGCCGTCGACGACGCGCCTCGTCTCCTCGGGACTCACGCATCAGGATCCGCATGACGCGCACTGGGCCGGTGGCCGGCTCTTCACGCTCTGGAACGAAGACGGCGCGCTGCGGATCGGCGCAGTCGGGGCCGAGGACGTCGCCTTCGCACCGGCCGCGAGCGAGGCGCGCTTCGCGTGGAACGGCTCGTCTTTCGCCGTGCTCGCCACGCGCGACAACAAGCTCGAGGTCGAATGGCTCTCCGCGGAGGGCGTGCCGTTGCGCCCGCGCGTCATGCTCGCCAGCGGGTTGCCGTTTCAGCCGTTCATCGCCAGCGACGGCCGCGATTTCTACGCGGTCTGGTTGCAGCATCCGCTCACCATCACCGGCGCGCGCATCGGCGCGGACGGCACGATCGGTCCGATCGAAGTGCTGCCGCCCGTGATCGGCGGACCGTGGGGACGAGGCATCGCCGGCCTGGTCTGGACCGGCACAAAATACGTCGTCCTCTCCTCCGAATGGACCGGCAGCCGGTTCCGCACGACGGCCTTGATCTCGACCGGGATCGCCTCGGACGGCACGATCGGCGATAGGGAAGTGGTCCTGCCGTACGGCACGCCGTTCGCCGGCGCGGCGCTGACGACGAATGGCGCAGGCGCCGTCTACGTCATGACGCTGCACGGGGAGACGCGCGTGCGGGCCGGCGCCGGCGGCGCGGAGACGGTCGTCGACCGCAGCGGCCACGGTGTCTACGGCGCCGGATGGGACGGCCACGAATTCCTCTTCCTGCTGCGCGATTGGCCGTCCACGTATGTCGTGCGCGGCGGCGAGCGCGCCGAGGTGCCGGCGCAGGCGGCGATCCTCGCGGCCGCGCCGTCGCGCCGCGCCGCCGTCCTCTACGGACGCAACATCGAGCGGATCCCCGGCCTGCGTCTGCTCGACATCCGCCGCGCCTTCGTCCGGCTCGTCACCGGAAAGCGCGTGCGCGCGGCCCGTCACTAACCTTCGCCGCCCGCCGGCGTACTTTTCAGCATGAGAAAGTTCGTCCTCGTTCTGCTCGCCCTCGCGCTGCCGCTCTCGGCCGCAACGTTCGACAACATCATCGTCCGCAACGGCAATCACTCCTACGTCCACACCAATCGCCACGCGCCGGACACGGAGAGCCTCGGACGCCACTTTGCCTACTTTGAGCGGAACGGTGTCGGCTACGTGATTCGCGACGCGGCCACGTTGCAGCGCATCGAGCGCGTGCTGCAGCCGCAGGTCCAACTCGGCAACGAGCAGGCGCGGCTCGGTCAGCAGCAGGCCGCGCTCGGACAGAAACAGGCCGCACTCGGGGCGAGGCAGGCCGCGCTCGGCGCCCAGCAGATCAGCGCACGAGGCGCCCGCGCCAGCGAGTTGCAGCGCCGCCAGAGCGAGCTTGCCGAACAGCAGCGCGAGCTCGCGGACCAGCAACGCCCGCTCGCCGACGAGCAGCGCGAGCTCGCGGAGAAGCAGCGCGAGGCCTCGCGGGTCGCGCTCGGACGGATGGAAAAACTGTTCGACGAGGCCGTCCGCAGCGGTGTGGCGAAACGGCGATAAATCCAACACGACCCGTCCGGCGCATGGCGCGAGCCGCTATCATCCGCGCGCCATGCGCCTTGCACGATTCATCCTTCCGCTGCTGCTGATCGCGTCCGCGGCCACTACCGCGACCGCGGCGAACGCCGCATCAACGACGATCCCGCCGATCGCATACAGGCATCGCGTCCTGCCGAACGGTCTCGAGGTCTACTCGGTCCAGGACCGCTCCACGCCGACCGTGGCCATCCACGTCTGGTATCGCGTCGGCTCGAAGCACGATCCCGCGGGGCGCAGCGGCTTCGCGCATCTCTTCGAGCACATCATGTTCAAGAGCACGAAGAACATGCCCTCGGAGATGATGGATCGGCTGACCGAGGACGTGGGCGGGTTCAACAACGCGACGACGTTCGATGACTCGACGGCGTACTACGAAGTGGTCCCGTCGAACTACCTGGAGACGCTGCTCTGGGCGGAAGCGGAGCGCCTCGGCTCACTGACCGTCGACGAGGCGAGCTTCAAGTCCGAGCGCGACGTGGTGAAGGAAGAGTTCCGCTATCGCGTGCTCGCGCCGCCGTACGGAAAACTCTTCTACGCCATGGCCCAGCAGTCCTTCACCGCCCATCCGTACAAGCGCCCCGGCATCGGCAGCATCGAGGAGCTCGACGCCGCGACCATCGACGACGTGCGCGCGTTCCACGCGACCTTCTATCGTCCCGACAACGCCATCCTCATCGTCGCGGGCGATTTCGAACAGCAGCAGCTCGACACCTGGGTCGACAAGTACTTCACGCCGATCGCGAAGCCGGCGACCGAGATTCCGCGCGTCGACGTGCCGGAGCCGCCGCGCAAGGAAGAGCAGCGCTCGACCGAGTACGCGCCGAACGTGACGCTGCCCGCGGTAGGCATGACGTGGCACACGCCGCCGGCCGCGCACGCCGACGCGGTCCCGCTGTTCGTCGCCGCGACCATCCTCTCGGAAGGGGAGTCGTCGCGCTTCCAGGAAAAGCTCGTGCGCACCTCCGTCGCGCAGGAAGTCTTCGCCGAGGCCGACCTGCGCGAGGACCTCGGCCTGTTCGGCATCATCGCCATCATGGGCG
This sequence comes from Thermoanaerobaculia bacterium, assembly GCA_036387915.1. GTDB lineage: Bacteria > Acidobacteriota > Thermoanaerobaculia > Gp7-AA8 > Gp7-AA8 > QHVT01. Next base: position 11,683 of record DASVSV010000392.1, read on the forward strand.
GCGAGCGGCAGCCCGCGGACGCGGAGAAGATCATCCGCGCCGAGCTGGCGTCGCTGGCCGCGAAGCCGGTCTCCGACGCGGAGCTGGAGAAGGCGAAGAACCTCATCCTGACCAGCGCTCTGAGAGAACGCGAGACGAGCAACGGCAAAGCGTTCTCGCTCGGCGAGGCGCTGATCCTCCAGCACGACGCCAGCGTCGTGAACAGCGGCCTGGCGAAAGTGCAGGCCGTCACCGCCGCCGACGTGCAGCGCGTCACCAGGAAATATCTGATCGAAGGAAAACCGCTGGTGCTGAACTATCTCGACGAATCGAAAAAGCCTGGCTCGAAGCAGGAAGGTGCGAAGTGAAACGCCTCCTCTTCTCTCTCCTGATCGCTTCCTCCCTGACATCGGCATCGGGGCAGGTCGCGCCGCCGCCGCCCGCCGCGCCGCGTGAGGCGAAGCTGCCGCAGCCCGTCGAGAAAACGCTGGCCAACGGGCTGCGCGTGATCGTCGTCCCGAAGCACGACATCCCGCTCGTCGCCGCGCGCCTCTTCTTCAAGACCGGTGCGGCCGCCGATCCGCGGGGACGCGACGGCCTGGCCCAGCTCACCGCAACCGTACTGACGAAAGGGACGAAGTCGCGCACCGCGGAGCAGATCGCGCGCGGCGTCGAAGCGCTCGGTGCGACGCTCGCCGCCGACGCCGGCTGGGATTCGTCGTCGATCGACCTCTCGGTGATGTCGTCGAACCTGCCGAAGGCGATGGAGTACGTCGCCGACGTGGCGCGCAACGCGACGTTCGCGGCGTCCGAGTTCGAGCGCGAGCGCGCGCAGACCATCGACGCGTTGCAGGTCGAGCTCACCGAGCCCGCGCCCGTCGCGCGCCTGGTCGCCTCGCGTCTCATCTTCGGCGACACCCCGTACGGCCACAACCTCGGCGGCATGCCGTCGACGCTGCAGAAGATCACCCGCGCCGATCTCGTTAAGTTTCACGCCGCGCATTACCGCCCGGACAACGGCGTGCTCGTGCTCGCGGGTGACGTGAAAGCCGACGCCGCGTTCGCGCTGGCCGAGGCGCAGTTCGGCGCGTGGAAGCGCGGGACGGCGCCGGCCGCGGCGAAGACGGTCGCTGTCGCTGAGCGCTCATCCTCGCCGCGCGTGGTCGTCGTCGACATGCCGGAGTCCGGACAGGCCGCGGTCGTGGTCGGGCGCGGTGGCATCCGTCGCGGCGATCCGGCGTACACGCAGGCGCTGGTCACGAACTCGATCCTGGGCGGCGGCTACTCGTCGCGGCTGAATCAGGAGATCCGCATCAAGCGCGGTCTCAGCTACGGCGCGGGCAGCTCGTTCGAGCCGCGCGCCGACGTGGGCCCGTTCACCGCGCGCACGCAGACCAAGCACGAGTCGGCAGCGGAAGTGGCGACGATCATCACCAGCGAGATGGGCCGCCTGGCCGACGCGGACGTGCTCGACGCCGAGCTCACGCCGCGCAAGGCCGTGCTGATCGGCGAGTTCGCGCAGTCGCTCGAGACCACCAGCGGCATCGTCAACCGTCTCTCCTCGCTCGCGCTCTACGGCCTGCCGCTCTCCGACATCAACCGCTACGTCAGCGGCGTGCAGGGCGTGACCTCCGAACAGGTCCGCAAGTTCGCGGCCTCGAGCCTCGGCGCAAAGAACGCGCACGTGGTCGTCGTCGGCGACGCAAAGCAGTTCGTCGAGTCGCTGCGCAAACAGTTCGGCGACGTCGAAGTGATTCCGGTTGCGGATCTCGATCTCGGATCGGCCACGCTGCGCGTGCGCAAGCCGAAGCAGTAGCCGAACGTTCGCGTTGGAGCCACGCAAGGAGACGACGATAGGCCTCCGGCCGTTCCCCTTTGCATGGCCGCAATGCGAGCGTTCTGCTAGGGCTAGCGCACGCCGCGGCGGGTGACGAGGTAGGTGGCGAAGCTGCTTCGGGTCGGTTGGGTCGGTGACAACGGCCGGCTCGCGTGTC
>DASVSV010000393.1:0-6571 GCA_036387915.1 Thermoanaerobaculia bacterium
CTACTAAACACGTGTTTGCGCGGCGACATGGGCTCACTAAGCGCCGCCGGTCGCACCGGCCCGCCGGAGGCCCCTCGTCGTCCCCCGCTCAATCGCGGCGAAACTTGAACGCGTCGCGGATGCGCGGGTCGACGCCGGGGCTGTAGAGATCGCGGTAGGGCCAGGGCTCGTTCATCACAAAGTCGCCGTTGTGGTGGAAGCCCCATTCGCGGAACTCGGCGTTGAGCGCGTCCAGAGGCTTGCCGGCCAGCTTCAGCAGCGCGTCGTCGCTGTTCGTGCCGCGTGCAAACTCCGCGGCCAGCGTGGCGATGACGTCCGCGCCGTAGCGGTCTTCAAGGAAGCGGATGAACGTCTGCGCGACGATGTACGCCGAAGGGTCGGCGTTGCGCTCCATCACCGCGTCGAGCAGCGTCACGGGGAGCACGACCGCGGCCGGCGTGTCGCTGAAGACGTTCTCCTGGCGTTCGACCAGCTCCATGCGCGTGGCCACGCCTTCCTGAAACCAGCGCGGCGCGTTGTCGGCGGTAGCCTGCGCCAGGATGGCGTGCGCCAGCTCGTGCGTGATCACCGCGACCACCGCCGGCTTGAACTGCTCGACGGCGGCGAAGGGGAAGAGAATCTCGCCGTCGTACAGGCCGAGGATGTGATCGCTGTTGGTGATGCCTCCGCGGAAATCTTCCCAGCGGAGGACGTTCACCGCCACGCGGCGCAGCTCCACGCGCGGGAGCTTTTTCTGCAGGCGCGCCAGCTCCGCTTCGAGCAGGTCGCCGATGCGCGAGGCGATGGCCGGGTTGATCGTGGCGTCGTGACGGATGTCGAAGTGCGCCGTGGCGATGACTTGCGAATTCGTCGCGAGCGCGCGGCGCAGCTCGAGCTGGCGCAGACGGATCCCGACCAGCGTCGCGTGCTGCGGGCCGACCACGGAGCGGAACAGCGTCTCGGCCGTGTTCCACTGGCCGGCGTTACTCATCGCATCGGCTACCGCCAGGACCGCGGTGGGATCGTCAAGCTGTTGACTTTCAGCCAGCGCGCGGGCGTCGTCGACACGGCCGGCGCGAAGCAGGGCACGGATGCGCACCGGCAGCAGGTCCGGCGGCATGTTGTCGTCGGTGAGTTTCAGCACGTCGGACCAGCGGTTGTGCCGCGCCAGCGCGGCCACGGCGCGAATGAGCAGCGTGCGCGACGGAGCGCCGCGTTTCTCGAGCAGCTCCTGTGCCTCGCGCAGCGCGATCGCGTCGCGGCGGCGCTCGCCGTGCGTGGCCGGGACGACTTCCGCGTCGGCGGGTGCGAGCGCGGCGCCGTTCGGGACCTCGATGGCCGCGTTGCCGATCTCGACGCGGAGACGCTCGCCGCAGACGAACGCCTTCGCATTCGCCGGCCACGTCAGCGGATTCTTCGCCAGCGCCGCGCTGCGCCGCGCCGGCTCTTTCGCCGAATAGAACGAGACCAGCGATTTCACGCGGAGGTCGTTCATGAGCGTAGCCAGATCCGAGTCGCGGACCAGCTCCTCGCGCGGCTTCGGCTCGAGCATCCACGCCGTGCGGAACGACTCGTACGTTCCCTCCGCGTAATACGCATCGGCGTCGCGGGTGCCGAGGGCTCGCATGCGGGCGTAGTAGCGGGGGTCGTCGAGGGAGCTCGCCGCTTCGTGGAGGATGTCGTCGCGCAGCGGAGGGATGCCGGCGGCGCGCTCGAACGCGGCGGCAGCGGCTTGCTCGTTGCCGTCAGCGAGCGCCTCACGCGCGCGCACCAACTCCGCGTGCGGACCGGCGACGACCGCGGCGCGCGGCGGCGGCGCGGCGACCTTCACGCGCTGAAACAACGGCAGCACCCCGACCACGCCCAACGCTGCACCGCTTGCAAACAACACCAGTGCCGTCAGCCTCAACTCACGCAACACGATTGCCGCGACGATGCAAAGCACGCAAAGCGCGATCAACGCAGGACGGACTTCACCCCGTTTGTCAGGTGTGGCGGGAGCGGGCGGGGCTTGGCGCGTTGCGTTCGCCAGCGTCTGCAACTCGTGCAGATGGCCGCCTTGCATGCGCAGGAGCAGGCCGGACTCCTCGCCATTCGGCCACGTCACACGAAACGCGGCATCGCTCGTCGAATCGACCGTCTGCAGCGTCCACGTCGCCCCTTCGCGCGGACCGGTGCGCGCGATCAGCAGGCGTAGCGCGTCCGCTTTCGGAATCGCGCGCAGAGGCGCGTCGGGTGCGAAGCGCGCGTACAGCGCTTCGGGTCCGGTCGCGAGAAACGCGGACGCGATCGCCACCGCCTCGCGCTCGGCAACGTGGACGGGACGCGGTTGCGCGACGGCGGTGAGCGCGAGAAAGAGGGCGACGATCACGGAATGAATGATACGGGCGAGCCCGTTGTCCGGCCCGATGCGCAAATTATTTGCGGTCCTGCTCATTTCGCTGACGGCCTTGGCGAACGAGACTTCCCATCGCACCCTGCAGTCCGGTTCCCCATCGGGCCCGACGACGCTGCACGACCACGGTCTGCATGGCGAGGGGCAGATCGTGGCCATCCTCGATACGGGGCTCGACTTCAACAACTGCTACTTCGCGGAGCTGGACAACACGCCGCCGCCCTTCAACACCGGCTCGCCCGAGGGTGGGCTGAGCTCGAGTAACGTCGACTACTCGCGCCGGAAAGTCATCGCCTACAACTTCCTCTACTCGTGCGATCAGTATCCGGGCCGTCCCGGTTGCGATACGCCGGGCAACTCCGCGTCGCTGGACAATCAAGGCCACGGCACGCATGCCGCCGGCGCCGCGGTCGGCGATCGCGCGCCGCTCGTCGCGCACGACTACGGCGACTCCGTCGCGCCCGCGGCGAAGCTCGTCGTGCAGGACGGCGGCTACACCGGCGGCGATCGCTGCACGCAGTTCCCCGGCGTCGGCTGCCCCGCCAAACTGACGCCGATCTTCGAACAGGCCTACAAGCAGGGCGCGCGCATCCACTCCAATTCATGGGGTGACCGCCAAGGGAACCTGAGCGCGCCGCCGACCGGAAACTATCCGCAGACCGCGCACGACGTCGACGCCTTCGTCTGGTCGCATCCCGACATGCTCGTCGTCTTCAACACCGGCAACCTCGGCGCGAAGATGGCCACGCCACCGAGCTCGCTCTCCGCGCCCGGCAGCGCCAAGAACACGCTGCAGATCGGCGGCACGCGCGCCACGCAATCGTCGATGAACGACGACATCCTGGCCGAGTTCACGCTCTTCGGTCCGACGCGCGACGGCCGCATCAAGCCCGACCTCGTCGCCGCTTCGTTCGTCGTCGCCGCCAATCTCAACTCTGACAACAATCCCAGCACCACCTGCGACGTCGGCCTCGACATCGGGACGTCCTGGTCCTCGCCGACCGCGGCCGGCGCCGCCGCGCTCGTGCGGCAGTACTACACCGACGGCTTCTACCCGAGCGGCACGCGCAACGCCGCCCACGCGCTGACGCCGAGCGCCGCCCTGATGAAGGCCACCCTCATCGCCGCCGCCCGCCCCGTCTCGCGCCGCCGCGACATCCTCACGAACCGGAACATCGCCGCGCTGCCGGTGCCTTCACCGGAGCAGGGCTGGGGCTTCCCCGTGCTCGACGACGCCCTCTACTTCGACGGCGACACCCGCCGCATGCGCGTCCTCGACGTCCCGCTCGCAAGCGGCCTCGCCCAGGGCCAGTCGCAAACGATCCGCGTCAACGCCCGCCCCGGCTCGCCGCTCAAAGCAGTCCTCGTCTGGACCGACCCGCCCGCGTCGGTCCGCGCCGTCACCGACACCTCCCCGACCCTCGTCAACGACCTCGACCTCCGCGTCGGCACCACCACCTCCACCGACCGCCTCAACAACGTGGAAGTGATGACCATCGACATGCCCGCCAACGGCACCGTCGACATCACCGTCACCGCCCACAACCTCCACCTCGGCCCCCGCCAGTCCTACGCCCTGGTCGTCCTCGGCGAGCTCGCCGAGACCGTTTCGGGCAAGCGAAGAGCCGCGCGGCGTTGACGTATCATTCGCGCCCATGTTGGCCCGTGAGTACCTTCGTGAAAATGTAGAGGCGTATCGGCAGGCGTTGCAGAACCGGGGGGCGGCGGTGGACCTGGAGCGGTTCATCGAGCTGGATGGGGAGCGTCGGCGGTCGATCGCCGCGGTCGAGCAGTTGAAGGCGCAGAAGAATGCGGCGTCGCTGGAGATTGCGACGCTGAAGAAGAACAAGCAGGATGCGTCGGCGCAGATCGACGCGATGAAGCGCGTCGGCGACGAGATCAAGACGCTGGACGATCGTCTCGCCGCGATCGAGAACGAGCTCGACACGTTGCAGCTCTACTTTCCCAACGTGCCGCACGAGAGCGTGCCGATTGGGCGGGACGAAACGGCGAACCGCTTGGAACGCGAGTGGGGCCCACGGCCGGAGTTCGACTTTGCGCCGAAGGCGCACTGGGATCTTGGCGAGCAACTCGGCATCCTGGACTTCGACCGGGCCACGAAGATCACCGGCGCGCGTTTCTCGATCCTGCTCGGCGCGGGGGCGAAGCTCAGCCGGGCGCTGATGAACTTCATGCTCGACGTGCACGAGCGGCAGGGCTATACGGAAGTGCTGCCGCCCTTCATCGTCAACGCCGATTCCATGCGCGGCACGGGGCAGCTCCCGAAGTTCGAGGAAGACCTCTTCAAGCTCACGCATGAGAAGCCGCTGTATCTGATCCCCACGGCGGAAGTGCCGGTCACGAACATCTTCCGCGACGAGATCCTCGACGGCGCGCAGTTGCCGATCCTCTACACCGCCTACACGCCGTGCTTCCGCAGCGAGGCCGGCTCGTACGGTAAGGACACGCGAGGCCTCATCCGGCAGCATCAGTTCGAGAAAGTGGAGCTGGTGAAGTTCACCACACCCGACCAGTCGTGGGATGAACTGGAGAAACTCGTCCGCGACGCCGAAGAGATCCTGCAGCTGCTCGGGCTGCATTACCGCGTCATGGCGCTGTCGACCGGCGACATGTCCTTCAGCTCCGCGAAGACGTACGACATCGAAGTCTGGCTGCCGGGACAGGAGACGTATCGCGAGATCTCCTCCTGTTCGAACTTCACCGACTTTCAGGCGCGGCGCGCGAACATCCGCTACCGCAGCGGCGAGAAGAAGACGACGTTCGTGCACACGCTGAACGGCTCGGGACTGCCGCTCGGACGCACGCTGGTCGCGGTGCTGGAGAACTACCAGCAGCCCGACGGCTCGGTGATCGTCCCCGAGGCGCTGCGGCCGTACATGAAGACGGACCGCATCACGGCGTCGCGCTGAGCACTTCGAAGATCAGGTCGGTCTGCCCGACGTGCACGCGGTCGCCATCAGTCAGCGTCGCGTGGAACACGCGCATGCCGTTCACCCACGTCCCGTTGCGGCTTTTCAGGTCTTCGATCGCATAGCCCTCGGGGCCGCGATAGATGCGGGCGTGGAAGCCGGAGACGCCGAGGTCGGGGATCTGGATGCCGTTGTCGCGATGGCGGCCGATCAGGTACTCGAGCTCCGTCAGCGCGATCAGGCGCTGCGTCGAATCGTCGAGCCGCAACTGCGCGATGGTGGGACGCACGACGTCGGAGTACGAGAAACGATCGGACGCGGAGACGAGCAGGCTCGTGTCGTCGTCCGCGGCTCCGTCGCGCACCGTCGACTCCGCGCCGAAGCGGGGAGACCCCTGGCGCATCGTCGCATCCTCCGGCAGCAGCGCGCGGCTGCCCGTCTCCTCGGCGGTGCGCGCGCGTTCGCTGCGCACTTTCTCGATCAGCTTGTTCGCGTAGAGGCCGTACACGACGCGGTAGACGCGCAGGCGGTCCTCCGCGTCCGCGCAGAGATCGTCGAGCGTGCGCTGGCCGTTGATCAGGAAGAGGATCTTCCACTCGTCCACCGTCAGCGTGATCTTCTCGTCGCGCGGCGTGGCCACGACGCGGAACACGACGTTCTTGTTCGGCAGGAGGCGCAGGCACTGCTCCCACTCCTCGATGCGCCGCGCGCCTTCCATGATCAGGTTCGGCAGGTCGATGGCGATCGTGACGGCGTACGGCGGCAGCGCGAGCTCGTGCGTGAACGCGAACGTGCCGCCGTCCCATACGAACGCGTCGTACACGATCTCCGAGACCTGCACTTTCAGGAAGTCGCGAAGCTGTTCCTCGGAGAGCACACTCTCCTGCACCGCCAGCTCGCCGAAGCGGCCGCCGTCGCGCTGCATCAACTCGTCGATGCGATCGCGCTGTTCGGCGGTGATCATCTTGCGGCGCAGCAGGATCGAGCCGAGGCGGAAGGATTCCTGATTCGAGCCGGCGTAGACCAGCGCGCCGTCTTCGAAGAAAAGCTGCGCGCTCCGGCCGTCGCTTTCGATGGTGAGCGTGCCGCTCTTGCGCGTGTTGCTCAGGAACGTGAGCACGTCCGCGAGACGGAACGCCGCGACGTCGCCGCGAAGCACTGCATCGGCCATCAGTGCGGCGATTCTAAGCGAGCGTGGCTAAAACGCCCCACAAACCCGCGGCGGAGATGACGATCCAGAGCACCACGCCGAGGATCAGCGGACGCA
>DASVSV010000394.1:0-3514 GCA_036387915.1 Thermoanaerobaculia bacterium
CGTCGATCGACGGTGCGTGCGCCGTGGCAATGCCGTTGAAGAACGTCATCGGCACGTCGGTCATCACGCCGAACGCGCCGTGCTCGTCGACGAGACGCGCGTTCGGCAGCACGGCAAAGCTGCGGAAGCACTCGCGCGAGATGGTGTCGAGGGCGTCGTACATCAGATGCGCGCGCGGCAGCGCTCGATCAACGTCGAGAGACCCTGCGCGTTGCCCAGTGTGTCGCGTGCTTTCAGCAACTCGGTGAGCATGTCCGGTGACGTGATCTCGTCCGCCGCTTCCTCGATCTCGCCGTCCGCCGACTCGACCGCCACGGCGATGTACGGAATCGCGCGGGCGTCGCGGCGGCGGGCCAGGCCGAGGGCGGCTTCGTGGGCGACGCAGCGGTCGCCGTCGCGGAGACGCTCGGCCAGCGCGGCGCGGATGCGCGGCGTGTCGTGATCGGAAAGGCTCCCCACCGCAAACGTGGCCCGGTCGCGCACCGACGTGTCGTCGTCCTTCATCAGCGCGAGCAGAACGCGCTCCGCGCGCTCGTCGCCGATGAGGTCCTCGAGCGCGGTGGCCACGGCCCAACGCACGTTCGACGCCTCGTGCAACGCAACGCGCCCGATGGCGTCGATGGTGCGCGCGTCCTGTCGCTGACTGAGCGCGTGCACGACCGCTTCGACGACCGACGCATCGGGATCGTCGAGCATCTCCAGCAGCGTCTTCATGGCGTCGTCGGAGAAGGCGTTGAGCTGGCCGAGGATGTCGGCGCCGGCGATGCGTTCGGAGGGGGTGGCGCTGCGGCAGAGGTGCACTGCCCGCTCGAACACTTCGCGCGTGCCGAGGGCATGCAGTTGCTGGATGGCACCCCAGCGCGAATCGTCGTCCGCTTCACGAACGACGACTGCGAACAGTTCGTCGACGGAATGCACGCTGCGATGCTACCTTACGTCACGGCCATGCGATCAACTCTGATTGTTGTTGCCCTGCTCCTTCTCACCGGTTGTGGTGAGCTGAAGACTCCGAGCGGACCGGACGGCGGCGGCGACCCGATCGACCAGTCGGCGACGCTCACGCGCGTCCAGACCGAGATCTTCACGCCGACCTGCGCCACGATCGGCTGTCACGACCCGCTGGGACAGCAGTCGTCGCTGATCCTTTCCGCGGGACGGACGTACGCGATGACCGTGGACCGGCCGAGCGTCCAGATCCCCTCGCTCGATCGCGTCGAGCCGTCCGATCCGGCGGCGTCGTATCTCTACCGCAAGCTGACCGGCTCCGGCATCACCGGCGACCGCATGCCGCAGGGGCGGGCGCCGCTGACCGACGCGCAGCTCAAGCTCGTGCGCGACTGGATCCGCAGAGGGGCACCGAATGATTAGGGCGCAGGCAACGATCAGGCCGCAGGCAGCAGGGCGCGGGGGGCAGTGGATGTCGATGAATCGAATGCTCGTGCTGGCGGCGGTTCTCTTCTGCGCCCTGCGCCCTGCGCCCTGCGCCCTGGCTCAGGAGCAGGCGCCGCTGCGTCCGCTGCCGATGGGCGACACGCTGCTCAACCTCCCGAGCAACCAGATCGCGGCGCACGGGCAGTGGGACATGAAGTTCACGCACCGGTTCAACCAGTCGCTGAGCCAGGGCAGCTTCAGCGATCAACTGCATTCGCTGTTCGGTCTGGACACGAACGCGGACGTGGTCTTCGGCTTCGCCTACGCGATCCGCCCCGACATGCAGCTCTCGCTGGTGCGCAGCAACACGAACGACACGCTGGAAGCCGCGGCCAAGTACGTGCTCTGGCAGCAGACCGCGGGGCGGCCCATGAATGTGACCCTGCGCGGCGGTGCCGACTTCCGCACGGAGCGCGAGCTGGATGACCGCACGTCCCTCTTCGCGCAGGCGATCGTCACGCGGCAGTTCGGACGCAAGGGAGAGATTTTCTTTCTCCCGACGTTCGCCACGAACGCCGGCCGCGCGGTCACCGGCGACACGTCGGGTGCGCTGTTCGAGCACGCCTTCAACGTACCGGTCGCGTTCGCATGGATGCTCCGCCCCGGCTTCGCCGCCGTCCTCGAGCTGACCCCGCCCAACAGCGACCTCGGCGACGACCTGAAAGGCGATTTCGCCTGGGCCGCCGGCGTAAAGCGCAACATCGGCGGCCACTGGTTCGAGATCCTGCTGACGAATAGTCAGGCCACCCTCGTCGATCAGTACGTGTCGTCGACCTTCCAGGGCACACCACTCGACGCCGGCGACGTGCATCTTGGCTTCAACATCGAGAGAAGGTTCGGGAAGCGGCGCTCGCAGTAACGCAAATAAATAGCGATTTCGAGAATCATGCGCATGGCAGCCCGGTTGCACTGGGAACGACCATGCATTGTCCCGAGTGCAAGACGTTGAACGAAGCAGGCACATCGGCCTGCGGAAACTGCGGTTTGCTGCTCCTCAACGCGGCCCCGCCCAAGCGCCGGGCGGAAGACTTTGCGGTTCAGAAACGCCGCGCTGCCGATCAGGAAGAAACTCACTGTCAGTTCTGCGGCGGGGCCATCCCGCCGAAGGCCATCCGCTGCAAGCACTGCTCTGAAGTTCTCGACGAAGATTTCTATCGCGAGCGCGCTCAGCGGCTGCGCTCCCGCGTCAATTACGCGAGCTGGGTCGCCTATCTCTTCGGCCTCGGCGCACTGCTGGTGTTCCGTCCGGTCGGGGTCGTCTCGATCGCCGCGGGCCTGCTGCTCTCGATCGCCTACTACGCGATCCCGGTCGAGCCGCCCTCCTCGCCGAAGAACAAGAAAGAAAAAGCGTCCCTCGGCACGATCATCAAGCGCCAGCTGAAAATGGAGCGTGTGGCCATTCCGATCCCCGCGCTGCGCAACAAGCGGCTGATCTTCGTCGGCACGCCACTCATCGCGGCCCTGATCGGCTACTCCGCGAACCTGCTGCTGCTGCAGGAGCCGGTCAACGACATCCTCCAGGAAAACTCGGCGCTGCGCGGGATGAAGATCTCCGCGCACTATCAGTACTACGTGATCCCCGGCGTGGTCGTGTATGACCTCGAGGAGCTCAGCATCAAGCAGACGCCGATCGACGTGCACACGGCGTTTCTCGAGTTCGCCAAGAAGCTGAAGGAGAAGCGCTACTCGCGCGTGGAACTGTCGCACAAGGGCGTGACGAAGTTCTCCATCGACGGCGAAGCCTTCACGAAACTCGGCGAGGAGTACGCGAAGCGCAACTTCGATTACGTGCTCTACAAGTTCCCGCGCCTCTTCCAGCCCGCCGACGGCACCGCGCCGTTCGACCCCGCCACCACAAACCGCGATCAACTGCTCGAGTTCCACCGCCGCTGGTACGGCCAGGACCAACTCACGCGCACCGTGCAGAACGCCTTCTAGCGCTCTCGTTGCAACAGGGAACGACGAGGGGCCTCCGGCGGGCCGGTGCGACCCGGCGGCGCTGCTTGGCCTAGCCTGAACGCACGCCTGTCGACGAAACACGTGTTGCCGCGAAGACTGGGGCTACTAAGCGCTGCCGGTCGTA
>DASVSV010000395.1:0-9720 GCA_036387915.1 Thermoanaerobaculia bacterium
TACTCGATGACGTGCTTCGGGCCACGCATGATCGTGATCGCGACGGGTGCGGAGTCGAAGACATTTCGCAGGTAGACGCGCTCCGCTTCGCGCCGGATCAGCCACTGCCGGTCCGTGACGTCGCGCATGAACAGACCGGCCCCTCCTCGCCCGGTCGGGACGACCTTGACGTCGTGCCAGCTGTACTGCGTGGGGTAGAAGACGGACAGCTCGATCCGCCGCTCCTGCTGAATTGCCTCGACGAGCTGCGGCCACTGGTGAGCGCGCGCCGCGTCGGGGAGCACATCAGTGAATAGCTGGCCGACCGCTTCGGCCCGGCCGCGGCGGAGCAACCGCTCCGCGTTGGCGTTCATGAACCGGATGCGGAGATCGGCGTCCACCTGGACGTACGCTTCGATGATGGAGTCGATGATGAGTTCGGGTGCGAGCAACAGGTCTCCTTGGGTGGGGGAATGCTCCCGACCGGCGGTCGGCATCGTACCCGTTAATGCTCCCCTTTTCGAAGCGGACGATGCAAGCTCGGCACCGCTGGCTCCGGTTCTTGCATAGAACGATAGAAATGTCCGTCGGAGATCCCCTCGAAAAACGTGACGCTGTCTCTGCGCCGAGAGTAGCCGCATCACCCCAGTCGATCGTCCACGGCCTGCTCGACCTCTCGGAGCTCACCGCGGCCGACGTCACAGGAAAAGAGTTGCGCGCGCGGATCGTCGAGCAGGCCATGAAGTTCTTCGGCGCGGACGCCGTCGCGCTGTGGCGCCTCGAGTCGCGCGAGAGGATCTGGCGTATCGCCGCGGCCGCGGGTCTGTCGGACGACTACTCGGCGCTCACCATTCCGGCGCCGCAGGACGGCAACGTCGCAGCCGTGCTTCCTGCACCCCTGCTCGTGCCGGACGTACGTGCGTGGCCTCTGGTCGATGACCGGCGCAAGCTGTACGACAGCGAAGGGATCGCCTCGTTTCTCGTCCTCCCGCTCATCATTCGCGGGGAAACCGCTGCGACCATCACCTGTTACTACCGCTCTCCGCTGACGGAGCTCGACACCTTGCAGCTCGAAGCTGCCGCTGTCTTTGGCCGGATGGCGTCGGTTGCGCTCTCCAACGAGCGCTACGACCAGCTTGCAGACGTCGCACGCGACGTTGCCGGACGGCTCGACCTGGAAGCGGTCGTACAGCGCATCACCGATGCCGCCACGTCGCTCACGGGCGCCCACTTCGGCGCCTTCTTCTACAACGTCATCCGTGCGGACGGCGAGGCGTACACGCTCTACACGATCTCCGGTGTGCCGCGGGAGCACTTCGAGAAGTTCCCGATGCCCCGGAACACGCAGGTGTTCGCTCCGACTTTCGCGGGGACCGCGATCATCCGCAGCGCGAACATCCTGAAAGACCCTCGCTACGGCAGGAATGCGCCCTATCACGGCATGCCGGCCGGACATTTGCCCGTGGTCAGTTATCTGGCCGTGCCGGTCAAATCGCGGACCGGCGAAGTCCTTGGTGGACTGTTCTTCGGCCACCCGGACGAAGCGGTATTCGGCGAGACCGAAGAGAAAGTCGCGGATGCGCTGGCCGGGCACGCCGCCGTCGCGATCGACAACGTCCGCCTCTATCAGTCGCTCGAAAATGACCGGGCCGCTCTTCGGAAGGAGGAGCGGCGGTATCGCTCCCTGGTCGTTGCGACGCCGACACGGCAGGCGATCGCCATCAACAATCCGGAGGGTCTCGTCATCCAGCCATCACCCTCATGGCAGGAGATCACCGGTCAAACGGCCGAGGAGATGCTCGGGCGCGGCTGGCTGAACGCCATTCACGCCAGCCACCGGGCGCGTGTCTCGGAAGCATGGGAGAAAGCCGTCGCCAGTGGCAGCGTCTACGAGGACGAGTACCTGCTGCGGCAGGCGGACGGCTCCTATCGCTGGTTCGCGGACAAGACCGTAGCGGTGATCGGCGAAGACGGCGCCATCGAGGAGTGGATCGGCACCGCAAGCGACATTCACGAGCAGCACGCGGCGCGCGAGGGGCTGGCGTTCCTTGCGCGCGCGAACGAGATCTTTGCCTCGTCGCTCGATTACCGGGAAACGCTGCGAAACGTGACGTTCCTGGCCGTGCCGCGAATCGCCGACTGGTGCGTGGTCGACATGGCCGATTCGAGCGGAGACCAGCTCCGCGACCGGATCGCCATCGCGCACTCGGATCCGGCCAAGATCGCGCTCGCGCAGAACCTCTCGCGGAAGTTCCCGCCCGATCGGGAGACCGACGCGATTTACCGCGTCATGCGCACTGGAAATGCGGAGCTGGTGCCGTTCGTCACCGACGAGACGCTCGCCGCGGCAGCGCGCAGCGAGGAGCACCTGCAGATGCTGCGCGAGCTCGGGATCATGTCCTTCATGATCGTGCCGCTGCGGTCGCGCGGCGAAGTCGTCGGCGCGATCACCTTGGTTGCGTCAGATCGCCGCTTCTCCCGGCACGACCTGAGCCAGGCGGAGGAGCTGGCGCACCGCGCTTCGATCGCCATCGAGAACGCGCGTCTCTACAGCGCCGCGCAGGCCGCCAACCGGGCCAAGGACGACTTCCTGGCCACCTTGTCGCATGAGCTGCGGACGCCAATGACGGCCGTGCTGGGCTGGTCCCGCATGCTCAAGCTCGGGCTCAGCGAGCCGGAGGCGCAGGTCGCCATCGACGCGATCGAACAGAGCGCCAGCGCGCAGGCGCAACTCATCGAGGACGTTCTGGACGTCTCCCGGATCATGTCCGGGAAACTGACGTTTGACCCGCGTCCGACCGATCTGCGGACCGTTGCACAGGCGGCGATCACCACCGTGCACCCCGCCGCGGCGGCCAAGGGCATCGAGATTCTCACGAGCATTCCCCCGATGCTGCCGCCGGTAGCAGGCGATGAAGGGCGGCTGCAGCAGGTCATCTGGAATCTGCTCGCGAACGCCATCAAGTTCACGCCGCGCGGCGGCAGCGTCACGCTCCGCGTCGGGCACGAGGGATCGCTCGTACGGCTCATCATCACCGACACCGGCGAAGGGATCGACCGCACGTTCCTGCCGTACGTCTTCGAGCCGTTCCGGCAGGCGGACAGCTCGACGACGCGCCCGCACGGCGGCATTGGCCTCGGCCTCGCGATCGTCCGGTCGCTGGTCGAAATGCACGGTGGCCGGATTCGGGCGTCAAGTGAGGGGAAGGGCCGCGGCGCGACCTTCACGCTCGAGCTGCCGGTCATGGAAGCGGCCCCTTTGCTGGCCGCGGCGTCATCCGCGGACAGGGCGGTGCTGCCCTCGGCGTCGGCAGCGCTCCCGGCGCTGACGGACGTCACCGTGCTCGTGGTCGACGACCAGCAGTTCACGCGCGACGTCGTCGCCGCGATCCTCCGCCGCACCGGCGCGGCCGTTCAGACCGCATCGTCGGTTCGCGAAGCGCTGCAGATCTTCTGCAAGTTTGAACCGCACATCGTGGTCTGCGACATCGCCATGCCGGAGGAGGATGGCTACGTCTTTCTGCGGGAAGTGCGCGGCCGGCCGGACGCGTTGCGCACCACGCCCATCCTCGCGCTCACGGCCTTCGGCCGTCCCGAAGACCGGTTGCATGCGCTCGACGCGGGGTTCAATGCGTATCTCAAGAAGCCGGTCGACCCGGCGGAGCTCGCGCAGTCCGTGCAACGGCTTTCGGCGCGGGCATCGCTCGGATGAACGTGGGATGAAGACATGCCGTACGAGCTGAGCCGCTTCGGCTTCAAGGAGATGATGGACAGTCGCGGCCGAATCCGCGACCTGTTCGCGGACGAGCCGCCGACGCTCGAAGATGCCGCGCAACGCGCGGTCGAATTCTTCCGGACCGAGCTTCTGGACGACAAGGGTGCCCCTGCCTGCGCGCTGGTGCGGCTGTTCAAGACGCACCCGTACCGCGATCTGCCGGAGGACCTGCAAACGCTCGTTCGCACCGCGTCGCCCGAAGCGGCGGCGGTACCGGACCTGCGGTGTCTCACGCTGATCGCGACCCGAGGCGACGAGCCGGATTGGAATTCGCGGCGCACCTCGCGAGGACACCGCGTCATTCCGCTGCTGAGCGTGGAGATGGTGCAGCAGGCCCCCATGATCGCGCAGCTCATCACCCAACTGGGGGTTCCGATCGCGAACGTCGTTCGGCCGTCGCGGGCCCTGCTGCTCGACCAGGAGCAGACCACACACAACGTCTTCTTCGTGCCGCGCGCCTCAGGGAGTCCGCACATCGTCGCGCAGGAGGAGTTCGTCTCGCGCTACGGCATCCAGTCGGTGCTCGGCTTCGGCGGCCTCCTCGCGTCGGGCGACCTGTTCGCCGTGATCCTGTTCTCGAAGGTCGCGATCTCTCCCGAAGTGGCGGATCAGTTTCGCGTGGTCGGGCTGAACCTGAAGATCGCGATTCTGCCGTTTGCACGCAAGAAGCTGTTCCAGGACTAGGCTCATTCTCCCGCGCGCGGCGCAGCACGGGGCTGGCGCGCCCCTCGCACAATGGTCCACCGTGACCGGCTGACTCTCGGGGCGAACCGAGAGGAGGTGATGTCATGTGCGAAGGAAGTCCACGGAGCGACCGCTCGCTTCCAGACCTCCGGCCCGCCCCCGCGAGCCGGCGGAGGAGCGGCGCAGAAGTTCTAGTACCTCCCCGCGCAGCAGCGACTCGCAGCGCCTACGCGTGACCGTGAAGCTGCCGGAAACCATCATCAAACGCGCGCGAAACGCGGTCGCCGGTACGGCGGATCTGACGCTCGCCGCGCTCGTTGAACGGAGCCTGACCACCTACATCGACGAGTTGGAGAAGCAGCGCGGTAAAGCATTTCCTGCGCGGAACAAGCCTCTCCGAGTCGGCCGGCCGCGGCGCGCAAAATAGCGCGTGCCTCGGCGAAGCCGCCACCCCGCGCGGGCGGCTTCGCCCCTCTCGCACCTGTTGCCATTGAAAATGCTCCCCTTTTGTGCGAACGTCGCGCCGCGTGGCGACGCCTCCAGATGATGTGACCGTGCTGGTCGTGGATGACGATGAACCGACCCAGAACCTTCTGCGGGCGGTTCTGCGGAGGTGCGGCTACGCCAGCGAGATGGCCTCGAACGGCGCACAGGCCATCGCCCGGCTCCAGGCCAAACGGTACGCGGCGGTCATCCTCGACATGATGATGCCGGAGGTCGGCGGCCGGACCGTGGTCGAGTTCCTGAGCGCGACGCCGAATCCGGTCCCGGTCATCATCTGCTCGGCAGCGGGACTGTCCGCGCTCACGGGCTTCGACCCCGCCGTGGTCAAGGCAATCGTCCGGAAGCCGTTCGACATCGAGCACCTGGTCGCCGCGATCACAGGCGTCGCGCTCACGAGCGGCGGGTGATCGCCGTACCGCGCGCCGCTTCGGCGCGCGGCCAGCCGCGTGGAGCGTGTGCGGCTTCATGCTGAACGCGCCGGCGTCGTAAGGAAATCGAGCGAGCCGCGGCCGAGCCGCGACCTCGAGCGGCGTTCGCCGCTCGAGGTCGCGATCACCTGCTTCAGGGGAGCAGTTTCTCGACGGTCACTTCGGTCAGAGTGAGGTCGGGATTTACCGTGCTGCTGCGCGCGAGGTAGAACGCGATGGTGTCGAACGAGGTCAGCGAGCCGGTGTGGGCGGCGCTGTTCGAGAAGATCGACGCTCCGCTCGCGCCGTGGGTGACGGAGTAGCTGACGTTCGCACCGGTGGCCGTTCGCGTCACGGTCAGCGTGCCGCGGTACTGCGTCCCGGCCTGCATCGCGGCCGCGGCGACGGGAGTGCCGGCTGCCACGTTGGTGTACGCACCGGTGCCGCCGATCAGCGTCGCGTTGGATCCCGTTCGGGCCAGGAAGCGCACCGGCGAGGGGCTGCCGGCGGCGCTCACCGTCGTGAACGCGGCGTAGCCCGAATAGAGCGAGAAGACGTTCGAGGCCGGACCGTTGCTGCCGAAGTCTCCGGAGACGCGCGCGTTGGTGTTCGGCGAGCCGCTGGCGACGAATCCGGCGCCGTTGACGGCGGCGGGATTGGCGATCGAGCGCAGCAGGCCGATCCGGAAATTGTCGGTGGCCGGATCGAACGCAGCGAACTGGAACGTGAAGCCGAGACGGATGCTCTCGCCCGCGTTCAACGCCACCGGCTGGCCCTGGTCATTCGTAAAGTACGCGAGCAGCGTGCGGCTCGACGTCGCCGTCTGCACGAGCGCATTGCCGACCACCGTGAGATTGCTCGAGCCGGCGGACGTGAACCACGCCGCGGAGTCGGGCAGGACCTGATTGTTGCGCGCACCGTCGGCGAACTGATCGCGCAGCACGAAGGACGACGAGGCCGGGGGAGGCACGAACTTGATGGCCAGCGTGGCGGCGTTGCTCAGCGTGCTGCCGCCGGCGTTCGTCACCTGCACGGTGTAGCTGCCTGCATCCGCGTTCGTGACGCTCTTGAGCGTCAGGGTTTCCGCGGTGGCACCGGCGATGGCGACGCCGTTCTTGAGCCACTGATAGGTGAACGGGAACGTGCCGTCGGCTTCGACCTCGAAGGCGACGTCCTTTCCTTCGTCGACGGTCTGCGACGACGGCTGGCGCACGAGTGAAGGCGCGGTCGGCGCGGGCTTCGCGCCCGTGTACGTGACCACGCCGACGCCGGACCAGCGCGAGGTGCTCTCCGGCACGATGGCGGCCGGGTCGAGCGAATACGCGTAGGCCGGAATCCACGTCGCCGGCGGAGTGGTGATGCTGTTCGCGCCGGAGCTCACGTACGTGTTCGTCTCCACGCCGCGGACGCGTCCCGCGACGTTGCTCAGCGACGTGTCGGCGCGGATCGGACGGCGCACGTTCTCGAACCAGTTGTTCTCGATCAGCACTTCCGCGTTCAGGCGCGAAGCGATGGCGTAGTCGTCGATGTCTTTGTAGTAGTTGTTGAAGGCGTGCACGGTCCCGAAGCGCACGCTCGGGTTGCGGCCGCCGGAGTTGACGAACGAGTTGTGGTGATACGTGACGGTGAGGTGGCCGATGTCCTCGGCGCCGTTGTTCTCGCTGTGGCCGACCAGCGAGGTCTTGTAGTGATCGTAGAAACGGCACCACGACACGGTCACGAAATCCGCGCCGTGCGTGACGTCGAGCAGGCCGTCGTAGAAGTCGATGTCGTGCAGGCGGTCGCTGAAGAAGTTGCAGTGGTCGATCCAGACGTTCTTCGAGAACTGCACGGTGACGGCGTCGGTCGGCGCGAGCGGCTTCTCGAAGGTGATGTTGCGCACGATCACGTTGCGCACGGCCGGCGACGCGGTGCTCCAGCCGATCTGCAGGCCGATGCCGAGGAGCCGCGCGTCGTTGCCGATGCCGAGGATGGATTTGTTGGATTGGACGCGGATGGATTCGTTGCCGCGGACGGTGCCGTAGATCTTGATGACGTACGGCTCGGTGCGCGACGCATACTCCTTCAGTTTCGCCAGCGTATCGACCACGACCTCGGCGCCGCCGTGGCCACCGGTGACCCCATTGCCCGTCGTGGCCCAGCCGACGACGCGCTCGAAATCAGGAACGGCGAGATCGAACGTCGCCGTGACCGTCTTCGGCCCGTCAACGAGCAGCGAGGCCGGATTGGTCGTGCCGGTGACGTCGCCACTCCACGCCGCCAATGCGTAGCCGGCGTCGGCAATCGCGTGAAGCTCCAGGGTCTCGCCATCGGAATAGAGACCGCTCGCGGGAGAGATCGAACCATGTCCGTCACTCTGCAGCGTCACGGGGAAACGCAGCGGCGCGAATGCGGCCGCGACGTGTGCGATGCGACCCTTGCTGACACTCCAGGTGAGGTTACGCGGTCCGGCTGCCGTCGCTCTCGCGGCGCTGCCGGCAATCGCGGCGGCTCGTCCGGTGACCGAGTAGCGCAGCGTCTGATCGGCGCCGGGGGTGAGTGCGTTGTCCTCGTCCGTACCGGCGGCGTCGACGATCCATGCGCGCGAGGTGATCGTCGTCAGCGTCGTCGTCACGGCGCGCGCATTGCGGCTCGACGTGTTGACGGCGACGGCTTCCGGGGCCGCTTGAGCGAGGCCGGAGAGCGACGACGAGCCGCCGCCGATCTCACTGACCGTGCGCTCGAGCTCCACGGCCACTTCGTACGTGCCGGCCGGAGGGAGCGCGGCCTCGAGGAGGTAGAAGAGCTCCGTCCGCAACACGCCCTTGTCGTCACCGGTCACCGCGAGGCCGCCGGGGACCGGCTGCGCGGGCGTGCCGTTGAACGTGACCGTCGCATTCGGAGCGAGCGGCTGCTGGTCGAAGGTCGTGACGCCGACGACGACGACGCGATCGGCGCCGCCGCCGAGGGTGTGCGACCAGCGGAGCGACCGGCCGCTGCGCGTCGAAGCCTGCGCGGCTGCACCGTCGAGCTCGGCGGCCGCATGCGCAAAGAGAGTGGGCAGGAGAAGGAGAACAGCGGCGAGGCGAAGCCACAAACGCAGCAAGGGATTCCTCCGTGTCGTCGGGAAGCGGGAAAGCTGGATGTGCGTAGTTGTAAGACCAGTTGCTGGCGTGTGTCAACCTCTTGTTTGACCGAGGATGTGAATTCGTGTGAGTTGCTGCCGATGCGGTGGTTGGAAGTGAACGAATTGGCGTCGAATGGTCAAGCCAATGTGAAGCGATTCGACTGTGACGGTCGAGCGCAGGCCACCCGTGCGGAAGGCCGCGATGCCGTAAAGCGGTATCGTTCTCGGTCGTGATCGTTCATCTCGTCGACGGGACCTACGAGCTCTTCCGCCACTTCTACGGCATTCGCCGCGGCATTGCCGCGCCTTCGCCCATGAGTGCGGTGGCGGGCGTGCTCCACACTGTGGCCCAGATGCTCGAAGAGGGGGCGACGCACGTCGGCGTGGCCACGGACCACGTCGTGGAGTCGTTCCGCAACGAGCTCTGGCCGGGATACAAGACCGGCGAGGGAATCGACCCGCTGCTCTGGGCGCAGTTCCATCCGCTCGAGCGCGCGCTGATGGCGATGGGCGTGGTCACGTGGCCGATGATCGACGTCGAGGCCGACGACGCGCTCGCGTCTGCCGCGCATCTCGCGTCGCGCGACGAGTCAGTGCAGAAGGTCTGCATCTGGACTCCGGACAAGGACCTCGCGCAATGCGTGGTCGGCGATCGCGTGGTGCAGGTCGACCGCAGGAGCGGGCAGATCCGCGGCGCGGATGCCGTGCGCGAAAAGTTCGGCGTCGGACCCACGCACATCCCCGACTTTCTCGCGCTCGTCGGCGACGCCGCGGACGGCTATCCCGGCATCCCGCGCTTCGGCCGCAAGACCGCCGCAAAGGTGATCGAGCGCTACGGCCCGATCGAGCAGTTCCCGGACGCCGTCCTCGGCGACCACCGCGAGCACGCGCTGCTCTTCAAACACCTCGCAACGCTGCGCAGCGACGTGCCGCTGTTCGACGACGTCGAGGAGCTGCGCTGGCGCGGCCCGGCCCCGGAGTTCGCCGCCGTCGCCGAGTTCATCGGCGATCGACGGCTGCTCGAGCGCGTTTATGGAGTGCGGCGGCCTTAGCCGCCGCTTTCGTATTCGCGACCAGCACTGCCGAGACGCACCCGAATGGCAAGGTTGCGCCCGAATATGAAAGCGGCGGCCTTAGGAGGGCGTCTCAAATACCTCCCGCTGAGGGCGGAGCGACTGGGTGGGCATGCACGGACTGGGACAAGCACCGGTCAACAGAGTGCTAACAGAAGGTGCGATCCTGATGGTTCGGCCAGTCGACCGCGA
>DASVSV010000396.1:0-5417 GCA_036387915.1 Thermoanaerobaculia bacterium
CCGGACTCACTCTGAAGAATCTGTTCCTCGTCCCGGAGTTTGCTGCGGCCGCTCTCGCTCACTGAACACGCAAATCCTTGCTTTTCTGCAATCAACTTCGGCGCGTACGGACTACCCGTCCATTCGAGGAGCGTCACGAGATGCTGCAATGGCGAGCAGGTTCTGTGCTTTGCTGCGGATTCGCTGACGGCGAATGCCGGGTCAGGTTGCCCGCACCCTCAAACAATTCTCACAAGCGGAGGGCTCTGCGGGACTCCGGCTTGAAGAGCTCCGGAGTGCGGCAGCAGCGCGGCCGCAGAAAAGGAACTCGCAAATGAAGAAAGTAATCGTGGTTGCAGTAATCGTCCTGATGACGGGGGCGTGCGCGTCGAGCGACATGCGCGACGACGGAAGCATGACCAGCGCGTCGAATGCGGCGTCGATGAACATCGCCGAGGTGGCAATGTCGACGGGGATGCACAACACGCTGGTGACCGCGCTGAAGAGCGCCGGTCTGGCCAGCATGCTCATGGAGTCGGGGAGCTACACGGTCTTCGCACCGACCGACGCGGCCTTCGCCAAACTGCCGGCAGGCACGGTGGAGATGCTGCTGAAGCCGGAGAACCGCGACAAGCTGCGCTCCATCCTCCAGTACCACGTCGTCCCCGGCCGCGTCAGCGCGCAGCAGGTCTCGGCGATGACCAGCGCGAAGTCGGCCTCAGGCCAGACCCTGCGCATCTCCACCATGAACAACCAGGTCATGATCGGAAACGCGCACGTGGTGAAGGCGGACGTCGCCGCGAACAACGGCGTCGTGCATGTGATCGACACGGTGTTGATGCCGCCGGGGATGTAAGGGTTGCAGTGTTGCGGTGATTGAGCGGCGGACAGGACTGTCCGCCGCTCATGGTTTGAGCCAACGGCAATGCGAGATAGCGGCGTCTCGGGACAACCAGTCCCCTCTCCCCGCGATGAGCGGGGAGAGGGCCAGGGTGAGGGGCGGCTCTCGCGAAAAGGGAGCCCCTCACCCTAACCCTCTCCCCGTGCGCGGGAGAGGGGACTGGTTTACGCGAGCTGTCACCGCACTTACGGAACGAAGTGCCAAATCAACTCGAAGCCATTCGTCTCAAAGCTGCGACGCACTCAGAACAGCCACGCGTAACTGAGCTTCAGGAACACGGCGCGGTTGGTCTGGGAGAGGTCGACGGTCTCGGTGGCGGCGTAGTTGTCGGAGTAGCCGGCCAGGAAGACGGTCTGGGCGTCGAGGCGGTAGGAGAAGAGGAGTTGGGAGAGGAGGCCGCGGCTCTCGCGGCCGACGTTGACGATGTACTGGTCCGGGCTGCGGTCGACGTCGCGGTATTGCAGGATGGCGCGGACGTACATGCGACGGTTGAAGTGATAGAGCAGGCGGGTCTGGGGAAGGCTGGCGGTGAAGACGTGAGCGCCGGCCTGTGTACGGAAGACCTGCCGCACCCACGAGGCCGTGCCGCTGAAATGCTGGCCGACGTGGAAGGTCGTGTACGGCTGGAGCGTGACAAAGTCCGCCGCGCGGCGGTTGGTGAAGTCGATCGTCTCACCCCAGTTCACGAAGAGACCGGCGTTGAGATCGTCCGTGACCTGGGTCGAGGCGTCGATGCTGTAGCGCGTGTTGTGATAGGTCGTGCCGGCGAAGTGCTCCTGGTTCGGCGCGGCGTTGAGGTTGATGCTGGTCTGCCGCGAACCCTCGTAAGTGACGCTGATGTCCGAGCCCCACTCCGTCCAGTCGCCATTCCAGTGCTGCCGCACGTCACCTCCCGCGGAGAGGTAGAGATTGCGGAACCATTTCTCCGGTCCGCCGCGGATGCGTCGCTGCGCGCCCGCCTCGCCCGCTCGCACGCCGACCTGATTGAACAGCCCCATGTCGGCCCGGAAGCCGGGGGCAACTTCGGCGTACTCGCTCCACCAGCTCCAGTCGCGATCGTTGTGGGAGTAGCTCGCCAGCAGCGAATGTCCGTCGAGCGTGCCGGCCGGTTGTCCGAACGGCTGCAGTGCGAGCGGATACTCGGCGCGCGTGCCGGCGGCCTGCACGCGGAGCGAGTCGCGCTCGGTGAGCCGGAGATAGGAGTCGCCGGACAGCACTTGATTCGAATACGCGTCACCAGTGCGTGAGGCGACGAAGAGTCCGGCCGTGGCGTGCGTGCCGAGGTCGCGGCGATAGCGGAGGGCGGCCGTGTCGGAGGTGCGGTTGATCGAAGTCCGGACCGACGACTGGTCGAACGGAATCAGAAAGTTCGTGATCTCGTCCCGCGCCACGAGCACGCCGTAGCTGTTCGGGCCCGACTTGCCGGTGAGCTTCGCGCCGGCGACAGGGTCGGCGATCGTGCGTGTGAAGAGGAGCCCGAGCTGGGTCTCGAAAAAGTCGGCGCCCTCGAGAAAGAACGGACGTTTCTCCGGAAACGAAAGGGCGAAGCGGGTGTTGACGTCGAGCTGCCCGGCGTCGGCTTCGACGTGCGAGAAGTCGGGGTTGATGGTGGCCTGGAAGGACGTGCCCGGCGTGATCGCCCAGCGTCCGGAGATGCCCGGCTCCACCGCCCGATCGGTCGTCTCGAGCTCACCGCTCCCGTTGAGCGCCTGCTGCATCGACGCGGTCAGCGTCGGGGTGATCTCGACGTTGCGCCCGACCTCGGTGATCCCGAATCCGGAGAGGTCCTCGAACTGGCAGATCAGGCAGTCGCGGTTCTGGTCGGTGACGACGGAGCGGAAGCGATGGCGCACGTCGCGCGGCCAGTCGCGCATCGCCAGAAAGCCCCACGTGCGCGCCTGACCGCCGGCGGGAATCCGGAGCTGCTGGAGAGGAATGGCCACCTCGACGACGTAGCCGTCACCGGTGATCCGTCCGGCGGAGTCCCAGATCGCGTCCCACGAAAAGTCCTCGCTCCCTTCGACGTCGCTGTTGATCGCGTCGGCCTGCACGCCGAGGGGATTGATGCGGAACTGGTAGGCTAGGCGATCGTCGTTGAAGGGATCGATCATGAAGCCGACGGTGTCGTCGTTGAGCGCGCCGTCCCGTTCCGCGTAGCGGGCGCGGATGCGTCCGGGCTGCGGGTCGGACGCGCGGAAGGCGACGTAGAGCTTGTCGTCGTCCCAGGCCACGAAGGCATCGGTGCGCACGGCGGCGTCGATGTTGTCGCCGGGGGCCCACTCCCGGTCGATCGCGATCGGCGTGGCCTGTTGCCAGACCGGCTCGTCGAGCACTCCGTCGACGCGGACCGGCGCGCTCGCCCGCGTCACTTCTTCGGCACCGGCCGCGAAGGGCAGGACAGACGATACCCACAGCGCTGCAATCAGCACGTTTTTCATCATTAGCTCTCAGCTCTCAGGAGTACCGGTTGGACGATTCGGTGTGCGCTTCAGTTAGTGGCGCCGGCGGCGAGGAGGATTCGTTCGACGTCGCGGTGGCGTCCGCGGCGGGCCATGTTCAGTGGGGTGCGCCATTCGCGGGCGTCGGCCCAGACGCGCGCGTTGACGTTGGCGCCGTGGCGGATCAGCAGTCGCACAGCTTGCTCGTGGCCGGCGGCGGAGGCGGTGATGAGCGCGTTCTCGTCGCCGGGGACGACGTCGTCGACGCGCGCGCCGCGCTCGAGCAGGAGTTGCATGGCCTCGAGCTGATTCCGATCGGCCGCGGCGATCAGCGGATTGCCGTCGCCGAGGGAGGGGGCGTTGGGGTCGGCGCCGCGGTCGAGGAGCCAGCGCACGGCGTCGAGCTGACCTCTCCGCGCCGCGATCAGGAGGACCGTGCCGTCGCCGACGAAAGGCGTGTCGAAGTCGATACGCGTGGCGGAGAAGAGCCGGTCGAGCCGATCGACGTCGCCGTCTTCGGCAGCTTCGACGAAGACGTCGGCGTAGGTCTCGATCTCCGCGAGGGCGCCGGATACGCCGCCGGGCACGCCCTCGTTGACCCCGCCGGCAGTGCCGCCGCTCACACCGTCAGCAACGCCGTCCGTGACCGCATCCATCAGTCCCGACTCGGCGGCCGCGGCGACGAGGCGCACCGGTCCGATGCCGAGAACGACCATCAGCGCCACGACCGCGGCGAGGAGGCGCGAGGCTTTGCCCGCGGGACCGCGCGAGCGCGCGGGATCGAGGATGGCGTCGATGCGCCGCGCGAGCTGGCTGCGCGAGGCCATGGCCATGGCCGGAACGCGGGGCCTGCGCACCAGATCGCGAGCGAGCGTCACGAGCTGCTGGGCGTACAGCGAGGCTTCGGAGCCGGACAGCACCGCGTCGTCGCAGGCCCGCTCGGCCTCGAGCGAGAAGCGGCGCCACGCCGTCCAGACCAGCGGGTGCGGCCAGTAGACCGCACAGGCCACGCGAGCGAGGAGTTGCAGTTTCCAGTCGCCGCGGCGCACGTGCTCCAGCTCGTGCTTCAGCGCGCGGTTCACTTCGTCCGCGCTCCAGTTGCGCGCCGCCGCGGGCATCAGGATGGTGGGCTCGAGGAAGCCGAAGGTGAGCGGCGACTGGATGCGATCGGACAGCAGCACCCGCGCCCCTTCCACCGTCGCCTCCCTCCACACCTCGGCATCCGACGCCCAACCGCGCAGACGCCACATGCCGGCGACGAGCATCAGCAGAATTGATGCGACGCCGGACGCGTAGACCGCGATGGCGACGGCCGCGAGGCTCCAGCGCGTCGCGGGAAGTTGCGCAACGGCCGCCGTGATGATGGCCGGTTGCACTGAAGCCGGAGCGGGCGAATGCGCATCGGTCGCACGCACCGGCGCCGCGTCGAGCACGGGCAGCTCGATCTCCGGCGCGAGTGCGGACGCGAGCGGGAGGAGCAGCAGCGCGACAAACGCGGCCGCGAAGATCGCATGCCGCACCGACGCGCGGGCACGGCGGGCCAGAGTCGCGACGGCAAACGCCACGAGCAGAATCACCGTCGATTTCGCGGCCACGACCAGAACAGCGTCCATCACGATCTCCTCTCCTTGCGGAGGCGCTCGATCTCGGCGGCCATCCGGTCCAGGTCTTCATCCGACCACTTCTCGTCCTTCAGCAGCGCCGATGCGGCCTGCCGCGCGGAGCCCTCGAAGAACACGTCCACCAGCCGCTTGACCGCGGACCGCCGCGCCGTGCCCCGAGGGACGGTGGGGGAGTAGACGTACTTCACCCCCTCCTCGCGATGGCGCACGGCACCCTTCGCCTCCAGCTTCGCGAGCATGGCCCGCACGGCGGAGTAGCTGGGCGGATCGGAGAGCCGCTCGCGGATCTGCTCCGCGGACGCCTCCCCGCCGGAGGCAAAGATGATCTCGACGATCTCGCGTTCACGCCGGGAAAGTACGGGAGGCATGCCGGCAATCTAGTGCTACGTTTGTAGCACGTCAAGGGGTAAGAGGGGCGTTCACCGAGGTGTGACCGATCACGCTGTCATCCCAATGGCCTTAACTTAGCGCGAGCGA
>DASVSV010000397.1:0-4905 GCA_036387915.1 Thermoanaerobaculia bacterium
ACGCCACGCCCTACGTCGACGTCATCGCCGCGGCGCTCGAAGGAGAGTCGTTCGTGGCCGGCCGCCACCTCGACAACATCGCGCCGAGCGTCGTCGGCGGCCTGGCGCTCTCGCGCAGCATCGACCCGATCGACGTCATCAAGCTGCCAGTCGCGGCGGAGTGGTGGATCGCGCTGGTCACCCCGCGCGTGCGCATTCAGACCAGGGAAGCACGCGCGCTGCTGCCCGACGCGAGCGCGCGCGCGGAGTGGATCCAGCAGATGGCCAACACCACCGCCCTCGCGCACGCATTCGCCATCGCTGACGGCGAGCTGTTGCGCCGCGCCCTCGACGACCGGTACGCCGAGCCGCGCCGCGCGCCGCTCATCCCGCGCTTCTACGACGTCAAACGCGCCGCGCTCGACGCGGGCGCGTTCGGCTGCTCGATCAGCGGCTCCGGCCCGACGCTCTTCGCCGTCGCACCGGACGAGCGAACCGCGAGAGAATGCGCGGCGGCCATGGAAAAAGCATTCGGAGAAATCGCCTCGGCCCACGTCGGGGCGATCGCAAAAGAGGGCGTGAGAAGGGCGGAGGCGGCACGATGAGCGGCGAACACGGCGAACGCAGACGCACCACCCTTCTCGTCGATCCGACCACGCATCGCGCCATGACGGAGTGGCTGGAGTGCATCTCCTGCGCGGCGCACTACGACGCGCTCAGCGTGCGCTACACCTGCGACGCGTGCGGCAGCCTCCTCTCCGTCGAGCGCAGCACGATCCTCGACCGCAACGCGTTCGACGACCGCCGCTCGTCGTGGGCGCCGATCGACCAGAGCGGCGTCTGGCGCTTTCGCGAGGGCGTGCTGAACCTCGATCGCGTGATCACGCATCCCGAGGGAGGGACGCGGCTGTACGAACGCGAGGGACTCTTCTTCAAACACGAAGGGGAGAACCCGACCGGCTCGTTCAAGGACCGGGGCATGACCGTGGCCGTGACGCAGGCCGTGCGCGTCAACGCGACCGCGGTCGCTTGCGCATCGACCGGCAACACCAGCGCCTCGCTGGCCGCGTACGCGGCGCAGGCGAAGCTCCCCGCGATCGTGTTCGTCCCCGCGGGCAAAGTCTCCAGCGGCAAGCTCGCGCAGACGCTCGCGTACGGCGCGAAGTGCCTGCAGGTGCGCGGCGATTTCGACGCCGCCATGCGCCTGGTGCGCGAGGCGTGCGACAAGCTCGGCATCTACCTCGTCAACTCGATCAACCCGTTCCGCATCGAGGGGCAGAAGACGATCATCTGGGAGCTGCTGCAGGACCTCTACTGGGAAGCGCCCGACTGGATCGTCGTCCCGGCCGGCAACCTCGGCAACACCAGCGCGTTCGGCAAAGCGCTGCGCGAAGCATTCGTGCAGGGCTGGATCGACAAAGTGCCGCGCCTGGCTTCGATCCAGGCGCACGGTGCGAACCCGTTCTTCCGCGGCTATCTCGACGCCTTCAACGAGCGCCACCGCATCAGCGCGGAGACGATCGCCAGCGCGATCCGCATCGGCGACCCGGTCAGCTGGGACCGCGCCGTCGCCGCGATCGCGGTCACGAACGGCGTCGTCGAGGAAGTGAGCGACGACGAGATCATGTCCGCCAAGCGCGCCATCGACGCCATGGGCATCGGCTGCGAGCCCGCCTCCGCCGCGACGCTGGCCGGTGTCCGCAAGCTCCGCGAAGCCGGCGTGATGAAGGACGGCGAGAAGATCGTCTGCGTCCTCACCGGCCACATCCTCAAGGATTCTGAAGCGAACTTCCGCTCCGAGAATGTGATGGAGATCGATGCGTCGGTGGATGAGGTGGAGCGGGTACTCGCGAAGGGTTGAAAGGTTTCTGGTTGCTGGTTGCTGGTGCTTTCTGGCCTGACGCAACCTTCGGTCACCTGCATCAGGCGACAACGCACCAGCAACTAGCAACCAGCAACCAGCAACCAGAAACAAACACAGAACGGGCGGCCTCACAGCCGCCCGTCGCACATGCCTTCTGCCGGCGCGTCTACGCCTTCAGGTGCTTGTTGACCAGAGCGGTCATCTCGAACATCGAGACCTGATCCTTGCCGCCGAAGACGACGCGCAGCTTGTCGTCCGCGTTGATCATCCGCTTGTTGGTCTGGTCCTGGAGACCGTTCTTCTTCACGTAATCCCACACGCGCTTGGTCACTTCACTGCGGGGGATCGGCTCGTTGCCGACGATCAGGGCCAGGTCGGAGCTCGGAGTCACCGCGGCGGAAAGCCCCTTGCCGCCGCCTTTGGATGGAGATTTTGTTGCCATCAGTTCAACCTCGCCTTCGAATTTGAGTTCGCGGGATTCTGTGCTGATTCCCCTCTGCACGTCAAACCGGCCATGGAACCACTCGTGCAACGGCGTGCCGCTGCAGTCAACGAACCAGGAGGTATCGCAGTCCATGAAGTCGCTCCGCTTTCTCTCCCTCTCCGCTCTTCTTCTCGTCCTCGTTCCGTCGGTGTTCGCCGCCGAATTCGGCGTCCGCGCCGGCCGCTACAGCGAGTCGGAACAGGATTTCGTCGGCGCCGAGATGCTCTTCGACCTCGGCGCGGTGAACATCAACCCGAACCTCGAGTACGCGCTCGACGATGACATCACCTACGGCACCGCCAACCTCGACCTCACCGTCGACGTCGGCCAGTTCGCCCGCGTCCGCCCCTTCCTCGGCGCCGGCGTCGGTCTCCTCTACGTAGACGACGACTTCGGCGACAACACCACCGAGCCGCTCCTGAACCTCCTCGGCGGCGTCGCCTTCGACCTCGACTTCCTCAAGCCATACGCGCAGGTGAAGTACTTCCGCCCCTTCGAAAGCGACGACGGCAACGACGACGACGAGCTCGCGCTGACGATCGGCCTGCGGTTCTAGCCGTACTCACGTTCTGCGGTGGGCACGAGGGAACGACGGGAGGCCTCCGGCGGGCCGGTACGACCGGCAGCGCTTAGTCAGCCCAGTCGTCGCGCAAACACGTGTTTCGTAGACAAGGCGTGCAGTCAGGCTAGGCCAAGCAGCGCTGCCGGTCGTACCGGCCCGCCGGAGGCCCTTCGTCGTCTCTCTCGTGCGCAACCGCGAAGCGTGCGTACGCCTACGCCGCGACCACGCGATCGGCGCGCACGCGCACGATGGCGCGGAAGACGAGATAGAGCGCCAGCGCGATCAGTGACGCGGAGGTGATCCCGTTCACCATCGCCACGGGATCGACCGTCGCGCCGGAGAAGTTCTGGATGGTCAGCTTCACCAGCGCGTAGAGCGTGGTCACGAGGACGAACAGCATCGGCAGCAGGGTGAAGGCGATCTTCTGTCTGCGCTGGTGCAGCCAGACCGTGATGGCCAGCAGCGTCAGCGCGGCCAGGAGCTGGTTCGACGCGCCGAACAGCGTCCAGAACTTCACCCAGCTGCCCGGCGGCGCGAAGGCGACAAAGTAGACCGGCAGCGCGACGGTCATCAGCGTGCCCACCCACGCGCCGAAACGCGTCGGCCAGCGGAAGAGCTCCTGCACGATGTAGCGTCCGAGGCGCGTGGAGACGTCGACCGTGTCGAAGACGAACGTCGAGAACGCCATCGCCCCGAACGTGATCGCGAAATTGCGGTACTTCTCGCCGATCAGCAGCGTCATGAAATCGCCGATGCCGTTGCCGTAGATCGTCCCCGGCCGCAGTCCGGTGAGGTTCTTCTGCGCGACGATCATCACCGTCACCATCGCAATCAGCGCCACGAACGCCTCGGCCAGCATGCCGCCGTAGCCCACCGGCCGAATGTGCGTCTCGCGGTCGATCTGCTTCGACGTCGTGCCCGAGCACACCAGTCCGTGAAACCCGGAGCACGCGCCGCAGGCAATGGTCACGAAGAGGAAGGGAAAGAGCAGGCCGGTGGCCTTGCCCGTGTCGAAGCCTTTGAACGCCTCCTGCTCGATCGTGTAGCCGCCGAAGAAGATGCCGATGATGCCGAGGGCCAGTGCGAGGTAGAGCACGAATCCGCCGAGGTAGCCGCGCGGTTGGAGCAGCGACCAGACCGGCACCATCGACGCGACGCAGCAGTACGCCAGGATCAGCAGCGCCCACCACTTCGCGTCGAGGATGAAGTACGTCGAGACCTTCGTCCCCAGCCAGACCACGACCAGCGTGGCCGGGACGAAGATGGCGGTGAGGAGCCAGAGCGGCGGATTCAGATACCGCTGCACCAGCCCCATGATCACGGCAATCAGGAGATAGAAGATGCTCGCCGCCGCGACCGCACCACCCGGATGGAACGTCGCCGCCGCACTCGCCATCTCCTCGGTGCCGGTGACGAAGCTCGACGAGGTAATGTCCGCGAACGCGACGATCACGTAGACCAGCGCGAGCCAGATGAACGCCATCATGGCCACACCCGCGCGCGGCCCGAGGTGCTCGCGCGTGATGTCGGCAATCGAACGCGCGCCATGACGCACGGACGCCGCGAGAGCCATGAAGTCATGCACCGCACCGATCAGCACGACGCCCAGCCCGATCCACAAGAGGCACGGCACCCACCCAAACTCCTGGCAGGCAATGATCGGTCCGGCAATCGGTCCCGCCGCGGCAATCGCGGCAAAGTGCTGCCCGAACAGATAGAACGGTTTCGTCGGAACGTAATCGACCCCGTCCTGTAACGCGTGCGCGGGCGTCGTCGCCGCCGCGTCGAGCCCCATCAGTCGCGAGATCCACGCGCCGTACCAGTGGTACGCGAGCGCAATGGCGGCAAGAAAGACGACCGCGATCAGTGCCAGTTGCATGTGGTCTCAGTTTATCGCGCCGCGTTTCCGGGGAAAGACGACCAGGGGCCTCCGGCGGGCCGGTGCGACCGGCGGCGCTTGTTGGCATAGCCTGACCGCACCGTCTCGGGACAAACGCATTCAGCGCGACGAGTGGC
>DASVSV010000398.1:0-19363 GCA_036387915.1 Thermoanaerobaculia bacterium
ACGGACACTCGCGAACGTCGCCGGCTCCGACGGCGGCACGATCGTCGCGCTACGGTAGACGGCGGCGATTTCCCGCAGCTCCTGCTCGCTCTCCGGCAGCGGCGCGGCATCGCCCGCCGGAAGCGCGACGGCGAGCACCGACTGCGGCGCCTGCCGCGACGCACTCACGAGGAGGCTCGCGCTCGGCGCAACGGCCACCGGCAACCGCTCGACGAGGCGCTTGCTGCCGTCGGAGAGCGCCGCGTAGGCGACGCCGTTCAGCGCCGGATCGGGAACGATGACGACACGGCGCGCGGATACGAGCAGCGCGTCGTGCGGCCGGATCACCGCGTCGTACAGCGCCGTGTCGTTGCGCTGCGCGAGCGGACGTCGCGCCACCGCGAGCTCCCGCTCCGTCACCGCGAAGGTCACCACCTCTGAGCCGATGACGAGCGTCTCGAGGACGACGTCGCCGCTCCCGGCGAGCCGCTCGCGGAGCACGCGTGTATCGACGACGTCGACGAGTTGCACGCGTGAACGCTCGACGTACGCAAACGCCCGCTCCACGTCCCCGCGCGCGAGATGCAGCGTCACCGCCTCGGCGAGCAGCTCCGAACCGGTGTCGTAAACGCCGGGCGCGACGCCGCCGGCGACGTGCACCTGCATGCGGCCGAGCGCATCCAGTCCAGCATCGAGATCGCGCGCCGCAGCGTCGACGTCGCCGAGACGTATCGATGCCCGCGCCCGCAGCAGCGCCGCCTCGGCGACGTACGGCTTCAGTCCTGCCGCGCGGAGCTCGTCGAGCGCGCGAGTGAGCACGTCGCGCGCCTGCCTCGGATCGCGACGCAGCTCGGCCGCGGCGGACGCGAGATCGGCAACCGCGAGCTCGCGCGTGCGCAGCGCCGCATCCGGAAGGCGCTGCGCGACGGCGCGCGCTTCGCCGGCCGCGCGGCGTGCCGTCGTGTCGTCGCCCAGGTTCGCGAGGAGTTGCGCCTCGCGGGCGAGCGCGTGTACGAGCATGCCGTCGCTCTTCGTGGCGCGGTGCACCTCCTGCTCGATCGCGAGGAGGGCGCGGGCCGCGTCCGTGCGTCCGGCGCGGGCGAGGGCGGTGCTGGCGGCGGCGAGGCTCCCGGCGAGCCGCGGGCCGCGACGCTCGCGCGACTCGATGGCGAACACGCGGATGCGCGCCGCCCACGCATCGTCCGGCCGGCCGAGGACGTCCAGCGCGACGGCGCGCAGACTCTCGATCGCGGCGCGGTTGCTGCTCTCACCGAGCTGCTCGAACGTCCTCGCCGCCAGCTCGAGTGCGGACATCGCTCCGCTCCAGTCGCCGTCACGCGAGCGGCAGAGCGAGAGCTGCCACTGCACGTTCGCGGCGGCGGCTTTGTAGCCGCCGCGCGTGCGCAGCTCGGTGGCGAGTGCCTCGAGATCGGTGCGTGCGGCGACGACCGCGCCGCGGTCGAACTGCGCGCAGGCAGCGTAGTAGCGCGCGACGAGCTGCATCGGAGATCCGGCTCGCGCGAAGAGCTCCGCCGCGCGCCGCAGCTCCGGTTCCGCGTCGCCGGGAGCCTGACGGCTGTAGGCGATGCGCGCGCGGCGGTAGGCCACGTGCGCCTCCGCCGCCGTCGCCGGAACGGGACCGCGCGCGATTGCCGCGACAGCATCGCGCAGCAGCGACTCGCCCGATGACGCCGCGAGTGCGTCGCCGATCGCGCGGGCAACCGTCAGCCAATGCGAAGCCTCACGCGCATCGCCCCGCTGCATCGCCTCCGCCCACCGGCCGAGGTATTCGACTTCGGCGAGTGCGCGGACGCGTTCGCGGTGCCTCTGCGCGAGCTCCGCGACCACACCTGCATCTCCGGCGCTCGCGGCGCGTTCCAGCAGCGGCCGGTCGCGCTCGAAATCCGCTGCCGCGTTCGGACGCGGACGCGCCAGTCGCTGCCGCGCCTCGTTCGACCACTCCGAGGCAGGATCGACGGCGAGATACCGCTCCCACGCCGAACGCGCGCCGTCGTAGAGTCCCATGCGGTCGAGAATGAGCGCGCGGTTGAACAACGCCTCGGGCAGGCGGGGATCGATTCGCAACGCCCGCTCCGCATGGCCGAGTGCATCGGGGTACGAAGACGCGGCTCCGCCGGTCGCCGCCGCGTATTCGGCAGCCGCGAGATCGCTCCAGCGTTCCGCGTCATCCGGCGCACGCTCCGCCGCCGCGCGCAGCCGGCTCACGGCTGCATCCGTGTCGTCGACGAGCAGCAGGGCGATGCCGGCAGCGTGATCGTCGCCTTGCTCGATCGCATCGGCTGCCGCGGAGCCGAGACGCAGCCGCGCCGGATCGCTCGCGGCATTCGTGCGGAACGGCCCGCGATAGGCGGCCCACCCGAAACCTCCCGAAAGGCGCGGCTCGACCACTCGCACCGACTGCGGCGCGGCGGCGACGAGCTTGTCGATCGGAGAGCGCCACGGGCGCAGGATCGCGAGCGGAATCAGCGTTGCGATCGCGACCGCGGCGGCGACGAGCCACCAGATTCGCGGCGCGGCGGCCGGCGCGGGGACGTCGACCCGCTCTTCGCGCACCGCCTCGTTCGCGACCTCGACCGCCATCGTGCAGTCCTCGCACGTGGCGACGTGCTCCAGCGCCGCGGCGCGCGTGCGCGCGTCGAGCCGCCCCTCGGCGAGCGCCGCCACAGTCTCGGCGGACGGATGGATGCTCGTGCCGTTCATGAGGACTTCTCTTCTTCGAGCGACGGAACGCCGTCGCCGCTTTTCCTTTCATCGAGGAAATCGAGCTGCTGGAAAGGGGAGCCGATCAACTCCTCGATCGTTCTCGCGTCGATGTCTGCCGCATGCAATGTGCGCCGCAGCTCGCGCAGAACCGCTTCGAAGCGGCGGTACAGCGGCCGTTGCGGGATCCCGAGGATGCGGGAGATCTCGGCGATGGTCATGCCGGAGCCGAAGCGGAAGTCCACCATCAACCGGTCGTTGGTCGGCAGCTTCGCCAGCGCTTCGCGCATCACGCCGCTCGTTCGCACGGACAGTTTGCGCGCGTCGAATGCCAGCGCGGCCTCGTCGGCCGAGGCGTGCGCGTCCGCCAGGTCGGTCTCCGCGAGCGCGACGGTGTGCGCGCGCGGCATGCGCTCGGGGAGGCGCGCCAGCAGTTCCGCCGCGCGGGCACGCGTCAGCGACGGATCGATCGCGTGCAACAGCGGCAGCGCGTCATCGAGCGATCGGCCATCGCGGCGCACGAGCGTCTCCAGCCGGACGCCGAGCTCTCCCAGCCGCTGGGCCTCGGCCGTCGGCCGCCACTTTCCCATTCGGTGGCGGCGGGCGTCGGTGAGGAGACGCTGCACGATCACGGTGAGATAGGTGGCCAGCGACGACCGCCCTTCCCACTGCGCGAGGATCGCGAAGTCGTCGGCCATGAGGGCAATTCGAACCTCGGAGGCGAAGTCCTCCGCGTCCGCGCCGGCCAACCCTCCCTTCGCCGCGATGCGGCCGATGACGCGGTCGATCAGCGCGAGGTTCGCCTCGAACAGCTCTCGCCGGGTCGTGGTCACGGGAAGGAAGGAAGGATACCGCACTGGGATGGAAAAGCGGACGTGGCGTTCCGTCGATAGAGGCACGGCGCCGAAACGAAGCGAGAGAGAGACAGAAGAAAGAGGAGGAAATCTCATGAAGTCCATTCGTTGGATGTCCATGCTGGTGGTGCTGGCCGCGCTCGCGGTGCCCGCCGCTGCAGAGGACTGGAAGCTCGGTACGGCGAAAGAGTGCGGCGCGTCAGGCAGCGACCTGAAGTGCGTCGTCAGCAACAACGGCTTCAGCGGCGACACGGCGGTGCTCATCGTGACCACGAAGTTGCCGTTGGTCGGCTTCAGCTACTCGGGATGGCACAGCACCTGTGGCTCTTCCGGTGGAGCCGTCGAGGTGCGGAGGTACGACGAGAGCGCAGCCGGCGCGCGGATCGAGATCGACGTGCTCGACGCGGGCTCGAACATCACCTGCCGCGAGCTCTTCATCAGCGCGTGCACCTTCAATGGCACCGGCGTTCCCTGCAGTTCCGTGGTCTCGGCGGTCGCACAGACGTACGTCGGGAATCGTCAGTGAAGGAGGAATCGATGAAACACAATGCATGGATCCTGACTCTCGTCTTCATCGTGACGACGTTTGCCGCAAGCGGCGCGCTCGCCGACCCGCCGACCTGGAAGCCGGCCGGGGAGGCGGTCGCCTGTGAAGGATGGGACGGCGGGGAGCGTCTGCGTTGCCGCGCCCAGGGCTTCGGCTCGGCGATCGTGACGGTGACGGCGAGCGCCGGCGAAACGGTGGAGTTCTCGTACGACGAGTATCACAGCAGTTGCGGCTCGGCGAGCAAGATCGTGCACTCGGACGCACTGGTCGTGGTGCCGAACAACCCTCACAAGTTCCGCGTGCTGGCCGGCGGCACGGGGATCACGTGCCGGGAGGTCTTCCTCGTCGCGTGCCGCGTCGGCGGTGAGGCGAAACAGTGCGCCGACGTGCTGACCGCCTCGTACCAATGGTTCGTCGGCAACAAGCAGTAACGGTGCGAAGGTGAAATGTGAAGGGCGGGCTCACTCGAGCCCGCCCTTTGAAGCGCCAATTACGAAAGCGGCGGCGAAAGGCCGCCGCACTCCATAAGGTCGGGCGCGCGTCGCGCGCCCGACTTGGAGCGTTACGGTGAGACGGTGATGATCTTGCGGACTTCGGCGTCGGTGGAGCCGTGCTCGACTTCGACTTCGACTTCGTACGAGCCGGCGGAGGGGAAGGTGAAGGTGACGACGGCGCCTGTCGGGCGGACGTTGCCGGGGAACTTCCACTTGTAGAAGCCGCCGCCGGTGTTGCCGGTGGCGGTGAAGGTCACCGGCTGGCCGGCGCGGGGAGCAGTCGGGGAGAAGGTGAAGTTGAGCGCGCCCGTGCCGGTGCCCGGGTTGCCGGTGTTGCTGCCGCCGCCGACGGTGACGGTCTTCTGAATCTCGGAGTTGACGGAGCCGTGCTCGACCTCGAGCTCGACCTGGTAGTTACCGGCCGATGCGAAGGTGAAGGTGACGACGCTGCCGAACTTCCGGACGTCGCCCGGGAACTTCCACTTGTACGTGCCGCCGCCCGTCGAGCCGGTGGCGGTGAAGGTCACGACCTGCCCTGCCTGCGGAGCGGTGGGGGAGAAGGTGAAGTTGAGCGGCTCGGTGCCCGTACCGGGGTTGCCGGTGCTGCCACCGCCCACCGTGACGATCTTCGTGACCTCGGCCTCCACGGTTCCGTGTTCCACTTCCACTTCGACCTGGTACGAACCAGCCGCGGTGAAGGTGAAGGTGGCCACGCTGCCGAGCTTGCGGACGTCGCCCGGGAACTTCCACTTGTACGTACCGCCGCCGGTGTTGCCGGTCGCGGTGAAGGTGACTTCCTGCCCGACCGCGGGCGACTGCGGCGAGAAGGTGAAGTTGAGCGCGCCCGTTCCAGTGCCGGTGCCGGGATTGCTCGTCGATCCGCCGCCGACCGTGACGATCTTCGTGATCTCGGCGATCACCGATCCGTGCTCGACTTCGACCTCGACTCCATACGAACCGTTCGCCGGGAACGTGAACGTCACCGTGTTGCCGAACTTGCGGAGGTCGCCCGGGAACTTCCACTTGAACACACCGCCGCCGGTGTTGCCGGTGGCGGTGAAGGTGACTTCCTGTCCGGCCTGCGGAGCGGCGGGGGAGAACGTGAAGTCGATCGGCCCCGCACCCGGCGTACCGGTCGAAGCGCCGCCCACGGTCACGATCCGCGTAACCTCGGCCCGCGTCGCGCCGTGCTCGATCTCGACTTCCACCTGGAACGCGCCGGCGGTGGGGAAGGTGAACGTGACCGTGTTGCCGACCGGACGGATGTCGCCCGGGAACTTCCATTTGAAGAAGCCGCCGTTCGTCGCGCCGGTGGCGGTGAAGACGACCTGCTGGCCCGGCGCCGGATTGGCCGGCGAGTACGTGAAGTCGATGGCGGAGGACGGCGGGTTCACACCGTTGCCGGTGATGCGCAGGTCCTCGCGATCGCGCACGATCGCGCCGCTGGCCAGCGTCACTTCGACGGTCACGTTGAACTCACCGGCGCTCGTGTAGGCGTGGCTGGCCGTGGCGCCGGAGGCGCGGGTGCCGTCGCCGAACTGCCAGTTCACGGCGGTGACGTCGGTGCCGGCGCGCTTGAGGCTGAACGCGAT
Source organism: Thermoanaerobaculia bacterium (assembly GCA_036387915.1). Classification (GTDB taxonomy): domain Bacteria; phylum Acidobacteriota; class Thermoanaerobaculia; order Gp7-AA8; family Gp7-AA8; genus QHVT01. Next base: position 6,188 of record DASVSV010000398.1, read on the forward strand.
CGGGAAGCCGATGGCCGCGGTGCGCGTGCTCATCGCGATCTCGAGCTCGTTCTGCCGCTCGGCTTCCTGGCCGGATTCGCGCTGCATCGTGTCGCCGGTGACGTTGTCGATGTTCGAGGCGACCGCGGTCACGGAGACGCCGTTCGCGGTTTCGACGCGCAGCTCTCCGGCGCGAACGTCGATGACGCCCGGCAGTCCGATCTGCACCGACTTGCCGGCCTCCGCGCGGAAGGCCTGATTCTCGACCTCGATGCCGCGGTCGTCGAAGAGACGGATGCGGCCTTCGGCAGCCGACGCGTTGTCGTTCGCGACAGCCACGTTGAGGCGGTAGTCATCGTCGCGGCGTACGCCGTCGATGCCGACGCTGGTGGAGCGCACGACGTCGCTCTGCGCGAGCACCGAGGAGCCGAACGTCGAGCCGTCTTCGAGCGTGTTGAAGACGCGGACGACCGCCGCGAGCGGCGCCGTCGAGGAAACGCGCAGCGAGCCGGTACCGGCCGGTGCGCCGACGAACTCGTTCACGTCGGTCGTGGTCACGCTGCCGAGGGCGGGCAGAACGGAGGTGCGGGTGTAGGTGCGCCCGCTGGCGGTGTCGGTGTACGCGAAGGTGACGCTGCCCGCGATGGCGCCCGAGGTGCCGGTGATCGAGGCGGAAGTGGACCAGAACGTCGAGTTGCCGCCGGCGGTGCGGCCGACGACGGGGAAGAAGAGCGACGTCGCATCGCGCGACACCGAAGGCGCGCTGGTCGGATCGCCGGACTGATTGTCGATGATGCTGCCGACCACGTACGCACGGCCGGTGGCGGACCAGAAGAGCGACAGGCGATCGTCAGCCGCGGCCACGTCCTGGCTCAGCGAGAGCTGGCGCGTGGTGTGGGCCGCGAGGTCGAGCGTGCGGCTCGCCGCGACGTTGCCGTCCGCGTTGCGCAGCGTGTAGCTGATCGAGATCGGCTGCCCGGTGGGATTGGTGAAGGCGACGTTCGAACGGAAGCTGTCGCTGTTCACGAGGCCGGCCACGGCGCCGGAGGTCGAGAGGATGGCCGGGTCGACGCCTTCGTACGTGCTGCCGAACGTGCCGCCGTTCTTCCCCTGCGTGAAGATGTGCGCGGAAGCGGTCACGTCGCCGGGCGCGCGGATCTCGAGCTGGCCGAGCCACGAGGCCGGGTTGTTGCCCGGAAACTTCGACGGCGCGACGGCGTCGTCGAGCAGCATCGACGCGCCCGCGGCAAGGCTCACGGAACGCGTGCGAGCGACGCCGTTGTCGCCGTGGAACACGAGGTCGACCGACATCGCCGAGGTGGTGTTGTTTCTCAGACTGACGTCCGTGGTCCACGCGGTGTTGTTGGCGCCGGGGACGTGGCCCGCGACGGGGATGATCCGCGTCGCGGCGAGCGCCGAAAAGGCGGTGGCGATGCAGAGTACGGCGTAAAGCAAAAACCTGTTCATTGTTGGTCTCCTGAGCGAGCCTGCGGCGCACCTGCGTCATCGCAGGTGCGTCGAGGCCATGGTTTGAAGTGAACGGCTAGCGGGGAGGCAGCGCTGCAGCGGTGCCTGTTTGTGGATCGGCCGTCAGGCCGAGGATGTGGATCGGAATGTTGCTTCGGACGCGTAGCGCCGCCGGCGGCGCGATGACTCCGAAGACGTCACTGATTTCACGGACGACGTGTCGATCGGGCCCGAGCGACACGGTGTTGACCGCATAAGGATGGCCGGAGCCGTCGAGCAGTTCGACGGTCACGGTGGCTCTGGACGACTGCAGGTTCTGCAGCGCGAAGCCGGCGCTCGTCGTCGCCGGGCTCGCGCCCGATCCGCGCGCCGGACGCACCGCGCGGCGGCGGCGTGCGGACGCTCGTCCCGGATAGTCGATGGTCGCGGACGTGTATTCGATCGGCGCGAACAGCGGCACGACCTTGCTCAGCAGCGGATCGTTGCTCGCGACTTCCGGCATGGTGCGCTCGTACGAGAAGTACTCCGACTCGGAGCGCTTGTCTTTCTCGTCGTTGCGCGCGCGGATGCGCAGGCCGTGCATGTTGGTGGTCTGTCCGACGACGACGTCGATGCGCTGGCTGCTGATGAAGTGCTGCTGGAGGATGGACGTTTCGTTGAGGTCGATGCGCGTGTTCGGCGTGAAGTTCGCGCCGCTGATGCGCACGACGCCGCCGGCCGGCACGACGGAACTGCCGGGCGAGACGTCGCCGATCGTGACGGCGTTCGCGGCCACGGTCAGGCGGCCGTCCTTGATCTCGGTCGGATAGACGGCGCCGGACGGATCGCGGAAGCCGAGCCCCGCGGGATCGAGCGTGATGGGGAACGTTGCACCCGCCGGTGCGGCGGCGACGGTGCCGGCGATGCCGAGGATCGGATAGTCGGCGGGCGTGCCGAAGAGACTGGAGGGGGAGGTGATGGCGAACGTCAGCTCCTCGCCGTCGACCATGGCCAGGCCGAACGTGTCCTGCCCCTCGTTCATCAGCACGATGCCGACGATGTTCTCCACGCCGCGCGTCCGGATCTTGCCGCGGCCGGTCGAGATCGGCTTCGGCTCGGTGACGTCGATCTTGATCTGCACGACGCTCCCCGCGGGCGCCGCTTCGTCGTTGACGCGCAGCGAGAGGCCGGGGCCGTCGGCGGCGAGAGGTGCAGCCGCGGCGACGGTGAAGAGCAGGGTGAGGGCGGTGCTACGGAGCTGTCGGGTCATCGGTCTTTCCTCGGCGGCGCAACCGAGACTCGCACTGTCTGAGTCTCGGAGGAGGCCAGCATTTCTTCTCCGCGAAAGGCCTTCACTTCCCACAGCAGGCTTTTTCCCGGGGCAAACTGCGCGATCACGGCGGGCGGCAGTGCGACGTTCGCCTGGGTCGTGCCGGCGCTCCAGAGGAGCGTGCCGTCGACTTCCGCGATCTGCACCCGATACCGTGACGCATCTGGAACAGCAGTCCAGCGAAGTTCATTCGGCGCCTGCACGAGGTCGCCGACCGGTGCGATCACATCGAGGCGGGCGCTGCGATAAACGGACGGTCCATCGATCGTCGCGTCGATCGCCGGCTCGCGCATCTGCATCCAGTAGCCGATGCCGATCACCATCACCAGGACGGCCGCGGCCGCGTACAACACCCGCCACGCTTTGGGGCGGAAGGCGACGACGTTGTTCCGCCGCCGCAGCTCGCTCGCGACCCATTCGACCTCGCGCGCTTCGCCGGCCGAGGTCTCTTCGCGACTGATTTCGCGGAACATCGCCAGCTCGGCCTGGCAGCGCGCGCAGGTGTCGACATGCGCACGCTCGGCGGCGTCCAGCTTCTCGCCGAGCCGGGCCAGGTCGATGCACTCCGGCGACGGCGCGAGCGCGTCCTTCCAGTCGGTCACAGTTTCTCTCCGCGCACGAACAGTTTCTCCACCGCGCGGGCGAGCTTCCGCTTCGCGCTGACGATGTACGCTTTCGCGCCGCTGCTGTTGTCCAGCCGGAGCATCCGCGTGATCGCGTCCAGCGGCACGTCGTCGCCGTAATGCAACGTAAAGACGATGCGCTCCGTCTCGTCGAGCGTCGTGTTGAGCAACTGGTGCACCCGCCGCGACGTGCTGCTCCGCGTCGCCAGCTCCTCGGGATCCGGCTCCGGCGCCGGCACCTGGATCAGCACTTCCTCCGACTCGGTCGGCACCGCGCTCCGCTTCATGCGATTGAGGGCCTCGTTGCGGGCGATGCTGTAGAGCCACGTTCCGAACTGTGAGCTTCCGCGGAACGACTCCAGATGGCGATGCGCTTTCAGGAAGACTTCCTGCGCCAGGTCCGCCGCCGACTCGCGGTCGCCCGTGAACCGGTAGCACCAGCGCGCCACGCGCTCGTAGTAGCTCTCGAAGAGTCGATCCGCCGCGGCGCGTTTCTGATGCGGCTCCGCCCGCTGGTACGCGGAGAGAAGCTGCTCGTCGGACGGTGTCGCTGGCCCCTGCCTGCGTGGGGGCTGGTCCATCGAAGTCATTATAGTGAGCGCCGCACATGTTCTTCGTTCCTGCCCTGTTGAGACAACGCGCAGTGCTCGGGCGGAACAGAAATCTCTGGTGCGCGCTGATTTTCTTCGCGCTTGCGGTCCCGCTCGCCGCGTCGCCAACCGATCGGGCCAGGGCGGACCAGCTCCTCGACCGCGCCACCGCGCAGATCGACGAAGGGGAGTACGAGGCCGCGGTCGCTCCGGCGCGCGAGGCCGCGAAGCTCTACGCCGCCCTCGGCGACGCGCGCAATCAAACCGCCGCGCTGAATGAAGCCGGCCTGGCGCAGATGTACGCGGGCCTCTATCCCGAGGCGCGGGCCTCGCTCGAGCAGGCGCTGCGCGTCGCCGTCGCCGCCAAAGACGCCGAAGGGATCGTCGAGGAGCGGATGAACCTGGCCAGCGTCGATTTCTTCACCGGACGCTACGCCGACGCCGCCGTGCACTATGACGCCGCCGGACGCGTGATTGAAGCGCATCCGGCAGCGGAATGGACGCGCAGGCGCCGCCGCATTCTCCTGGCCAATCGCGCCGCGCTCGATCAGCGTCTCGGCCGCTACGAGGAAGCGCTCGCCGCGTATCGCCTCGCGCTGGCGGACGTCACCGACGTCCGTCCCGACGAGCACGCGCAAATGCTCACGAACCTCGGCGTGCTCTATCGCCGCATGGGCGATCCGTACAAAGCGCTCGATGCCTACGACCGCGCGCGTGCGCTCTTCGTCGCCGATCGACACGTCGACGGAGAGCTGGGCGTCCTCAAGAATCGCGGGATCGTGCTCGCGCTCGACCTGCAGCGACTGGACGAGGCGCGCACCACGTTCGCCGACGCTTTCGCGCGCGCCACCGCCGCGGGCAATGCGCGCGAGGCGCTGCAGGCGCGGCTCTACGGCGCGGAAACGAACCTGCGTCTGCGCAAGGCCGCCGAAGCGTCCCGCGAGTTTCGCGCGGCGTACCAGTCGGCCGTCGAGCTGGAGACGGTCGAAGAGCAATGGAAGGCGCTCTATGGTCTCGCGCGCGCCGCAACGCTCCTCGGCGACGACGCCGCCGCGACGGCACACCTCCGCAACGCGGTGGCGGTGATCGAGCAGATCCGCGACGCCATCCGCATTCCGTCCCTCAGGTCCGATTTCTTCAATGACAAGCGCGAGGTTTTCGACGCGCTCATCGCGCTGCGGCTTCGCCACGGTGCCGGTGCCGAGGAGCTCTTTGCGCTGATCGAGCGCGGGCACTCGCGCGGATGGCGGGAACGCGTCGGATTGAAGTCGGCGATCGAGTTGAAAGCGATTCAGCGCGCGCTGCCCGAGGACGCGGTGCTGCTCGATTACTGGACGTCCTCGTTCGGCGCGGCGGTCGTTGCCGTGACGAGGAACACGGCGCGCGTGCATCCGATCCAGGTGGACGCGGAAAGCATTCGTGCTCTGGCCGATGCTCTGCCGCGCGGTGCTGGTTCGGCGTGGTCGCCGCCGGCGGCGAAGATCGCGGCGCAATTGCTGCCGCCGCTCGCGGCTGACAAGACGCACGTGGTGATCGTCACCGATCGCGCGCTCGGCTCGATTCCATTCGAACTGTTGCCGGTCGCGGGGCGGCCGCTGGTCGAGCGTCATGCCGTGACGTACATGCCGACGGCCGCGCTGCTGTTGCGAGTGACGGCGCCGGCGCGGCGCTTTGCTCCTCCCTGGACGCCGCAGTTTCGCGGCTTCGGCGATCCGGTCTTCGGCTCCGCTGCACTCGAAGACGAGCGGCAGGTGGGCCGGCTGCCCGCGTCCGCGAAAGAAGTGAAAGCGATCGCCTCGGAGCTGGGAGGGGAGCCGATCCTCCGCCTCGGCGAAGACGATCGGAAGGAGCACCTCCAGCAGGCCAGCGCCGCGCCGCTGCTGCACATCGCCAGTCACGCCTTCGTCGATCCGGGAGCGATCGAACAGTCGCGGATCCTCTTCTCGGCGCGGCAGCTCGGCGGTCCGGCGACCTATCTCTTCCTGAACGAGGCGTACGAACTGCCGCTGTCGAAGGTGGAACTGGCGGTGCTCAGCGCCTGCGACACGGAGCGCGGCCGCCTGCTCGCCGGCGAAGGCGTGGAGAGCTTCAGCCGCGCCTTCCTGGCGGCCGGCGCGCGGAGCACCGTCACCACGCTCTGGCGCGTGCCCGACACGACCACCGCCTCTTTCATGCGCGTCTTCTACCACCACCTCCAGCGCGGCGCGACCCGCGCCGAAGCACTCCGCCGCGCCAAGCTCCGCTTCCTCGAAAGCGGCCAGCCATTGAATGACCCGCACTACTGGGCCGCGTTCGTTCTCACGGGAGAAGGACTGCGGCCGGTGTCGACGTCGCTCCGCTGGAGCACGATCATCGCCGCCGCAATCGCGATCGTGCTGATCGCCGCGTTCGCGATCTGGGCGTGGAGGCGTTGAACGTTTGACGTTGCTCGTCCGGGGTGCGTCTTGCCAGGAGGCCCCCCGAACGAGCAACGATCAACGAGCAATGAGTCCTACCGCACCCGCGCCTCCCGCCCGCGCGGCTCACGCGCGAACGACGGATCCAGTGAACGTGCGACCGCGTAGAGAGTGTCTTCGAGCGCCGGAGTCAGCTCCTTCGCCTCGACCGCCACCCAGTACCGCGTGCCGCGCCCGTCGCTCCAGTGCAGCGAGGACGGATTGATGGTTTCGCCGTTGAAGCCTTCCTCGTAGCGATAGATGCCGCTGCGCACGATCTCGCCTCCGGCCCCGATGAAGGACCAGGTGAAATCGAAGTTCTTCGCGGAGCCTGCCTGCGCCGAGGCGCATCCGCCGCTCAGGCGGGTCAGGTCCAGGCGATTCTCGTGCGCGACGAATCCCTTCGGCGCTTTCGGGGTACGGAAGCCGAGCTCGCGCACCGCCGCCTCGTCGACCAGGCGGCGATCCTCGACGCACGCTTCCGGGAAACCGGCGTCGACGGACGCGGCGAGCTTGCGCGCCCAGCCTTTGTCCGGTTCCGCTCCGCCGACCGGCATAATGGTGATGTGCGTGTCGCCGCGATTCCATTCCGCGGCCGAGTCACTGACGAATTGCACGTCGTCTGCTTCGGCCGGACGGGTCGAAACGCTGACGATTCCGCCGTTCGCGCCCTTATAGGCGATGGAAGCGGCGCGCCCGTCGTCGGAGCGCTCGCCGTAAAGAGCGACGTAATCCGCCGGCAGCCCCTGAAGCGGGTCGCGCAATCCGTGCTCGCTCCATTGCACGCGCGCGTCCGCCAATGCAAATGCCGGATCCTGCAGAGCGAGCGCGCCGGTGCAGTTCGGATAACCTGCCGACGTCGTCGGCTGCTGGACGGCCGGGTAGGCCAGGCGCTGCAGGTATTGTGTGACGACCGGCTTCGGAGTGTTGTCGCCGTTGAAGATCGACGCGCTGGTGCCGTCGTTCTGCACGTAGATGAAGGCGCCATTGACGTTGTAATTGCCCAGGCCCGTATACGAGGCCTCGAGCGCGCCGGAGTAGATCTTCGTGACATTGCAGATCTTCTCGCGCTGCCCGTTGTTGGTCACGGCGTTGGAGCGCCAGCCATACTCGGTCACCCAGATCGGCGCGGTGAGCTTCGACGGGATGTGATCGAGGTATGCGAGGTTCTGCCAGCGCAGGACGTAGCCCATGGTCCTGGACGCCTCGGTGTCGCCGGCGTTGTTGTGAAAGGACATGACGTCGAGGAAGCTCGGTCCCGGCCCGTCGGGATAGAAGGTGGCGTTCATCTGCTGCAGAAAGCGCCGCTTGCGATTGTCGGCCTGACTGTTCGCCCCGTCATTACGGCTCTTATAAGCCGGTCCGACGACGAGGCTGCCCGGCGAGTACGCCCGGATCTGCTGCGCCGCCGCATGCACGAAATCGGTGTAAAGGGGCGGCTCCTCGACGTTGCGGTTCCAGCCGATGCCGCCGCCATTGCCGCTGGTATCGGGCTCGTTCCAGATCTCGTACGCCGCAATGCGGCCACTGTACCGGATGGCCAGCCGCTTGACCCATTCCGCCCAGTCGGCGGTGGTCATGGGCGGAGTGGACAGACTGGCACCGCCGTTGGCCCATGAGGGCACGTAATGCAGGATGGCCAGCATCTTCAATCCATTGGCCTCGGCCTCATTGACGTGCACGTCGGTCTCGGTCCAGTCCCACACGCCACGCTGCGGCTGGGTATTCGACCAGACGAAATCCACGCGCACCCAGCCGACGTTCGCGCTCCGCGCCAGATGATGGTTCCAGTTCGCATTGAGGCCGAGGCTCACCGGCCGCGTCGCCGCGTCCGCCGTCCACGGCCAAACCATCAGGGCCATGGCCCACACACACCACAGTTTCTTCATCACATCACGCAATTGCACGATGCCTCCCACACACTGAGCCAGAGGGAAGCGGAAAGGCGATCGCTCAGTGGGTGTTCTGATCGCCGGACCGATTGCGCGCGAGCCATGCTTCAACGTAAGGCGCGCAGCCCACCCGCCGCCATACCCGCCGGTGACATACACATGAAGGATCGAACGCGAAACCGACGTGAAGTTACGCCGGGGTGAACGCGGCGGCCGTGCGGCGACTCGTGACCGAACCGATATGATCCGCGACGCGATCGCAATGACGGGCATGTTCACGGAACTGGCGGTGCTGTTTTTCTGGAGCTTTCTCGCGGCGACGATTTTTCCGCTGGGGTCGGAGCCGGCCCTGGTCGCGCTGACGCGCTCCAGTGAGCGACTATGGCCGCTGCTTCTCGTGGCAACGCTCGGCAACTACCTCGGCGCCTGCACGACGTACGGCATCGCCCGCGCCGCCGCGGCCAAAGCGGCCGCACGGCTGGAGAGCAAGTCCGGACAACGAGCGGTACGCATGCTCGACCGCTACGGCCGCCCCGCGCTGCTGCTCTCCTGGGTGCCGCTCATCGGCGACGCGATCGTCGCTGCCGCGGGAGTGGTCAAGGTGCCGTTCGCGCCGTTCTCCGTCTGGGTCGTCATCGGAAAGGTCGCACGCTACGCGGCCGTGATCTGGCTCGCTCGTCAGACGCAGTGATTTCGGGGACAGGGAGACGACGGGAGGCCTCCGGCGGGCCGGTACGACCGGCAGCGCTTAGTAGGCCCAGTCTTCGCGCGAACACGTGTTTGGTAGACCGGGCGTGCATTCAGGCTAGGCCAACAAGCGCTGCCGGTCGCACCGGCCCGCCGGAGGCCTCTCGTCGTTCCCTGTCGCTCACCGCGCCTGACGCGCGAGCTTGATCGTGGAGGCGGTCTTGCCGTCCTTGGAGATCGTGGCCACGACGCGCTTGCCGGTGGTGAGGTCGGCGCGGGACGCGGCCTTGCCGTCCGCGTGGAGGTAGGCTGTGCTGGCAGAGACCGCGACCTGCATCGTGGTGCCGTCGGTCTTCTGGAGCGTGAACGAGCCGTCGCCGTTCACGGCCGCGACGGTGCCCATGTAGTTGTGTACCTCGCCGGCGTGGGCGAAGGTGTCGAGCGCGCCGATCGAGGCGAGGGCGAGGAGGAGCGAGTAGAGAGCGAGTCTGCGCATTGGGGTCGGGTCCTTTTTCAGTGGTGCTGCGGCGCTGCTTCCGGAGCGCCGGCGAGGAATGCTTCTTCCTCCTCCAGCTGCTTCCACTCCGCGGGCGATTTCGGATTGAGTTTCTGCATCTCCGCCAGCTCCTCGGCCGTGAGCTTGGGGAGATGACGCAGGAAGTGGACGAGTCCCCAGCTTCCGTAAGCCGACTCGGCGGTGCCGCTGCCGAATCCCGGCATGCCCGTGAGGCGCACGCCGTTCTCGATGATGGAGAACAGCTCGCCATCCGATAAAGATTGCGTCGAAGGCAAAGTCATGTCCGGCGCCTTGGGATACATCTGGCCGCCCATCCCGCCGCCCTTGCCGTCGTTGCCGTGACAGCCGGCGCAGTGATCGGCGAAATGTGCGCGGCCGTCCGCCAGCACCTGCGCCGTGAGGGGGACAGGGTTCTTCACATCGCGCAGGTCGGACGGTACGGCCCAGTGCCGCATCGTCCGCGCCATCACGGCCTCCACGCGCGACGGCTCATCCTGCGCGCTGAAGCCGCGGCGGATCATCGAGGCGACGATGACGATGGTCATCAAAACCGCCGCGACGATCGCGCCGAGGATGAGCTTCGAGCGCGTTCTCATTTGCCGTGGCCCTCGTGCGAGGGCGGCTTTTGCGCGGGAGTGGTGGACATCGACTCCACCTTCCACGCCGACGTCCCCTTCGGCTGCTGGTACCAGCCCGGATCGCGGCCGTAGTCCAGGTCGTCGCGCACCTTCACGATGGTGAACATGCCGCCCATGTCGATCGGGCCGAACGGTCCCTGGCCGCCGAGCATGGGGATGCTGTTGCGGGGCATGGCCATCGAGCCCTGGTGGTCGGCCATCTCGCCCATGCCGTTGGCGCCCATGACCATCGTGCCGGGCACGAGTTGATTGAGGCGCTGCTGCGTGTTCGAGGGGTCGATGCCAAGGAGGTTCGGCAGGTCGTGGCCCATCTGGTTCATGACGTGGTGCGTCTTGTGGCAGTGGAAGGCCCAGTCGCCGGGATTGTCGGCGGTGAACTCGATGTCGCGCGTCGTGCCGACGGGGACGTTGACGCTGTTCTCCGGCCACCACGCCGTCTCCGGAATAGGGCCGGCATCGGTGCCGGTGACGTAGAACGCGTGTCCGTGAATGTGGATCGGGTGCGAGTCCATGGTCAGGTTGGCGAGACGGATGCGCACGCGGTCGCCGGTCCGCACGAGCAGCGGCTCGGTGCCGGGGAAGACGCGGCTGTTCATCGTGAACGTGTTGAAGTCGAGCATCACCGTCGGATCGGGCGTGGCGGTACCGGGCTTGATGAACCACTCGTTGAGGAAGATGGCGAAATCGCGGTCGACGCGGCGCACGCCGGCGTCGCGGGGATGCACGATGAAGAAGCCGTGCATGCCGAGGGCGATCTGGGTCATCTCGTCGAAATGGGGGTGATACATGAGCGAGCCGGTCTGCTGCAGCGTGAACTCGTACGCGAACGTTTCGCCCGGCTCGATCTTCGGCTGATTGAGGCCGCTGACGCCGTCCATGCCGTTCGGGAGGATGAAGCCGTGCCAGTGCACCGACGTTCCCTCGGGCAGCTTGTTGGTGACGAGGATGCGCACGCGATCGCCTTCGAACGCCTCGATGGTGGGGCCGGGGGTGATGCCGTTGTAGCCCCAGCAATTCACTTCGAGGCCATTGACGAACTCACGGCGCACCGGCTCGGCGATGAGGTGGAACTCCTTCACGCCGTCGACCATGCGAAAGGGGAGGGAGGCGCCGTTCGGGGTGACGACGGCCGCGCGGCCGCTGGCGCGTTGTGCGCGCAACGGCTTCGGCGGAGGGCCGCTCGCGCCGAGGGCGCGCAGACGCTGGCCGAAGGCACGGGTGCTGGTGAGCAGGCCGGTCGCGGCACCTGCCAGACCGGAGAAGAGAAGACTACGACGGCTGAACGGCATGACTAATGGCCCCCTCTGGTGACATCGGCTTGCTTCCCCTGACCCTGGTCCGTGGCGGGGGTGAATGAGGTGTCGGACGCAACGCCCTGCAGCGCGCGATCGAGATCGGTGCGGGCGCTCCAGTACTCGCGCTGCGCCTCGATGAAGTCGCGGCGGGCCTGCATCTCGTTCTGCTTGGCCTGCAGGAGCTGGAAGACGCCGACGAGCATGGCGTTGTGCTCGAGCTTCGTCAGCTCGAGGATGCGCGTGCGTCGCGGCACGATCACGTCGCGGTAGTACTCGACGCGCGCACGCGCTTCGGCGAGCGTCGCCCGCGCCGCGCGCAACTGCGAAGCGGTTTCGGATTCGAGCGCGGCCAGCGAGTGGCGGGCGCGCAGGAACTGCGCTTCCGCGCGCGTCCGTCCGGCGCGGCCGGTGTTGAAGATCGGGATCGGCAGCTCGATGCCCGGTCCGACCGTGCGCGCGCCGTCCGGCTCGCGCTCGTAGTGGACGTCGAACATCGTCTCTTCCAGCACGGCCAGCCGGGCGATCGGCACCTGCCGCTGCGCCACTTCGAGCTCGCGGCGGGCGATGGCGAGGTCGAGACGCTGCGCCGCGGCGAGTTGTTCGAGCTGCTGCTGTTCCAGTTCCGCGGTGGGCAGATCCGGGAAGCTCGCCGGGACGCGCCATTCCGCCGTCGTGTTGCGAAGGCCCATGGCCCGGAGGAGCGCTTCGCGCGCGAGCAGCACGCGTTGCTCGGCGCGGGCGAGATCGAGCTTGGCCTGTTCGTACAGCGCCTGCTCGTTCTCCAGATCGAGGTCGGTGATGTTCTCCGCCGCGTGCTGCCGGACCGCGACTTCCGCAGCGGCCTGTGCGGCCTCGGCGATGGTGCGGCTGAGTCCAACATGCTGCGTCGCCGCGACCAGCTCAAAGTACGCGCCGCGCACGTCACCGGCGAAGCGGAGCACTTCGGAGCTGACGCGCATCTGCGCGGCGTCGAAGGCGGCGCGGCCGAGGGCGCGGCGGCGGGGGAGCTGGATCAGCTCGATCAGCGATTGCGCGAGCCGCAGCTCGTACGGCCGGTAGGGCTCGCCGGGAAAGCGGATCTCGAACTCGAAGACCGGGTTGGTGATCGTGCTGGCCTCGATCAGGTCGGCGCGGGCGATGCCCAGCTCCGCGAGCGTGACCTGCAGCCGCGGACTGTTGAGCATCGCGATGGCCACCGCCTCGTCGGGCGTGAGCTCGTCCTGCAGCATCGCCGCGACGCGCTGGTGGTCCATCGCGGACGGTTGTGCATTCCATTCGACGGCCGCGCCGCCGCGTTGGGCGATGGCCTGCTGCACGTCGGTCGTGCCGGCGTCGCGGGGCACGCTCACACAGGAGGTGAGCAGGACCGCGATCAGGGCGAGGAGGGGGAGTGTGCTGTGCTTCATCGAATCGTCCTCACTTCTTTTTCACGAGCGCCATGCCGCACTTCGGACAGTCGCCCGGCCGGTCGCTCGTCACTTCGGGATGCATGGAGCAGGTGTAGGTCGTGGTTGCGGCTGACGGTGCGCCATGCTGGCTATGGTTTGTGGCGGCGGGCTTGGTGGAGGTGCTTCCGTCGCGCGTGGCCGGCATCGGCGTCGGAGGATTCTCGCGATCCTGGCCGGGCGTGATGCCGCGGGTCTGGTGTCCTTCGTGGCCGCCGCCCTGCGCCGCCTTGGCCGCTTCGGAGACCGAGATCGCAGCGGGCGCGTCGAAGGCGTCGCGTTGCAGCGTCGCCGCCGGC